>DBCG01000039.1:282-15404 GCA_002292945.1 Proteobacteria bacterium UBA964 | reverse complement strand
TCGTAGGTCTTGGTGCTGCCGAAACCGATGTCGCCGGCGCAGAGCGCGAGCACGCGGTACGGCAGACCGAGGCGCTGCAGCACGGTCTCGGCATTCGAGGTGAGCTGCTCGAGCGCGGCGTAGGAGTCCTCGGGCTTCACGATGTGTACGAGCTCGACCTTGTCGAACTGGTGCTGGCGGATGAGGCCGCGGGTGTCCTTGCCCGCAGCACCCGCCTCGGAGCGGAAACACGGGGTGTGCGCCACATAGCGCATCGGCAGCGCTTCGGGCGCGATGATCTGCTCGCGCACCAGGTTCGTCACCGGCACTTCGGCGGTGGGGATCAGGTAGAACGGCCGCTCGCCCTGCACCGCGAAGAGATCCTGCGCGAACTTCGGCAGCTGGCCCGTGCCGACGAGCGCCTCGGGCGAGACGAGGTAAGGCGCGTAGATCTCTTGGTAGCCGTGCTCGCCGGTGTGCAGATCGAGCATGAACTGGGCGAGCGCGCGGTGCAGACGGGCGATGCCGCCGCGAAGCACGGCGAAGCGCGCGCCGGAGATGCGTGCCGCGGCCTCGAAGTCGAGCCCACCCAACTTCGCGCCGAGGTCGACGTGATCGAGCGGCGTGAAGTCGAACACCCGCGGCGTGCCGTGGCGGCGCACCTCGACGTTCGCGGTCTCGTCGCGACCGTCCGGCACCGAGTCATGCAGCAGGTTCGGCAGACCCATCAGCCAGGCGTCGGACTCGGTCTGCACCGCCGCGAGCGCAGACTCGGCCGCGGTGAGTTCGCCGGTGAGCTGTTCGCCGCGCACGAGCATCGCACTCGCGTCCTCGCCCTTGCCCTTGGCCATACCGACGGCCTTGGCGTTGGCATTGCGCTCGGCGCGCAGCCGATCGGCCTCGATCTGTACGGCTTTACGACGCTCTTCGAGAGCGCGGAACGCATCGAGATCGAGCGCAAAACCGCGCCGCGCGAGGTTGCGCGCGACGGCTTCGGTCTCGGTGCGCAGTTGTTTGGAATCGAGCACTTCGTTCTCCGTTCTCTCGCAAGCGGGTTGTCAGTCGCCCGCGAACATCAGTCCCAGCGCGCGGCCGGCGAAGGCCGCGACGAGGCAGGCCAGCACCGTCACGGCGACATACGCCGCAGCGCGCATCGCCTCGCCCGCGCCCGCCAATGTCACCGTCTCGAGCGCGAACGCCGAATAGGTGGTGAAGCCGCCGAGCACGCCGGTCATCCAGAAGAGCCGCGCCGTCTCGGCGCCGCCCGCCCGCGCCGACAACACCACCGACAGCAGTCCGATGGCGAAGCTGCCGAGCAGGTTGACCGTCATTGTAGCCGTCGGCCAGCCACCCGGCACCCACGGCCATAGACGAGATAGGCCATAGCGACCCACGCCACCGAGCGCGCTACCGAGCGCCACCGCAAGCCAGGGGCTCATCGCTCGCCTCCGCCGCTGCTGCCTTGGCCGCCTTCGCGGCCGCCGTCGCGCTCACGCAGCCGCGTCAGGGCCTCGCCGATGCGCAGCTCTAGACCGCGCGGCGCAGGCTGGTAGTAGCGCCGATCGGGCAGCCCCTCGGGCAGGTACCGCTCACCCGCCGCATACGCATCCGGCTCGTCGTGGGCATAGCGATAACCTTTGCCATAGCCCAGATCCTTCATGAGCGAGGTGGGCGCATTGCGAAGCGGCATCGGCACCTCGAGCGTGCCGAACTCCTGCACATCCGCATTCGCTTCCTTGAACGCCGTGTAGACGGCGTTGCTCTTCGGCGCACAAGCGAGATAGATGACGGCGTTGGCGAGCGCGAGCTCACCCTCCGGGCTGCCGAGGCGGTCGTAGGCGGTCCAGGCGTCGATGGCGAGCTGTAGCCCGCGCGGGTCGGCGAGCCCGATGTCCTCGACCGCCATGCGCACGATGCGCCGCGCGAGATAGCCCGGGTCGCAACCGCCGTCGACCATGCGACAGAACCAGTAGAGCGCGGCATCCGGGTCGGTGCCGCGCACACTCTTGTGCAGTGCCGACATCTGGTCGTAGAACTGCTCGCCGCCTTTGTCGAACCGGCGACGCGTGCCGCCCGCGACCTCGGCGGCCTGCTCCACGCCGATACGTCCCTCGACCGCAAGGTCGGCTGCGATCTCGAGCATGTTGAGCGCACGACGACCGTCGCCATCGGCCGCACGCGCAAGCAACTCGAGTGCGGGTTCGTCGACCTCGACATCCGCCCCGCCCGGCCCGCGCCCACCCAAGCCTCGCTCAGGGTCGGCGAGCGCCCGACGCATGATCTCGGCGGTATCGGCGGGCTGCAGCGCGCGCAGCACATACACCCGCGCCCGCGACAGCAATGCGCTCACCACCTCGAAGGACGGGTTCTCGGTGGTCGCACCGATGAACACCAGTGTGCCGTCCTCGATGTAGGGCAGGAAGGTGTCCTGCTGGGTTTTATTGAAGCGGTGCACTTCGTCGAGGAACAGCACCGTGCGACGACCGGTCGCGGCCCGCTCGGCCTGCGCCTTCTCCACCGCCGCGCGCACGTCCTTGATGCCGGCCATCACCGCCGACAGTGCGATGAACTGAGCGTCCGAACCTTGCGCCACAAGGCGCGCGAGGGTGGTCTTACCCGACCCCGGCGGCCCCCACAGCACCATGGAGTGCAGGCGGCCGGTCTCGAGCGCGACGCGCAGCGGTTTGCCGGGCCCGAGCACCTGCGGCTGACCGACGATGTCGGCGATGCTGCGCGGGCGCATCCTGTCCGCGAGCGGACGATCGGCGAGCGGGCGTTCCGCCGCGGGAGGCGCCGCACTGCGCCGAGGCTCCGCCGAACCACCCAGCCCCATCTCGGTCTGCTCAGCCACGCGCACCGACCCAGCGCTCGATGCGCTGCAACCAGGACTCGCGTATCGACCACGAGAGGATCGAGCCCGCCAAAATACCAAGGCCATCCGCAGCCAGATCCAGCCACTCGGCGGAGCGGCCATACGGCAGGAGGTACTGCGCGATCTCGATGGCGCCCCCGAAGACGAGCAGCCCCAGACAGACCGATGCGTAGTGCCGACGCTCGACCAGCGCGAGCAGCATGCCGGCGAGCGCAAAAAATGCCAAAAAATGCGCGCATTTGTCCGCGTTCGGGAACAACTGCTCGCCGCCCGTCGATGGTCGAAGACACAGGTAGGTGACGAACAGCACCAGCGCAGCACCGCCCGACAGCCAGAACCCCCGCCAATGCAGTGCACGCATCCGGAAGGTCTCGTGCTTCAGGGCGCAGGCTTGCCGATCAGATCGGCACCCGCGGGCGGTTCGAACCTCAGCACCGACGGCGGCAACGCAGGATTGCGCAGGCCACCCCGGAACAACAGCACGACCTGTTGGCCGAGTTTGTCATCGAGCTCCAGACGCCGCAGCTCGAGCCCTGCGAAGCCGAAACGAGCCTCGCGGAACTCGGCATCGAGTCCACGCGGCACGACCTTCACCCACTCGAGCCCCCCTCGTCGACCCGTCGCCGCGACATCGAAGCGCTCGCGCAGCGGCACGGTGCCCGCGAGCAACATCGCCGGGGTCGCGGTGAGCGCGCCACCGGCGGGTTTGACGGTCACCTGTTCGAGGTCGCGGTCGTAGAACCAAAGATTTTTGCCGTCCGCGACCATCACCTGCGCCGCTTGTGCCGACGGCGCACCGGGGCTGCGGATCTCCCAACGGAAGCGTCCCGGTCGCTGAACGACGAGCAGCCCTTCTTGGATCGGTCGGCTGCGCCCGCGCCCGTCGATGGTCGACTGGGTGAACTCGGCTCGCCAACTCGCCAGCCCCTCAAGGTAGCGGTCGAGCGCCGTGACGACCGTCGCACCGCCTTGCGAAAAAGCGACCGACGGACCCCCCACGATGAGGATCGCCGCCGCGAAGACGACGCACCACAGCGGACGGAAGGCGCGGCTGCGCGTGGACCGAAGACCGCTCACTCGCCCGCCGGGGCGGGCACCAGGATCTCGCGCCCGCCGTTCGCCTGCAGCGGCCCGACGAGCCCCGCCGTCTCCATCGCTTCGATGAGGCGTGCCGCGCGGTTGTAGCCGATCTTGAGCCGCCGCTGCACGTAGGAGATAGAGGGCTTGCGCTCGGTGATGACGATCTTGACGGCCTCGTCGTAGAGCGCATCCTGCTCGGGATCACCGCCCTCGCCGCCACCCTCACCCTCTTCAGGCGCGAGACCCGGCACCGGACCACGGGGACCGGAGAGCACTTCCTCGATATAGTCCGGCGCGCCGGTCTTGCGCAGCGCCTCCACCACCTTATGCACTTCATGGTCGGCGACGAAGGCGCCGTGGACGCGGTTGGGCGTGGAAGTACCGGCCGGCAGGTAGAGCATGTCGCCGTGGCCGAGCAAGGATTCCGCGCCGCTCTGGTCGAGGATGGTGCGCGAATCGACCTTGGCCGACACCTGGAAGGCGATGCGGCAAGGGATGTTGGCCTTGATGAGGCCGGTGATGACATCCACCGATGGACGCTGCGTGGCGAGGATGAGGTGGATGCCTGAGGCACGGGCCTTCTGCGCGAGACGCGCGATCAACTCCTCCACCTTCTTGCCGACGATCATCATCATGTCGGCGAGCTCATCGATGATGACCACGATGAACGGCAACGGCTCGAGATCGGGGATCTGCGACTGGTCGATGCTGGGGTCGTTGGCCGCGCGCTGCAACAGCACCGGGTTCTTGATCGGCTTCTTGTCCGCGATGGCGTCGCGCACCTTGCGGTTGAAGCCCGCGATGTTGCGCACGCCGAGCGCCGCCATCAACTGGTAACGCCGCTCCATCTCCGCCACGCACCAACGCAGCGAATTGGCGGCGTTCTTCATGTCGGTCACGACCGGCGCGAGCAGGTGCGGGATGCCCTCGTAGACCGACAGCTCCAGCATCTTCGGGTCGATCATGATCAACCGCACATCCTCGGCCGTGCTCTTGTAGAGGATCGAGAGGATCATCGCGTTGACCGCGACCGACTTGCCTGAGCCGGTGGTGCCCGCGACCAGCAGGTGCGGCATGCGCTGAAGATCGGCGACCACCGGCGCGCCGCCGATGTCCTTGCCGAGCGCGATGGCGAGCGGCGAGTTGACCTCGTCGTAGGCCTTGGATTTGACGATCTCGCCGAAGGTGACGAGCTCACGCTTCTCGTTCGGTATCTCGAGACCCATGACCGACTTGCCCGGGATGACCTCGACCACGCGCACGCTGACGGCCGAGAGCGCGCGGGCGAGGTCCTTGGCGAGGCCGCTGATCTGGCTCGCCTTGACGCCCGGTGCAGGGCGCAGCTCGAAGCGCGTGACCACAGGGCCCGGCAGCACGGCCACCACCTCGACCTCGACTCCGAAATCTTTGAGCTTCAACTCGACGAGACGCGACATGGCCTCGAGCGCCTCGGGCGAATAGGAGGCTTCGCGGACCTGCGGGTCGTCGAGCAGCTGCAGAGGCGGCAACTCGCCCGACTTGGCGTGGAACAACGGCACTTGCCGCTCCTTCTCGATGCGCTCGCTCTTCTCCGGTTGCGGCGCGGGGGCCTCGATGCGCGGCTTCACGCGCGAGGCGGTACGGCGCGCTTCGACTTCGGCATTGCCCTTGCGGACTGCGCGGCGCACCTCGCCCTCGGCGACATCCTGCGCCTTGAGACGACGCGCGCGCAGCCAATCGATGCCGCCCCAGAAGCCACCGCCCAGACGATCGATGACGCCGAGCCAAGAGACCCCGAACGCGAGCGTCACGCCGACCATCCCGCCGGCGAGCAGCAGCAATGTCCCCCCGACGAAGTTGAAGTTGCCGCGCATCCAGTCGCCGACCACGCTACCGAGGACGCCGCCCGCGCCTTGGCGCAGCGACCCTGCGCCCCAGTGCAACGAGGCGAGCGCACATCCCGCCGCGAGCATCACCACGAAGCCGCCGACCCGCAGCAAGGTACCGATGCGCGACGACGGTATGTCGACGCCACGCTGCCGGTGGAACCAGAGACAGGCCGCTCCCAACATCAGGGGGAAGAGGAACGCGGGGCGGCCGAACAGGAAGAAGAGCGTATCGGCAAGCCATGCACCTTGGCGTCCGATCAGGTTGCGCACCGGGTCCGCGCCGCTGCCGACGGGGACAGGCTCCGCCGCGCCGGTGTAGGTGAAGCCCGGGTCGGATGGGTTCCAGGTCGAGAGCGCCGCGAGCAGCATGACCGCCAGCACGCCGAGCAGGATCACCCCGCCCTCGCGCAGACCGCGCTTCAGGGCTTCGGACAAGGGTGCAGGTGCTTCGTTCTTCGCGGCGGATTCGGCCAAGACAGGCCCTCGTGTGCGGCATCGTGCTCGCGCCCGGATTCTAGAGTAATCGGCCGCTCCGGGACAGGTCGGCCGAACTGAGGCAGCGTATCGTCGGCGTGGCTTTCGTGCGCGCCACGCCCTACCATTCCTGCATGAAGACCCTCCACCGTCCGCTCATCATCCTAGGCTCGGGCCCCGCAGGTTACGCAGCCGCCGTCTATGCCGCCCGCGCCAACCGCTCCCCGATGCTGATCGCCGGGATGCAGGAGGGTGGCCAACTCATGACCACCACCGAGGTCGACAACTGGCCGGGCGATCCCCACGGCCTGATGGGCCCCGCGCTGATGGATCGGATGAAGGCGCACGCGCTGCGCTTCGGCACGGAGTTCGTGAGCGACCACATCCACACCACCTCGCTCGGCGAGCGGCCGTTCCGGCTGGTCGGGGATCTCGGCGAGTACACCTGCGACGCGCTGATCATCGCCACCGGCGCTTCGGCGCGTTATCTCGGCCTAGAGTCCGAAGAAGCGTTCAAGGGCCGCGGGGTCTCCGCATGTGCGACCTGCGACGGCTTCTTCTTCCGCGGCCAGGAGGTCGCGGTGGTCGGCGGCGGCAACACCGCCGTCGAGGAAGCGCTCTACCTCTCGAACATCGCCGCGCGCGTCACCCTGGTGCATCGTCGCGACCGCTTGAAAGCGGAGAAGATCATGCAGGACCGCCTGTTCGAGCGTGAGCGCGCCGGAAAAGTGCGGCTGCTCTGGAACCACGCCATCGACGCGGTCATCGGCGACGAGGCAGGGGTCACCGGTCTGCGGGTGCGCCCGACCTTGGGCGGCAGCGGTCAGCCCGACCCGGATGCCACGCCCCAGGACCTCGCCCTCACCGGCGTCTTCATCGCCATCGGCCACACGCCCAACACCGCGATATTCGATGGACAGCTCGACATGCACGGTGGCTACATCAAGGTCCGCAGCGGCACCAGCGGTGATGCGACCGCGACGAGCGTCGACGGCGTGTTCGCAGCCGGCGATGTGGCCGATCATGTGTATCGCCAAGCCATCACCTCCGCGGGCTCGGGCTGTATGGCCGCGCTCGATGCCGATCGCTACCTCGAGCGGTTCGACAAAGCTTGATGCGTGCCGGACTCCTCGAGCGGGTCGAGGACATCCCGGCGGACCGATGGGATGCGCTCGGCGACCCGCACTACCCGTTCCTGCGCCACGCCTTCCTCGCCTCGCTCTGCGAAAGCGGCAGTATCGGCGGACGCAGCGGTTGGCAGCCGTTCATCGTCACCCTCAGCGACGCCAAAGGACTGGCGGCCGCCGCACCCGGTTGGCTCAAGCCGCATTCCTACGGCGAGTTCGTCTTCGATTTCGCGTGGGCGCAAGCCTATGCCCGCCACGGTCTTCAGTACTACCCGAAACTGGTGGTCGCCGCGCCGTTCACGCCCGCGACCGGACCGAGGCTGCTCGTGCGCGGGGATCTCGATCATCCGACCGTGGCGCCCGCACTGTTGTCCGCGCTCGCCGCGGCCGCCGACGATCGCGGCCTCTCGTCGACCCATGTGCTCTTCCCCGCGGAGATCGATCGCCGGATCATCGCCTCCGCCGAACCGACCGACGATGCCGGATGGCTGATGCGCCGTGACTGCCAATTCCACTGGCATAACCGGGACTACTCACACTTCGAAGACTTCCTCGCCGGCTTCACCGCCGAGAAACGCAAGAAAGCGCGCCGCGAGCGGCGCCGGGTCGCCGAGGAGGGCATCACCTTCCGCACGGTGCACGGTCGTGACGCCGCACCCGAAGAGGTGTTGGCCGCGTGGCAGTTGCACCGTGGCACCTTCCTGCGACGCGGCCAGGAGCCCTACCTCGGCCTCGACTGCTTCCGTGCCCTCGCTCGCTCGCTCGGGGACTCGCTGCTCTTCAAGTTCGCCGAACGCCGAGGCGTGATCGTCGCGGTCGCGGTGTTCTTCGTCGGTGGCGACACGCTCTATGGCCGCTATTGGGGCGCTGCAGATGAGTTCCATAGCCTGCACTTCGAGACCTGCTACCACCAAGGCATCGAGTACTGCATCGAGCACCGCATCGCGCGGTTCGAGCCCGGCACGCAGGGCGAGCACAAGGTCGCGCGCGGTTTCGTGCCCACCCTGACGCACTCCGCGCACCGCATCGCCGATCCGCGGTTCCGTCGCGCCATCGCCGACTACCTGCTCGCCGAGGGAGCCGGCGTCGACGAATACGCGGCAGGCATCGGTGAACACGTGCCCTATCGTCAGGAGCTCACCCCATGAGCACGCGCCGTCGGCGGCTCATCTGGCTGGATCCGGCGGGTGACCCGACTGCGTTCCCGAACTTGGAGTCGGCGCAGGAGGACCCGCCCGGCCTGATCGCCGCCGGTGGCGACCTGTCACCGCAGCGCCTGGAAGCCGCCTACCGGCGCGGCATATTCCCTTGGTATTCGGACGGTCAGCCGATCCTTTGGTGGTCACCCGACCCGCGCATGCTGCTGTTCCCGAGCGAATTCCACCGCTCCCGCTCGCTCGCCAAGCGCGAACGCCACGGCGGATTCGAGCTTCGGTTCGACAGCGATTTCGATGCGGTGGTCGGCGCCTGCGCAGCCCCCCGCCGCAGCGAGGGCGGCGGCACCTGGATCACCGACGAGATGCGTGCCGCCTACCTCGAGCTGCACCGGCGCGGGCTCGCGCACAGCGTGGAGATCTGGCGGCGAGATCAACTGGTCGGCGGGCTCTATGGGGTGCAACTGGGCGCCTGTTTCTTCGGCGAATCGATGTTCAGCCGCGAAACCGACGCCTCGAAGCTCGCCCTCTCGGCGCTGGTCCGTCGCTGCCTCGCCACCGGGATCGCGCTGGTGGACTGCCAGATGGAGACGGGCCATCTGGCCTCGCTCGGCGCCCGGCCGGTCGCCCGGGCCGAGTTCCAATCGTTGCTCGCAGAGCACTGCGACCCGGCCATCCCCCCTCGTTGGACGAGCGGCGGAGATTGATTCGCGGGGGGCGCTGCGGCAGAATCCGCGCTTCTCAAAGCCAACCGGTGCCCGCAAACCTGATGTCGAAAGAAGACGCGATCCAGATGGACGGCGAAGTCGTCGAGACCCTGCCGAACACCACCTTTCGCGTGAAGCTGAAGAACGGGCACCTGGTCACGGCGCACATCTCCGGAAAGATGCGGAAGAACTACATCCGCATCCTCACCGGCGACACGGTCACCGTCGAGATGACCCCGTACGACCTCTCGAAGGCACGCATCGTCTACCGCGGCCGCTGAGCTCACCCCTCAGCTGACGAGCGCCGGCTCCTCGTTGGTGCTGCACTCGAGGTCGAGCCCGCTGCCGTCGGCCTTGACGCTGATGCGCACCTGACCACCGTCCACCAGTTTCCCGAACAGCAGTTCTTCGGCGAGCGGCCGCTTGATGTGCTCCTGGATGACCCGCGCCATCGGCCGCGCGCCCATCTTCGGGTCGTAGCCCTTGTGCGCGACCCAGCTCCGCGCCGCGTCGTCCATGTGCACCACCACACGCTTGGCCTCCAACTGCGCCTCGAACTCCACCAACAATTTCTCGACCACGCGCTCGATCGTGGACTCGTCGAGCCCGTTGAACTGGATCACGGCGTCGAGACGGTTGCGGAACTCGGGTGAGAACAGCCGCTTGATGGCCTCCATGCCGTCGGTGGCGTTGTCCTGCTGGGTGAACCCGATGGACGCGCGCGCCATGTCGGCGGCCCCTGCGTTGGTGGTCATGACGATGATGACCTTGCGGAAATCAGCCTTGCGGCCGTTGTTGTCGGTGAGCGTACCGTGGTCCATGACCTGCAAGAGCAGGTTGAAGACATCCGGATGGGCCTTCTCGATCTCATCGAGCAGCAGCACCGCATGGGGGTGCTTGGCGATCGCCTCGGTGAGCAAGCCACCTTGGTCGAAGCCGACATAGCCCGGCGGCGCGCCGATCAGGCGCGACACCGTGTGGCGCTCCATGTACTCGGACATGTCGAAGCGGATGAACTCGATGCCGAGCGCGATGGCGAGTTGGCGCGTGACCTCGGTCTTGCCGACGCCCGTGGGACCGGCGAAGAGGAAGTTGCCGACCGGCTTGCGCTCGTCACCGAGACCCGACCGGGACATCTTGATGGCCGCCGACAAAGTCTCGACGGCCTTGTCCTGACCGAAGATCACGAGCTTGAGGTTGCGCTCAAGGTTTCGCAGCGTCTCTTTGTCGTTGCTCGATACGGTTTTGGGCGGGATGCGGGCGATGCGCGCCACGACATCCTCGATATGCCGTACATCGACGACGGTCTCCCGGCTCGCGGCGGGCTGCAGTCGCAGCCGGGCACCCGCCTCGTCGATCACGTCGATCGCCTTGTCCGGCAGGTGACGCTCGTTGATGTGACGCGCGGCCAGTTCGGCAGCGACCTTCAGGGCGTCCTCGGTGTAGGTCACCTGGTGGTGCTCTTCGAAGCGGCTGCGCAGCCCCTTCAGGATCTCGATGGTCTCAGCGACCGAGGGCTCCACGACATCTATCTTCTGGAACCGCCGCGCGAGCGCATGGTCCTTCTCGAAGATGCCGCGATACTCGGCATAGGTGGTGGAGCCGATGCAACGCAGCTCGCCGTTGCTGAGGACGGGCTTGATGAGGTTGGACGCGTCCATCACTCCGCCCGAGGCGGCACCGGCGCCGATCACGGTGTGGATCTCGTCGATGAAGAGGATGGCACCGGGCTGCTTGCGCAGCTCGGCGAGGACGGATTTCAGTCGCTTCTCGAAATCGCCGCGGTATTTGGTGCCAGCGATCAGCGAGCCCATGTCGAGCGACCAGATCGTCGCGCCCGCGAGCACCTCCGGCACCTGCCCCTCGACGATGCGCCGCGCCAGCCCCTCGGCGATCGCGGTCTTGCCGACCCCGGCCTCACCGACGAACAGCGGGTTGTTCTTGCGGCGGCGGCAGAGGATCTCGATGGTCCGCTCGACCTCCATGTGGCGGCCGATCAACGGGTCGATCTTGCCGGCTTCGGCACGCTGGTTGAGGTTGGTCGCGTATTTCTCGAGCGCACTGCCACCGTCGGCCTCGCGCGGGTCGGCTCCAGGCGCGGCGGCCTCTTCCTTGTCGGACTTCTCTTCGCCGTCCTTCGGGGCGCCATGCGCGACGAAATTGACGACATCCAGGCGTGAGACACCCTCCTTCCCGAGCAGGAAGACGGCATGGCTCTGTTTTTCGCTGAAGATCGCGATCAGGACATTGGCGACACCGACTTCTTTGCGGCCGCTCGACTGCACATGGAACACGGCACGCTGCAGCACCCGCTGGAAGCCGAGCGTCGGCTGCACCTCGCGGTCCTCGCCCGCCTTCAGGCGCGGCGTGCTGGCTTCGATGTGCGCATGGAGTTCGGTGGAGAGACGGTCGGACTCGGCGCCGCAGGCGCGCAGCACCTCGCGGACCTTCGGGGTCTGCAGGATGGCGTGCAACAGATGCTCCACGGTGAGGAACTCGTGCCTCCCGGCACGTGCCTCGTGGAACGCCTTGTTGATGCAAGTCTCGAGTTCGTTAGACAGCACTTTCCGCTCCTGCGATCCGTTCCCTTAATTCAGGTTTCCTCGAGCGTGCACAACAGCGGATGCTGATGGCTGCGCGAGTATTCCATCACTTGTGCGACCTTGGTCTCGGCGATCTGAAAAGTGAACACGCCGCAGACTCCCTTGCCTCGCATGTGCACTTCCAGCATCACCTGCGTGGCTTTCTGCCGACCCATGCCGAAGAACCGCTCGAGCACATCCACGACGAACTCCATGGGCGTGTAATCGTCGTTGAGCAGCACGACCTGGAACAGCGGTGGTTGCGCGACCTCCGGGGTGGCCTCGGCCACCGACGCGTCGAAGTCGGGCCGAGACCCTTCAGAAGACATGTGCTCGTTATAGGGGCGACCGCCACCGAAAACAAGGGAGCCGTCACCCGGAGAGCATCACCCACCGGCCGCCCACACCGTCACACCGATGGACACCGCCAGTCGCTATGATGGGTGGATGATGGAGCGCTTGAAACTGCCCCGGCTGGCCACCCTCGCGCTCGCGCTCTTGATCGGGCTGCAACTCGCCTGGATCGTCACCGGGGCCTTGGGCAGCCATGTCGCCGCCGGCCCGCGCGCCTCGGGCGGGGTCGGCTCGGCGCCCGTCTCCGAAGCGATGGACACCGGCCTCGCCGTCATCGGGCGTATCGTGGCCGCCCGTCTGTTCGGGGAGTCCCTGGGCGGCCCCGGGGCACCCACCGACGGGGGCGGCGCTGCGCCCCCCTCCTCGCTTCCGCTGGTGCTGGCAGGGGTGTTCGCCCGCGAGGACCCCGGTGCCGGCCGGGCCATCATCGGCGAGACCGCGGCGACCGGTCGCTTGTACGGGGTCGGGGCGACCCTCCCGGGTGGCGCCCGGCTCGCGGAGGTCCATCCCGATCGGGTGATCCTAGATCGTGGCGGTCAGCGCGAAGCGCTCTCCCTCCCCCGCTCCACGATGCCCGCCCAGCCCTCGACGGACGGGGCGACGAGTGTGCCGGCGCTCGCGCCGGGTGCGTCACCGTCGCAGCTCGGCGCGTCCATCGCCGAGGACCCCGGTCGCTTCATCCGCTGGCAGGCGATGCTGCGCGACGGCCAAGTGGCAGGGGTGCGCGTCTATCCCGGCGAGCAAGCGGCGCTCTTCACCCGCAGCGGCTTGCGTCCCGGCGATCTGGTCGTGGCGGTCAACGACTCACCGCTCACCGATCAGGCGACCGCGGCACAGTTTCTGCGGATGCTGGCCGGGGCGCCGAGCTCCGTCGTCACCGTGGAGCGTGACGGACGGACGGAGAACCTCTCGATCGATCTCGCTCGTCTAAGTCAGGTGGGCGTGAAGTGAATCGTTTTTTGGCTATAGTCCACAGGTCTTCCCTGAGAGCAGCCATGTCGCGACCCTCCTCGCCCTCGCCCCTCTTCAACAGCACGCGCACGACCCTGCACGCATGGGTCTTGACGGTCGTGCTCGGCCTCGCCGCCACGGGTCAGGTGGCCGCGCAAGGGGCCTCCAGCCCGCGCATCACGCCGAACTTCAAGGACGCCGACATCACCCAGGTGATCGAGGCGGTCGCTGCCGCCACCGGCAAGAGCATCATCGTCGACCCACGCGTCAGGGCGCAGGTCACGATGTTGTCTGCGACGCCGATGACGCCCGATGCGTTCTACGAAGCTTTCCTTGCGCTGCTGCAGGTGCACGGTTTCGTGGCGGTGCCCTCGGGCAAGACCGTCAAGGTGATCCCGGACGCCAACGCACGGACCGTGCCGGGCAACGACCTGCCCGACCGCCTGAGCGCCACCTCGGATGAGCTCGTCACGCAAGTGGTGGGCGTACGCAATGTCAGCGCGGTGCAGTTGGTCGCGATCCTGCGTCCGCTGATGCCGCAGAACGCGCACCTCGCGGCCTACCCCTCCTCGAACATGCTGATACTCGCCGACCGCGCCAACAATGTGAGCCGCATGTTGCGCATCATCCGGCGCATCGACCAGGAGAGCGACGCGGATGTCGAGGTCGTGCCGATGCAGAACGCCTCGGCGAACGAAGTGGTGCGCACCATGACCGCGCTCAACCCGCAGCAGACACAAGCCGAGGGCGGCATGGCACCGCTGCGCGCGGTGGCCGATGAGCGCTCGAACAGCATCCTGCTCGCCGGCGACAAGACCCAGCGACTGCGCGCCCGTACCCTGATCGCCTATCTCGATACGCCGTTGGTCGGCGGCGGCGACACCCGCGTGCGCTATCTGCGCTACGCGGATGCCGAGAAGATCGCCGCCAAACTCAAGGAACAGATCGGCGCCACGGGCGGCACCGCCCCCGGCGCCGCCGGCGCCAGCGCCGGTACCGGTGCCGAGCGCAGCACCACCATCTGGGCGGACCCTGGCACCAACGCGCTCGTCGTCACCGCACCGGCCAAGCAGATGAACGCCCTGATGTCGATCGTCGACCGCCTCGACATCCGCCGCGCGCAGGTGATCGTCGAGGCGATCATCGTCGAGGTCTCGGCGGACAAGGCCGCCGAGCTCGGCGTCAACTGGGTGCTCGACGGCTCCCAGAGCGGGAACGTGGTCGGCGGTTTCATCGAGCCGGTGGGCGGCGTCAGCATCATCGACCTCGCGCGTGCGGTGAACGATCCGACCACGCTCACGAGCGCACCGCGCGGCACCACCATCGGCGTCGGCCGCCTGAAGGACACCGGCGTCAACTTCGCGGCCGTGGTGCGCGCGCTGCGCGGGGATTCCACCACCAACATCATCGCCACCCCGTCCATCGTCACGATGGACAACGAAGAGGCCGAGATCAAGGTGGCACAGGAAGTCCCGTTCCTCACCGGCCAATACACCAACACCAGCGGCGGCGGCACGCCGCTCGCGCCCTTCCAGACGATCCAGCGCCGCGAAGTGGGCACGCTGCTCAAGGTCACACCGCAGATCAACGAGGGTGACTCGGTGATGCTCAAGATCGAGCAGGAGAGCTCGAGCATCGCCGCCTCGAGCGCGGGCGCAGTGGACCTCATCACCAACAAGCGCACCATCAGCACGCGGGTGCTGATCGAGGATGGCGGCACGGTGGTGCTGGGTGGTCTGATCCAGGACTCGCAGACCGGTGGCGAGCAGCGCGTACCGTTCCTCGGACGCATCCCGGTGATCGGCGAGGCCTTCCGCACCCGCAGCGCCAAGAAGAACAAGACCAACCTGATGGTGTTCATCCAGCCGCGCATCCTGCGCGACGGGCTCGATGCCACCCTCGAGACCAACCAAAAATACAACTACATCCGCGATGAACAGCGGCGCCTCGGCCCGCAGCGCGAGATCCTGCCGC
>DBCG01000039.1:0-189 GCA_002292945.1 Proteobacteria bacterium UBA964 | reverse complement strand
CCCGCCCCTGCCGTCGCGCCAGCCCAGACACCGTCGCCGACCCCGGCGCAGCCACCGGCGGAGTCCCCGCCGTGACCACAGGTGGGGCCCCGGCCGGGTCGCCCCGACTGCCGCTCGCTTTCGCACGCCGGCAAGGCGTGCTGCTCGCCGGTTGGGAGGGCGACACGGCGCGGCTCGCCGTGCGCGCAG
>DBCG01000119.1:11815-15259 GCA_002292945.1 Proteobacteria bacterium UBA964 | reverse complement strand
TGGCTGTTCGAGCGCGCGCTCGGCACGCGCGGCCCTGCCGGCCTCGTCGCCACCGCCAACATCTTCCTCGGCCAGACCGAGGCGCCCCTGCTCGTGCGGCCGTACCTCGAGCGCATGTCGCGCTACGAGCTGCTGCTCGTCATGACCGCTGGCATGGCGACCATCGCCGGGTCGGTGATGGTCATCTACTCGGCGATGCTCGGCGAGCAGTTCGAGGGCGTGCTCGGCCACCTCATCACGAAGTCGATCATGTCGGTGCCGGCCGCGGTGCTGTTCGCGCACATCATGATCCCGGACGATGACGACGCCACGCAGGCGCTGCAGGAGCCGCCGCGCATCTACTCGAGCGCCATGGACTCCATCACCCGGGGCACCAGTGACGGCCTCGCGCTCTACCTCAACATCATCGCCATCCTGATCGTGCTCACCGCCTTCGTCGCGCTCGCCAACAGCGTCGTCGGCTTCCTGCCGATGGTGGGCGGCGAAGCGGTCACGCTCGAGCGCATCGCCGGCTGGATCTTCGCGCCGATCGCCTGGTTGATGGGCATCCCCTGGGCCGAGGCCGCCACGGTCGGCTCGCTGCTCGGGGTCAAGAGCGTGCTCAACGAGTTCATCGCCTTCATCCAGCTCTCAGCCATGCCGCCCGAGGCGCTCTCCGAGCGCTCGCGGCTGATCGCGATCTACGGACTCTGCGGCTTCGCCAACCTCGCCAGCATCGGCATCCAGATCAGCGGCATCGGCACCATGGTGCCCTCGCGCCGCGGCGATCTCGCCGAACTCGCCTGGCCGGCGTTCGTCGCCGCGACGCTCGGCTCGTGCATGACGGCCTGCGTGGTCGGCATCGTGGCCGGCTGAGGCGCCCGAGCGCCCCGCACGCGCCATGGCCAAGCTGTACTTCTATTACTCGACGATGAACGCGGGGAAGTCCACCGCGTTGCTGCAGGCCGCCCACAACTACGGCGAGCGCGGCATGCGCACGATCATCTACACGGCACGCCTCGACGACCGCGCCGGCGGCCGGGTCGCCTCGCGCATCGGCATCAGCGCCGACGCGCGGCATTTCGGACCGGGTCGGGATCTTCATGCCGAGATCGCGACGGCGCATGCAGAGGCGCCGCTCGCTTGCGTGTTGGTCGACGAGGCGCAGTTCCTGACCGCCGAGCATGTCAGCCAGCTGGCCAAGGTCGTGGACGACCTGGATGTCCCGGTGCTTTGCTACGGGTTACGGACCGACTTCCTCGGGCGCCTCTTCGAGGGCAGCGGGCAGCTGCTCGCCTGGGCCGACAACCTCGTCGAACTCAAGACCGTCTGCCATTGCGGCGCCAAGGCGACCATGGTCGTCCGGGTGCGCGGCGATGGCCGGGTCGAGACCGCGGGGGCTCAAGTGGAAATCGGCGGCAACGACCGCTACGTACCCCTCTGCAGGCGGCATTTCCGCCATGCCCTGGAGACCGGGTCAGCCTGACCCCCCCCGGGGCGGAGGGAAGCCCGCGGTGTTGCGTAAATAATACACCCGAAAATCAAGGGTATCCGCCGGTTTTCCAGCGTCCGTCGCGCTCCGCGTAATACAATCTCCATGTTCACTGCCCATACTGATTTGCATCGAGGGCTGCCTCCCCTGCGTCGGGGGCCTGTCCGCGTCTTTTATCAATTGAGTCTGCAAGAAAACGGAGTCCCCATGTTTCTCAAGAAGTTCGCTGCCAGTCTGTTGGTCGGCCTTTTGACCGTCGCCAGCGCCCCGCAGGCGTTTGCCCAGGAAGTCACCTCGGCGCTGCGCGGCCAGATCACCGACACGGCGGGCAACGCCCTGCCCGGGGCCACGGTCACCATCGTGCACACACCGACCGGCACGCGCTCCGTTCAGACCACCAATGCCAGCGGCGTGTATGACGCCCGCGGTCTGCGCATCGGCGGCCCGTACACCGTCGAGATCACGGCGAACAGCTACCAGGGCGAGAAGTACGAGAACGTGTTCCTGACGGTCGGTGAGACCAGCCGTCTCAATGCCGACCTCGAGGGCGGCGCGATGGAGGTCGTGGTGTCAGCCTCGGCCATCCGCGGCGCCAGCGAGATCGGCGCGGTCACCAACCTCGACCGTGACCAGATCGACGCCATCGTCTCGATCAACCGCGACATCCGCGACCTCGCCCGTCGCGACCCGCTGGTCTCCGCCAACCTGCGCGGCGACGGCGGCATCTCGATCGCCGGCTCCAACCCGCGCACCAACCGCATCTCCATCGATGGCGTGCAGGCGCAGGACGACTTCGGCCTCAACACCGGTGGTCTGCCGACCCGCCGCGGCCCGGTCTCCATCGACTCGGTCGAGCAGTTCTCTGTGCAGGCGGTCCCCTTCGATGTCGAGAACGGCGACTTCCTCGGCGGCGCGATCAACGTCGTGCTGCGTCAGGGCACCAACGAGTTCGGCGGTTCGGTGTTCGCGAACTTCCTGAACGACGACCTGGTCGGCACCAAGATCAAGCAGACCACGGTCAAGACGCTGGTCGAGCAGGACAACTACGGCGGCACCTTCCGCGGCCCGATCATCCAGGACAAGCTGTTCTTCGCGCTCTCCTACGAGAACTACGAGTCACTCGACGCCACCTCCGTCGGTCCCGCTGGGGCAGGCTTCGCCAACACCATCAACGGCCCGAGCGGCACGCCGATGACGCAGGCGGATATCGACGCCGTCACCAATGTGTTCGCCAACACCTATCGTTCGACCTTCGCGTTCGGCGGCATCCCGCTGACCAAGCCGATCACCGACGAGAAGTACACGGCGCGCCTCGACTGGAACATCACCGATGACCAGCGCGCCACCCTGACCTATCGCAAGTCGGAGTCGGGCGTCATCCAGCGCACCAACCTCAGCAGCACCAGCGCCGGCCTCGATTCGCAGTGGTACCTCACGGGCGAAGACGACGAGACGCTCTCGCTGCAGCTCAACTCGGACTGGACCGACACCTTCTCCACCGAAGCCCGCCTCTCGCAGCGCGATTACACGCGCCTGCAGGAGCCGCCTTCAGGCCAGAACTTCGCGGACATCCGTGTCTGCTCGACCGCCACCGCGCTCGACGCCGCGAGCACGACCAACCAGCCGCTGACCTGCCGCAACGGCTCGAACACGGCGTCCGTCGTACGCTTCGGCCCGGACCAATTCCGGCACGCGAACTTCCTCAACACCAAGAACACCCAGGGCCAGCTCTCGGGTGAACTCACGCGGGACACCCACCTGTACAAGGCGGGTGTGCAGTACCAGCGCCAGGAAGTCTTCAACCTCTTCCTGCCCAACAGCGACGGCACCTACTACTTCGACTCGATCAGCAACTTCACCAACGGTTTCGCCGGCGAGCTCATCTACCGCAATGCGTTGTCGGGCAACCCGAACGACGCGGCGGCGAACTTCTCCTACGACACCACCTCGTTGTTCCTGCAGGACACCTGGGA
>DBCG01000119.1:175-11737 GCA_002292945.1 Proteobacteria bacterium UBA964 | reverse complement strand
GAATTTCGTGAACCGTTACGGCTTCTCCAACCAGAGCACCTACGACGGTCTCGATGTGCTGATGCCGCGTTTCGCCTTCGATTGGCGTCCGATCGACAACGTCAAGGTGAGCGGCGGCGTCGGCCTCTTCTCGGGCGGTCTGCCTGACGTGTTCCTCTCGAACTCGTTCAGCAACACCGGCATCCTCGACAACACCATCACCTTCCAGCGTTCGCTCACCGCGGCCAATGCGACCAGCCTCGCAGCCACCGCCGCACAGGGCGGCGGCTTCATCACCGAGACCACGGGCGCCGTGAACTGCGCGCTGAACCCGGCGGTCTGCTTCGCCGCGCTGAACGTCCCGGTGAACTCCTCGTTCGGTTCGAGCATTCCGGCCAGCATCCAGGCTGCGCTCGGCGGCTCGACGGTCTCGCCGACCTCCGAGACCAACTCGATGGCGCCGGACTTCAACATGCCCGCCGACTGGCGCACCAATCTCGCGGTCAACTGGGAGCTCATGGACGGCTGGAACCTCAACGCGAGCGCCGTCTATGTGTACACGAAGGACGGACTTGCCTTCCGTGACATCCGCGCCGTTCCGTTGTCGGTGAACGGCGTCCAAGCACGCACGCCGGACGGCCGCCTCCGCTACGACGGCCTGTCGGCCGCGCGGCGGACCGCGGTCCCCGGTAGCACCGTCAACTCCTTCAACCCGGGATCCGGGCGCGACATCCAGGCCTACAACCCGGATACGACCGGTGACATCTGGACGGCCGCGGTGGGTGTCTCGAAGTACTTCGAGAACGGCTTCAGCGCGTCCCTCTCCTACTCCAAGCAGAATTCGGATGAGTTCTCGGCCTCGGCCCGTTTCTCATCCACCGCAAGCTCGCTCTACGGCGGCCAATACGCCGCGCTCGACCCGAACACGGCGACCTCCGGCCGTGGCCAGGAAGAGATCTCCGATGCCTTCAAGGGTGAGCTCGGCTGGCGCAAGAACCTGTTCGGCAACTACGAGACCCGCTTCTCGCTGTTCGCTGACTACCGCAAGGGTCGTCCGGTCACCTTCACCATGAACGGTGGTTCGGGCCGCAACGAGACCTTCGGTGTCGCCCGCGGCGCTCAGCTCGCGTATCTGCCGGACCTGTCGGGCACCGCGACGACCTCCCTCGTCGGCACGACCACCGTCGTGACCCTCTCCTCGGCACCGCTCGTCGCCTTCGACAGCACGGCAACCATCGACAACCTGCGACTGATCGCCGCGAAGTTCGGCATCCCGCAAGGTGGGATCGTCCCACGCGGCTCCTTCACGAGCCCGTCGATCAACCTTTGGGACCTTCAGCTCAGCCAGGAGCTGCCGGCTTTCTCCGACACCCACAAGGCGCGGGTCACCCTGGACATCGCCAACGTCCTGAACCTCATCGACGAGGACTGGGGCGTGATCGACGAGTTCGGCGAGGATGCCCGTCTGTTCGACGTCTCCTGCGCCGGCGCCAACGGCGTGTCGGACAACGCGGGCGTGCTGACCTGCGCGAAGTACCGGATCTCGGGCGCCAATTCCACGCTGCTCAACCCGGAATCGGTCAGCGGTCCGGCGGGCGGCGTGCTCCGCAACACCGACCGTTCACGCTGGCAGATCCAGATCGGTCTCAAGTACGAGTTCTGATCACCGACTGCAGAGTCGACCACCACCGGAAGGCGGGCCCCTCGGCCCGCCTTTCTTTTTGGGTCGCGGGAGGACAAGTCGATGCGACACCCGAAGATGCTGACCACCCTCGGAGCCATCCTCTGCGTCGTAGCGGTCGCCGAAGCCGCGGCCGCGTTACCGGACCCTCCGCGCGCGACCCCGCCGCCCGTCGCCCCCGGCACCCTGCGCATCGCTACCTACAATGTCAGCCTTTATCGTCGAGAGGCGGGCGCGCTCGCACAGGAACTCACCACGGAACGCAGCACCCAAGCTGCGACGATCGCTGCCGTGCTGCAGGATGTGCGCCCCGATCTGCTGCTGATCAATGAATTCGACTACGACGGTGCCGTTGACGACGACCACGCGAAGCGTCCGCCCGCCCCGGCAGCCCTCGCCTTCCTGCGCGGCTATCTCGAGGTGAGCCAAGGCGGTCGCGAACCGATCGCCTGCCCCACGCTCTTCAGCGCACCCTCGAACACCGGACTGCCGAGCGGCGTCGACCTCGATCGCGACGGCCGCATCGGTGGCGGCAACGACGCACGCGGTTTCGGTCTGTCCCCCGGGCAGTACGGCATGCTGGTCTGCTCGCGCCTCACGCTGCGCCGCGATCAGGTGCGCAGCTTCCGAAACTTCCTGTGGCGGGACATGCCGGGCGCTGACCTGCCCCCCGGGTGGTATGGCCCGGACGCGCTCGCGGCGCTGCCGCTGTCCTCGAAGAGCCATTGGGACCTGCCCTTCGAACTGCCCGTGGCGCCGGACGCGGCGCCCGGTGCGCCGCCGCGTGTGCTCCACCTGCTCGCCAGTCATCCGACCCCGCCGGGCTTCGACGGCCCCGAGGACCGCAATGGCCGCCGAAACCACGATGAGATCCGGCTCTGGGCGGACTACCTGACGCCGGATCGTGCTCCCTACCTCGTCGATGACGCAGGTCGGCGCGACGGGCTCGCCGTCGAGGCCTCGTTCGTGATCGCGGGCGACCTCAATGCGGATCCGGTCGATGGCGGCAGCCGCAACGGCGCCATCCGGCAGCTGCTCGATCATCCACGGATACACCGCGAGGCAGCGGTGGGGCGATGGGTACCGCGCAGCGCAGGCGCTGCTGAAGCGGCGCGCCGACAAGGCGGCGCGAACGACCGCCAGCGCGGCCCGGCGAACGAGGACACCGCCGATTTCTCCGACGGCGGCACGAACTCGCCCGGCAACATGCGCGTCGACTATGTCCTGCCCTCGGCGGATCTCACGGTCTGCGCATCAGGTGTGTACTGGCCGACGCAGGACGATCCCGCCTTTGCGCGGGTGAACGATGACGCCGCCACCAGCAGCGATCATCGACTGGTCTGGGTGGACATCGCGCTGCCCGGCGCGCGCTGCCCCTAAGGCCTGCCCCTAGGGCGCTGGCGCGGGATCGAGCAGCGCGTACTTGCGCGCGGTGTTGGCTGCCGCGCAGGTCGCGGCATCCATGCCCGGCGTGCAGCTGCCGCTGACGATCGCACGCTCCCAAGACCCATACATGGCGTTCGGCAGCAGGAACCACCGCGCGCCGAACAGCGGCGCGAGTTCGGCACGCCGCCGCGTGTACTCGGCGCGATCGACGAAGTCGTGAAGATCATCGCCGGCGAGCGCCACGATGCGATATCGCTCGGCGACCCAGGTCCGACGCGAGATCTTTTCGGATCCGCTCCACTCAGGACGATCACCGCGCTGCAGCAAGTTGTCGGTGTCGGCACCCCCAGGCACGCCCAAGGCCGCGAGATTACGGAGTGTGGCGGCTCGGACAGCACAGGCGGCGCCCGGCGCCGTACCGCGCGGACAAGACCGGTTCGTGAGGAAGAAGATCCGGTGCCCCGCACGGCTCGCCGCCTGTAGGAACGCGACGGCACCCGGTACGGCCGTCGCGGCACCCTCCAGCATCCAAGCGTCCCAAGACGCGTCGTCGAACTCGGCACCGGCGAGCGCCCGTCGCGCCTGATAGAAGGAGTTGTCGAGGACGGTCTCATCGAGATCGACGATGACGGCCGTCGGCAGCCGAGCGAGCGTCGCCGCATCCACACCCTGCTGCTCGACTGCGGCCGTGCCCGGTGCCGCGATCGTGGTCGTCAAACGCTGGGTGGCAAGCCCGTAGACCTGCTCGGCCGAGATGCGGTACTCCGCTGCGCGCTGCATCCAGAGTGTGGCGTTGACCGTCTCCCGTCCGACCACCGGAGGCGCCGTCGGCGACGGCTGCACGCGCGACGGCGCGGCGCAACCGGCCAGAGCACACAGCAGCAACGCCCCGACGACCGACCCGCGGCGATGTCCTATCGACTGACCCATCGGCTGACCCATGCGCTGCGCCTCCGTTCCGCGTGTAAAGTGCCGTCATGATCGAACACAGCATCCGCACGATACCGGACTATCCGAAGCCCGGCATCCAGTTCCGCGACATCACCACGCTGCTCGGCGATCCGCTCGCCTACGCGGCGGCGGTGGATGCCCTGGTGGCACCGTACGCCGCCGCACCGGCCTCCGCGCGGATCGTCAAAGTCGCCGGTATCGAGGCACGCGGCTTTATCTTGGGCGGTGCCGTCGCCCATCGCCTCGGCGCGGGATTCGTGCCGGTGCGCAAGAAAGGCAAGCTGCCGCACGAGACCGTGCGCGTCGCCTATGCGCTCGAATACGGGACCGACGAGATCGAGGTACACCGCGACGCTGTGGCACCGGGCGAGCGGGTGCTCCTGGTCGACGACCTGATCGCCACCGGCGGGACCGCCCTGGCAGCACTGGAACTGCTGCGCGCCATCGGCGCTGAGGTGGTCGCCGCGGCCTTCGTCATCGACCTGCCGGACCTCGGCGGCGCAGCGCGGCTGCGCGGTCTGGGCCTGCCGGTGCAGACACTGGTGGCCTTTCCGGGGCATTGATCGCGACCGCCCCACTGCGCGGCGCACGGTGGGCGGCGTATCCTAGGCCCCATGACCGCTCGCACACCCTCTGCCCCCGCCCGGACCCGCGCCATCGCGCTTGCTGCCGCCTTCATCGCCGTTTTGGCCTGCTGGCCGCTCGCCGCGCAAGATCGCACCGAGAAGCCGCCCTTGCACGGTCAGGAATGGATGGCGATCACCGGCAAACCGCTGGGTGCGACCGCCGGGGCGAAGATGTTCGAGCGCGGCGGCAACGCGGTGGACGCGGCCTGCGCGATGATCGCGGCCACGGCGACGATGTGGGACACGCTGCACTGGGGCGGCGAAACACAGGCACTGCTCTGGCATCCGGTCGAAAAGCGCGTGATCGCGATCAACGCGCTCGGCGTCGCGCCGACCGGTGCCACGGTCGAATTCTTCCGCAGCCGCGGCATGGCCTATCCACCCGAGCATGGCCCACTCGCAGCGGTCACACCCGGCACACCGGGCGGCATCCTCGTGATGCTCGCCGAGTACGGCAAGCTCTCGCTGGCGGAGGTGCTCGCGCCTGCGATCGTGCTCGCTGACGGCTATCCCATCGAGGCACAGACCGCAGACGCCATCGAGCGCAACAAGGCCAAGATCAAGGAATGGCCGGACAGCGCGCGCATCATGCTGCCGCATGCGAGCAAGCCTGGCGCGCCCACCGCGGCCGGTCGCGAAGCCCCGCGCGCAGGCGAGATCTTCCGCCAACCCGAGCTCGCAGCGACGCTCCGGCGGCTCGTCGAAGCCGAGCAACGCGCACTCAAACGCGGTGCGTCACGCAAGCAGGCGATCATGGCCGCCTACGAGCGCTTCTACCGAGGCGACATCGCCGTGGAGTTCGCAGGAGCTGTACAGGCGGCGGGGGGTCTCATCACTCGCGAAGACCTTGCACGCTGGCAGGTGAAGATCGAGGCCTCACGCAGCGTCACCTACCGCGGCGTCGAGGTGCACAAGCTCGACACCTGGGTGCAAGGCCCGGTGATGCTGCAGGCGCTGAATATCCTCGAGCAGTTCGACCTGAAGTCGATGGGCTACAACTCGGCGCGGTACCTGCACACGCTCTACCAGGCCATGAACCTGTCGTTCGCAGACCGGGATTTCTATTACGGCGATCCCGCGTTCCCGCCCGAGGAACCGATCTCCGGCCTGCTGTCCAAAGATTACGCCAGAGCGCGCGCCGTGCTCATCGGCGAGCGCAATGACCCGCGTATGGGCCCGGGCGACCCCTATCCCTTCCAGGGCGGCGTCAACCCGCATGCCGACCTGCTGCGTGCCTGGCCGCCCGCGCCGGTACCGACCTCACCCGCGCCCGTCGGCACCGCCCCACGGCCCTATACGCCGAGTGGAGTCGCGCCGCCCACGGCGCGCCTAGGACATGCGCCGCCCACGGCGCGCGCAGCGATGGCGGACGACCACGAAGCGTTCTACCGCGGCACCACCTCAGTCGTGGCGGCGGACAAGGACGGCTGGCTGGTCGCGGTGACGCCGAGCGGCGGCTGGGTGCCGGCGGTGATCGCCGGCAAGACCGGCATCGGGCTCTCACAACGCCTGCAGTCCTTCGTGCTCGACCCGCGAGAGAACCCGTTCAATGTGCTCGAGCCGGGCAAGCGGCCACGCGCCACGCTCACTCCGGCTCTGGCCCTGCGCGAGGGCAAGCCCTGGCTCGCATTCGCGGTGCAGGGCGGTGACAGCCAGGACCAGAACCTGCTGCAGTTCTTCTTGAACCGCGTCGAGTTCGGCATGACGCCGCAGCAGGCGGCCGAGGCCGCCAACATGAACAGCTTCCAGCTGCGCGATTCCTTCGGCGATCACGCGAGCAAACCCGGTCGCATGCTGCTCGACGACGAAGTGCCGCGTTGGGTGCGCAGCGATCTCGTCTCACGCGGCTACACCCTCGAATTCCAGTCGCGCACCGCCGGCCCGATCACGGCGATAGAGATCGACCCGTTGACCGGCACGTTCTGGGGCGGCGTCGGCAACCACGGCGAGGACCACGGCATCGCCTGGTAAGGCGAGGCCGCGATCCGCGCTGAGGATCAGCTGCGCGCGTAGACGCGCTTGCCGTCCTTGATGGTCTCGAGGACGCGGATGTCCTTGAGGGTCATCGGCGCCACCTTGATCGGGTTCTTGTCGAGCACCACGAAGTCGGCGCGTTTACCGACCTCCAGCGTGCCCTTCGAGGCCTCCTCGAAGTATTCGTAGGCGCCGTTCACCGTCAGCGCCTGCAGGCCCTGATACGGCGTGACCCGCTCCGCCTCGCCCAGCACCCGTCCCTCGCGGGTGACGCGGTTGACCGAGGTCCACAGCAGGAACATCGGGTCGGTCGGCGTCACCGTCGCATCGGTGTGGTTGGTGGCGCGGATGCCGCGCTTGAACGCGCTCGCCAGCGGGCTGATGAACTCCGCGCGCTCGGGCCCGAGGTTCGCGTAGTGCACATCGCCCCAGTAGTAGACATGGTTGCTGAAGAAGCTCGGCAGCAGACCTTGCTTGGCATAGGCGTCGAGCTGGTCGGGACGCATGATCTGCGAGTGGATGATGACGGTGCGCCGATCCTTGCCCGGCGTCGCCAGCACCTTCTCGGCGTTCTCGTGGCCCGCGATCATCATGTCGATGGCGGCATCGCCGTTGCAATGAGAGAACATCTGCACGCCGTTCTTGTAGGTGAGCAGGACCAGCTGGTTGACCTGATCCTGCGTGAGATTCGGGAAACCGCGGCAATCGGTCTTGCAGCCCGGTACCGGCGTCAGGAACGGCCGGGTGAGATAGGCCGTCTTGCCCTGCGGCGAGCCGTCGACGGCGATCTTGAGACCGGCGTACTTCAGGCCCTTGCGATACTCGCCCCACTTGATCTTGCCGGTGCCGACGAGCTCGGCGGCCATGGTGAACGCCGGCAGGGCGATCACGTCGATGCTGAACGCGCCCGCGTCCGCCGCGGCCTCGATGACCGGCATCTTCTCGCCGAGCACCAAGGCCTCGCTCGCGGTGGTGTAGCCGTTGGCGGCATAGTGCGCCACCGCGCGCTTGACGAGATCGAGATCGACCTCTGGCTTGCGAGCACCCTTCAGGATGGGCTGAAAGGGATACATCCCCATCTCCTGCACGAGACCCAGCGGCTCCCGACCGCCGGGCTTGCGCAGGATGGTACCGCCCTCGGGATCCGGAGTGCTGGCATCGATCTTCACGGCCTTGAAGGCCAAAGAATTCGCGACCAGCATGTGACCGGACGCGTGGACCAGTATCACCGGATTGTCGGGGAAGGCCGCATCGAGGTCGGCCGCCGTCGGGTGGCGGCGCTCGGCCAACATGTCCTGGTCGTAGCCCTGCCCGATCAGCGGGTCGCCGGGGCCCGCCTTCATGTCGGACTTGAGCTTGCGCAGCGCCTCGATGATGTCGGCGATCTTCGTCACGCCGCCGATGGGGGGCGGGTTGAGGTTGGCCTGCACCAGCGAATCGGCGTAGTTGAGCAGATGGCTGTGGCCGTCGATGAACCCCGGAAGCAGCGTACGTCCGGCGAGGTCCACCTGCGCGGCGCCGGCGCCCGCGGCCTTGGCGACCTCGGCGCGCGTGCCGACGGCGAGGATCTTGCCATCCCGCACCGCGAGCGCCTCCGCGTAGGCCGGCTCGGCCCCCGCCATGGTGAGGATGTCGCCGCCGGAATAGACCGTGACGCCATTGGTCGCCGGCGCGGTGCCCGGCTTGCTGCAGGCGCCGAGCACGAGCGCCGTGGCCGCGATGGCGAGCCAAGCGGCTCCCCGCTGGATCTTCTTGGACATCATCCTCTCCCGGGCCCGTAGGCCGTCAGAATCTCAGTTCCGAGGACAACATTAGGGCGAGGCCCTCGTTGTCGATCTCACCCTCGTACTCGGTGCGACGCCAAGTCGCCTCGAGTCCGAGCGTCGTCATGGGACTCGGGTCCCAGAACAGGTTGGCGAAGGCGGTCTCGTTCGAGCGCACGCCGGGCTGCGCGCCGCTCGAGGACCAGGCCCGGTCACGGCCATAGCCGAAGTGCGAGTGGGCGGTGGGGCTCCACCACCATGCGAACTCGCCCCAACCACCCTCGCTGCGTACGGGCGTACGGTCGGCGGTGACGGTCTGGAAGATGCTCGCGAGATAGGGGGCGAGTGCGCGACCGCGGTAGAGCTCGCCCTGCACCGCGAACCGCTGACCGAAGCGTGCCGCGCCCTCGATCGCGACGCCGGAGAGGTCGGTGTCGTAGGCCGGGAACGCGCCTGCGATCGAAAAGGTGCGGAACGAGCCGGTGGCGCCCGAGATGCCCACCTCCCATTCGGGATACGGCGCCCAAGAGACGGTCTTGTCGGCCGCACCGCGCGCGAAGGCGATGCGCGCTTCGTAGTTGGGCTTACCCGTATTCTCGGTGGAGGCGAGCGAGGGCGGCTGGATGTTGGAGGGCTGCGCGTCGGCGAGTGCCGCCTGCAGCGTCAGTTTGCCGCCGTCCGTCAGCACGAAGCGTTCGACACGCAGCTCCGGCTTCAAAGAATTTCCGGGGTTCCCCGACCCGGCCATGCCCGACATGCTGTCGACCATGCGCGGGATCTTCGGACTGAAGACATCGGGCTGCAGCCCGGCGGCGAAACGCCAGTGTTCGTTCACGGCCTCGACATAGGCGATGCCCGGATACACGCCGTATTTGCCCGAGAGCAGGTCGCCGTCGAACAGCTGCGCCTGGATCACGCCGCCCAGCTGGAAGCCGCCGAGTTCGCGACCGCGGATGGCGATGAGCAGCGTGGAGAGGCGCGCGTCGATCTTGGTGGTGCCTTCGCGCACCCCCGGCACCGAGGGCAGCACGAGGAACGGCGCGGCGTCGGGCAGCATGCGCGCGCCGGTGGTGTTGACCGTGGTGCGCAGCGAACCGCCGATGACGACGCCGACCCCGTCGTAGCGGGCGGCGACCACAGGCGGCGGCAGCGCAGCCGGCTCGGCCGCGGCGACCGGAGCGGACGCGGTGCTGCCGATCCGCCGCTCGAGCTCATCGATCTGCGCCTGCTGTTCGCGCAACTGCCGCAGCTGCAACTCGAGCAATTCCTGCTGCGCCGCGAGCTTTGCCTTGAGCGCAGCGATTTCGGGCGCCGATGCCGCGGGCACGGGCGCGGCGGCTGCAGGCGTCGCCGCCTGCGCCATGCCGCCCCCGAGCGCCAGCACGGTGCCGAGCAGCACGCCCTGCACGGCGACCCGCGATCCGCGGCTCATCAGGGCTGGGCCTCGTAGACCGTGACCCCTTCCTTGAGGGTCCGCAGCACCTGGATGTCTTTGATGGTGGCCGGCTCGACCTTCAGCGGGTTGGCGGACAGCACGACCATATCGGCGAGCTTGCCGGCCTCGAGCGTGCCTTTGCTCTTTTCTTCCTTGATCTGGTACGCGGCCGAGCGCGTCACCGCGCCGAGCGCGGCGTACGGCGTCACCCGCTCGTCGGGACCGATGATGTTGCCGGTGGCGGTGCGGCGGTTCACCGCGGCATCCACGAGCGCTATCACCGAGGGCGACGGCGTCACCGGCGCATCGTGCGAGACCGTCCAGGGTACGCCCATCTTCTCAAGGGTGTTCGCCGCGGCCGCCTTGTCGGCGCGAGGACCGAACAGCCGTGCAAAGTTGTCGCCCGCCGTCACGATGCCGGCGGACAGGAAGGTCGGGACGGCACCCACCTTCTTCATGCGCTCCATCTGGTCGGGACGCATATAGAGGGCGTGGATGAACACCGGGCGATGGTCGCGCATGCCGTACTTCGCGACGGCCTTCTCGGCGGCGCGTAACGCTTGCTCGACGGCCGCGTCGCCGTTCATGTGCATGTTGATCTGGATGTCGGTGGTCCAGAAGCGGTCGAATGCGGCCTGCAGCACCTCGTCCGGGATCTGCTGGAAGCCCGAGAAGAGGCCGGTTTTGCCCGGCGGATTTTGGGTGTAGGGCTGCGTGAGCCAGGCCGTCTCGAGGCCGCCGTCGAGCCAGTACTTCACGCCGCCCATGCGCACGCGGTTGATGTAGCTCTTGTTGAGGTCCGGGCGCTTGTCGAGCAGTTTCTGGGCGACGCCCGCCTCGTCCGGCGCGTAGGCGCGCGACACGCCATAGGCGGCATCGAGCACCTGATCGGTGATCGAATCCTTGGCGCAGACATAGAGGTCGATGGGCAGCAGCTTCTTGTCGATGGCGTTGATCACGAGATCGATATCGTCGTTGCCGAGACCGAGCCCGCAATCCTGCGCGGTGGTCTGGCCATGCTTCGCCCACTCGCCAGCACCGGCCTTAATGGCGCGGTCGGCGAGCTCACCGGTGAACGGCGGACGCTGCGAACGTACCGCGTTGAGCGCCGTCTCCTCCATGGGGCCGAGCGGCTCACGGCTGCCGGGCTTGCGGGTGAAGTTGCCGCCTTCGGGGTCCGGCGTGGCCGCCGTGACGCCCGCGAGCTTGAGCAGCACCGAGTTGGCCGAGCCGAGATGCCCCGAGGAATCGACGATCATCACCGGGCGTGTAGCCGATACCTGGTCGAGCTCGGCGGCGGTCGGCGTGCGCTTGTCGGCGAGCGACGATGCCCGGTAGCCGAAGCCGACGATCCACGCGCCGTCGGGGACCGTCGCGGCGTGGGTCTTCATGAGGTCCAGCACTTGGGCGATGTCCGCCGAACCGAAGAGGTTCGCGTCCATCAGGTTCTTGCCGAAATAGACCATGTGGCCATGAGTGTCGATGAAGCCCGGCACCAGCGTCTTGCCCGCAAGGTCGACCTGGGTTGCGCCGGCACCTGCGGCCTTGTCCACCTCGGCGCGCGTGCCGACGGCGAGGATCTTGCCATCCCGCACCGCGAGCGCCTCCGCGTAGGCCGGCTCGGCCTCCGCCATGGTAAGGATGTCGCCGCCCGCGTACACGGTGGTGATGACTTCGGCGGTGGCGGGGTTGGCCTCCTTCTTCGCGCAACCGGCGGCAGTGAGCAGTGCAGCGGCTGCGAACAGCGCAGCGGGGACGCGCAGGGCT
>DBCG01000119.1:0-135 GCA_002292945.1 Proteobacteria bacterium UBA964 | reverse complement strand
TGGAGGACGATCGGGACACGGACATCATGGGACTCTCCCACTGAGCAGAGCGGCGGTCGGGATGACCGCTGCGGAATCGGTTCGGCGCAAGGCCTCGGTGGCGGCGGCGGCAGCAGCGACGGCCGCCAAGGCATC
>DBCG01000117.1:3923-4969 GCA_002292945.1 Proteobacteria bacterium UBA964 | reverse complement strand
GTGCCACGGCGGCCGCTCGCGCCGCGGCTGAGGGTGCTGCTGCCCGCGTGGACAGCGCGGCGACCTTCGACAACGCCGTGCGTGCGCTCGGCGTGGTCGCGGAACCGGCCCGCTTCGTCGACCGTCGCGACCCCGCGCTGCCCTCAACGGTGCGTAGTGCGCTGTTCGAATTCCCGCGCCCCGTGGGGGGCAAGCCCGTCACGCGGGCCGTGCCGCTGCCGGAGGGCGGGTACGCGATCGTCACCTTCACCCAGCGCCGCAACATGCCCACCGCGGGCGATGCGCAGCTGCGCAGCTTCCGCGTGCAGCAGATCACCGCCGGGCAGGGTCAGGCGTCGGTGGGGGCGTATGTCGAGGAGCTGCGCCGCAGCGCCAAGGTCGAAAAGAACCCGCGCGCCTTCCAGTAAAGCCGTTACTCCCCGGTCTCGGGGAAGCTCATGCCGACGGTGTTGAAGCCGCCGTCGACATAGACGATCTCGCCGGTGATGCCGGCCGCGAGGTCCGAGCTCAGGAACGCTGCGGCGTTGCCCACATCCTGTTGGGTGACATTGCGCCGCAGCGGCGCCACCTCCGCCACCCTCGAGAGCATCTTGCGGAAGCCGCCGATCCCGGCGGCGGCGAGGGTCTTGATCGGCCCTGCCGAGATACCGTTCACGCGGATGCCCTGCGGGCCGAGGTCGGCTGCCAGGAAGCGCACATTGGCCTCGAGGCTCGCCTTCGCAAGGCCCATCACGTTGTAGCTTGGGATCGCGCGCACGGCGCCGAGGTACGAGAGCGTCAGGATCGAGGCCGCCCGACCCTGCATCAGCGGTAGGGCGCCGCGGGCGAGGGCGGTGAGGCTGTAGCTCGAGACGTCATGCGCGATGGCGAAGGCCTCGCGGCTGGTGCTTGCGGTGAATCCCCCGGCGAGCGCTTCGCGTGGTGCGAACGCGACCGCGTGCACCAGGATGTCGAGCCCGTCCCAGCGCTCGCCGAGCGCGGCGAAGGCGGCGTCGATCTGGGCGTCTGAGGTGACATCGAGCGGCAGCACGATGTCCGAGCCGATG
>DBCG01000117.1:0-3907 GCA_002292945.1 Proteobacteria bacterium UBA964 | reverse complement strand
AGGGGAGCCGATGGAGGCCGCGAGCGGCTCGACGCGTTCTTTCAGCTTGTCGCTGGCGTAGGTGAAGGCGATCTCGGCGCCCTCACGATGCATCGCTTCGGCGATGCCCCAAGCGATGGACCGTTCGGTCGCGACGCCGACGATCAGCGCGCGTTTGCCTGCCAAAAATCCCATATCAGCTCCGTCGTGTGCGGATGGCGAGTTTCTGGCCGGGGCGCAGCACCCCGGACACCTTGATGTCGTTCCAGGCGGCGATCTGCCCGGCGGTCACGCCGTAGCGGCGCGCGATGCTCGAGAGCGTGTCGCCGCTGCGCACGGTGTGGGTCACGCGCTGCACGCTGCCGCTCTCCACCGGGTTGTTGCGCCCGGCGCGGTTGTTGCGGCCACCCGAACTCGCTCCGTTGCCGACGACCAGGCGCTCGCCCGGCACGATGGTCTGCCCCGGCCGCTTGCCGTTCAGGCGCATCAGCGTGTTCACATCGATGTTGTTGCGCTGCGCGATGCTCCAATAGGACTCGCCGCGGCGCACCACATGCACCTGCGGCCGGGCGCGGCGCGTGGGTGCGGTGGTGCTCGACGCCGATCGGATCGCGGGCGCCGGGCCATCGACGCGGGCGGCGGCGCGCAGCACCTTCGCCGGCAATTCCGTGCTGCCGTTCGGCACGCGCAGGTCGGCGCCCGGGATGAGGGCGTTGCCGGCGAGGCCGTTGAGCATCCGCAGCGTCATGTCGGTCGTGTTGTAGCGGGCCGCGAGCCCGGCGAGCGTCTCGCCCGGTGCGACGATGTGGTGCGTCACGCGCATGAGTTCATCGGGTGTGAACTGCGCGAGGTTCTGGCGGAAGAGCTCCGCGGAGTCGATCGGCAGCAGCAACGAGTGCGGCCCCTGAGGCGGCGTCGCCCAGCGGTGGAACGCGGGGTTCAGCTCGAAGAGTTCGTCCGTGGTCACGCCCGCGAGTTCGGCAGCGAGCTTCAGGTCGATCTGGTGCTCGATGTCGACCCGCGTGAAGTATGCGTCGTTCGGGATCGTGCTGAACTCGAGGCCGAGCAAGGTGGTGTCGCGCACCACGCGCTTCATCGCCAAGAGCTTCGGCACATAGGCGCGTGTTTCGGCGGGCAGCTTCAGGTCCCAGAAAGTGATCGGCTTACCGGCGGCGAGGTTGTTGCGCACGGCGCGGCCGACGCAGCCCTCGCCGCAGTTGTAGCCGGCGATGGCGAGCAACCAGTCGCCCTGGAACTCATCGTGCAGGTATTGCAGGTAATCGAGCGCGGCGCGGGTCGATTCGACGACATCGCGTCGTCCGTCGTACCACCAGGTCTGGGGCAGTCCGAAGCGGTTGCCGGTGCCGGGGATGAACTGCCAGAGCCCCGAGGCGCGAGCGCTCGAATAGGCGAAGGGCTCGAAGGCGCTCTCGACCACCGGCAGCAGCGCGAGCTCCATCGGCATGCCGCGCTTGTCGATCTCTTCGACGATGTAGTGCATGTAGAGCGCGGCGCGCCCGAACACGCGGTCGAGGTACGCCGGGTTGCGGGCGTTCCAGAGCGTCTGGTTGTCGATCGCGGTGCGATCTTCGTCCTCGAGTTGGAAGCCCGCCCGGATGCGGTCCATGAGATCGGTGTACGGGTTGCCCGCACCGTCGGCGCGGATCAGGGTCGAGGGCGCCGGACCGGTGGGCGCGGTCGCGGTGGTTTTGCCGCCGGGGTAGGAGGGCGGCGCGCGCAACACGGCGGTGGCCGCAGTGGGCGGCGCGGGCGGCGCGGGCTTGGCAGGTTCGAGGCCACGCGAGGCGGTAGCGGGGTCGGACAGGCTCGCGCAAGCGCCGAGCGCGAGCGTGCAAAGCACGAGGGCGGCAAGCCTGATGAGGGGGGTCCGCATAGCGCCGGTATTTAACCTTCAAGTGCCGAAAATTGCTATTGTTTTCTGCATGCTTCCGGGACCGTTTTCACAGTGGTTGGATGCGCCTCGTGGCCGCTCGCTGCGCCAAGGCGAGGCCGCGCTCGTCAGTGAGTCGCTCGAGGATTGCTTCGGTTGGGAGATGCTGCAGATCGGCGCCTGGGGCGCAGGTCGTTCGTTGCTGACGGGCGCTCGCACGCGCTCGCAGGCCTTGATCGACACCGCCCCCGCGCCGGGCGTCGATGTGGTCTCGCGACTCAGCGCGCTGCCGATCGCGAGCGACTCGATCGATTGTGTGTTGTTGCCGCACACGCTCGAGTTCGAGGCTGACCCTTACGGTCTGCTGCGCGAGGTCGACCGTGTGCTCGCAGGCGACGGCAAATTGTTGGTGCTCGGTTTCGCGCCTTGGAGTCCCTGGGGTCTGCGCGCGGCGGGCAGTCGCGCCGGTTTCCCGCCCGGGCTGCGGCGGTTGATCTCTGAGCGCCGCTTGCGAGATTGGCTGCGTCTTTTGGGCTACGAGGTCGGTGAGACCCGTCGTTATCTCTACGAGCTGCCTTGGGGCGATCCGCCGACTGCGGGCTGCAGAATGCGTCGCGGCTTCGTGTACCCCTGGCCGGCAGGGGCGTTCCTGCTGCGGGCGCGCAAGCGTCTGCACGCACTCACGCCGCTGCGACCGCGGCTGCGCGAGCGGCGTGCGTCAGTGCTCGGTGGCATCGCCAAGCCATCCTCGGTCAATCGCTCCGAACCGTGAAACGCGTCGAGATCTACACCGACGGCGCTTGCCGCGGCAACCCGGGGCCGGGGGGCTGGGGCGCCACCTTGGAGTTCGGCGAGCACTTCCGGGAGCTCTCCGGCGCCGAGGCCGACACCACCAACAACCGCATGGAGCTCACGGCCGTGATCCGCGCGCTCGAGGCGCTCAAGCGGCGCGCCGCCGTCACGGTGCACACCGATTCGGAGTATGTGCGTCGCGGGATCACCGAGTGGCTGCCCAACTGGAAAGCGCGTGACTGGAAGACCGCGGGCCGCAAGCCCGTCAAGAACCGCGACCTCTGGGAGCGCCTCGATGAACTCGCCGTCGGGCATGACATCGATTGGCGGTGGGTGAAGGGGCACTCGGGTGTGCCGGGCAACGAGCGCGTCGATGCGCTTGCGACCGCAGCCATCGACGCGCTGCTAAAATAGCGCCATGCGCCAGATCATCCTCGACACGGAGACGACGGGCCTCGAGGTCTCCTCGGGTCACCGCGTCATCGAGATTGGCTGCGTGGAGATCGTCAGTCGCCGCCTGACCGGTCGCGTGTTCCATCGTCACCTCAACCCCGACCGCGACAGCGACGAGGCTGCGCTTGCGGTGCACGGCCTCACGCGCGAGCGCCTCGCGCGGGAACCGCGCTTCCCCGAGGTGGCGGCGGAGTTCCTCGATTTCGTCGCGGGCGCCGAGCTCGTGATCCACAACGCGGCCTTCGATGTCGGTTTCTTGAACGCGGAGATCCGTCGCCTGAAGGGCGAGCACCCACCCATCGACAACCTCTGTCGCGTGCTCGACACGCTCGCGCTCGCGCGCGAGATACACCCCGGGCAACGCAACAGCCTCGATGCGCTCTGCAAGCGCTACGGGGTCGACAATTCCCGCCGCGAGCTGCACGGCGCCCTGATCGACGCGCGCATCTTGGCCGATGTCTATCTCGCCATGACGGGCGGCCAGAGTGCCCTAGAATTGGGCGAGTCGCGGCCGCGTCGCGGGGCCAACGGGGCACCCTCCGCTCCCGTGGTGCGCAATGCCCGACCCGAGGGCGCGCTGCGCGTCATCGAGCCCTCGGTCGCCGAACTCGCCGCGCACGAGGACTTCCTCGCCCGCATCGCCAAGGCGAGCGGCGGAGCCTGCTTTTTTAGGAGATAGCAGTATGAAAATACTTGTAACTGGCGCCGCCGGCTTTATCGGCATGCATGTCGCCGAGCGGCTGCTCGCGGCGGGCCTTCAGGTCTCGGGTCTCGACAACCTCAACGACTACT
>DBCG01000079.1:3789-8980 GCA_002292945.1 Proteobacteria bacterium UBA964 | reverse complement strand
GTCGCGAAGATCCTGAAGTAAGGCAGGGATTCAACAGGCCAGTAGCTCAATTGGCAGAGCGGCGGTCTCCAAAACCGCAGGTTGGGGGTTCGATTCCCTCCTGGCCTGCCACTCAGGATCGAGAATGAACGAAGTCGTCAATCAGCAGGGCATCACCGGTGCCGACAAAGCCAAGCTCTGGGCCGCGATCCTCATCGTGGCCGCGGGCGTGGCGGCGTTCTACGTGTTCAAGGGCACGCAGTCCGGTGCGGTGCGCTGGTCGACGTTCGCTGGTTCACTGGTCGTCGGTGCCTTGGTGTTCGCCGCTTCCGGGTACGGGCGCGACCTCTGGAAGTTCTTCCTCGAAGCGCGCATCGAACTCTACAAAGTCTTCTGGCCGACCCGCGAGGAGACCGGTTCGATGACGCTGGTGGTCTTCGTGTTCGTGCTGATCATGTCGCTCTTCTTCTGGGGAGTGGATTCGTTTCTGGCGTGGGCTACCCGCGCCATCCTCGGCGGCGGCGCCGGCGGCGAGGGGGGCTGAGCCATGGCGATGCGTTGGTATGTCGTGCACGCCTACTCGAATTTCGAGCATCGGGTCGCAGAAGGTCTCAAGGAGCGTGTGAAGCGCGCCGGTTGCGAGGCCAAGTTCGGCGAGATCCTGGTGCCCACCGAAGAAGTCGTCGAGATGCGCGACGGCCAGAAGCGCAAGAGCGAGCGCAAGTTCTATCCGGGCTACGTGCTCGTGCAGATGGAGATGGACGAGGACACTTGGCACCTGGTGCATGAGGTCCCCAAGGTTCTGGGTTTCATCGGTGGGACCAAGGAAAAGCCGGCCGCGATCACCGACCGTGAGGCGAACCAGATCCTCCGTCGGGTCGAGGAAGGTGTAGAGAAGCCGCGGCCGAAGGTCATCTTCGAGCCGGGCGAAGTGGTCCGGGTCACCGAAGGCCCGTTCAATGATTTCAGCGGCGTCGTGGAGAGCGTGAACTACGAGAAGAACCGCCTGCAGGTGGCGGTGCAGATCCTCGGGCGCTCGACGCCCGTCGAGCTCGATTTCTCGCAGGTCGAGAAGGCCTGACCGAAGAGGCCGCGGCGACGACGCCGGGAGATGATCGTTTCGCCGCACGAAGGATCGTGCGGCGTGGTGGCAAGGAAGCGCATGGGGAGCTCGGACGAAAACCGGGCGCTTGGACCCAGGAGAGAAGACGATGGCAAAGAAAGTACAGGGGTACGTCAAGCTGCAGGTCCCTGCGGGCTCGGCCAACCCGTCACCGCCCATCGGGCCGGCACTCGGCCAGCAGGGCGTCAACATCATGGAGTTCTGCAAGCAGTTCAACGCTGCCACGCAGAAGCTCGAGAAGGGCTTGCCGATCCCGGTGGTGATCACCGTGTACGCGGATCGCAGCTTCACCTTCATCATGAAGACGCCGCCCGCCGCGGTGCTGATCCGCAAGGCCATCGGCATCGAGAAGGGCAGCGGTACGCCGAACACGTCCAAGGTCGGAAAGATCAACCGGGCGCAGCTCGAAGAGATCGCGAAGACCAAGACGCCGGACCTGACCGCGGCCGACCTCGATGCGGCCGTGCGTACCATCGCCGGTACCGCCCGATCGATGGGCGTAGATGTGGAGGGACTCTGACATGCCTGCCGTAGCCAAACGGATCAAGCCCTGGAAGGACGCGTTGCCCCCCGGCAAGACCCATCCGATCGATGACGCGTTGCGTCTCGTCAAGCAGTTCGCCAGCGCGAAGTTCAACGAATCCGTGGATGCCGCCGTGAACCTCGGCATCGACGCCTCGAAGTCCGACCAGCAGGTGCGTGGCTCAACCGTGATGCCCCACGGCATCGGCAAGTCGGTGCGGGTCGCGGTGTTCACCTCGGGCCGCAACCAGGACGCGGCGAGGGCCGCTGGTGCCGATATCGTCGGTCTCGAAGACCTCGCCGAGAAGGTGAAGGCCGGCGAGCTCGACTTCGATGTCGTGATCGCGAGCCCCGACGCCATGCGCGTCGTGGGTCAGCTCGGTCAGATCCTCGGTCCGCGCGGATTGATGCCGAACCCGAAGGTCGGCACGGTCAGCCCGGATGTCGCCGGTGCCGTGAAGAACGCCAAGAGCGGCCAGGTCCGCTACCGGGTCGACAAGGCCGGCATCGTCCATTGCAGCATCGGCAAGGCGAGCTTCGAGCCCGCCCAGCTGAAGGACAACCTGATGGCGTTGCTCGCCGACCTGCAGAAAGCCAAGCCCGCCAGCTCGAAGGGCGTCTACCTCAAGCGGGTGACGCTCTCCTCGACGATGGGGCCGGGTGTGCAGGTCGAGAATTCGTCGCTAGGGTAATTTTTTGAGTTGATGCGGGTCCGGCGGCTTGAGCCGTCGGGTTCCATCGAAGACCGCAGGCGGGAAGGGGAACGGCTGATGCGTTCCGCCAGCCCTTAATGATCGCCTGCGCAGGTGGTGCGCCGCTCAGACGAGGATCGTCCTCGGATGAAGGTCACCGTCGAAAGGTCCGGCGGATGGCGCAAGCCGTCTGCCGGTGTGTGATCTTCAGGAGAGGAGAATAAATCAAGTGCCTCTGAACCTCGAAGACAAGAAAGCGCTGGTGAAGGAAGTGGCGGAGATTGCGGCCGATGCGCAATCCGTGGTCGCTGCCGAATACCGTGGTATCACGGTGACGCAGATGACCGAGCTGCGTGCCAAAGCCCGTGCGCAAGGCGTGGACATGCGTGTCGTCAAAAACACGCTGGCACGCAAGGCCATGGTAGGCACGTCGTTCGAGGCGTTCGGTACCCAACTCAAGGGTCCGCTCGTCCTCGCCTTCTCGAAGGACGATCCAGGCGCGGCTGCGCGCGTGGTGAAGGATTTCGCGAAGACCAACGACAAGCTCGTCGCACGTCTCGTGTCGCTCGGTGGCCAAGTGCTGCCGGGGTCCGACCTCGAGAAAGTCGCCTCGCTGCCGACACGCGAACAGGCGCTCTCGATCCTGCTGGGGACCCTCAAGGCCCCGATCGAGAAGCTCGTCCGCACGTTGGTCGCGCCCCACACCAAGCTGGTCCGCACCGTCGCGGCTGTCCGCGACGCCAAGCAGGCCACCAGCGGCTGATCTTGTTGCAACCCTGACATTTTGGAGTTAACACAATGGCTGTTTCAAAGGACGAGATCCTCGAATCGATTTCGAACATGAGCATCATGCAGGTGGTCGAACTGATCGCCGACATGGAGAAGAAGTTCGGCGTGACTGCTGCCGCTCCGGTGGCCGTCGCCGCTGCTGCGGGTCCGGCTGCCGCCGCTGCCCCGGCTGAGGAGCAGACGGAGTTCACCGTCATCCTCAAGGAATACCCGGCGGACAAGAAGGTCGGCGTCATCAAGGTCGTGCGCGAACTGACAGGTCTCGGCCTGAAGGAAGCGAAGGACCTGGTCGAAGCTGTGCCCGGCACGGTCAAGGACGGCGTGAACAAGGCCGATTCCGAGGCCATGAAAAAGAAGCTGGAAGAAGCCGGCGCGAAGGTCGAGATCAAGTAATCCCACCGTCACATCGGTGGGCATTGCGTACATAGCATGGGCTGCGATGCAGCCGGGGTCGACAGGCCCCGGCTGCTTCGTTGTCCCCGTGTCGTTCAGACGATAGAGGTGTTCGATGGCTTATTCCTTCACCGCGAAGAAGCGCATCCGCAAGAACTACGGCAAGCAGGGCAGCGTCCTCGAGACGCCTTACCTGCTCGCCATCCAGCTCGATTCCTACCGCCAGTTCCTCCAAGAGGACAAGGCCGAGGAAGCGCGCACGGACGTGGGTCTGCATGCGGCCTTCAAGAGCGTTTTCCCGATCTCCAGCTACTCGGGCAACGCGCGTCTGGAGTACGTCTCCTACCGCCTTGGTGAGCCCGGTTTCGACGTGAAGGAGTGCCAGTTGCGTGGCCTCACGTACGCGGCGCCGCTGCGCGTGAAGGTGCGCCTCGTGGTGCACGACAAGGAAGCCGCAGGCCCCAACAAGCCCATCAAGGACGTCCGTGAACAGGAGGTCTATCTCGGCGAACTGCCGCTGATGACCGACAACGGGACCTTCGTGGTGAACGGCACCGAGCGCGTCATCGTCTCGCAGCTGCACCGCAGCCCCGGCGTGTTCTTCGATCACGACCGCGGCAAATCTCATTCCTCGGGCAAGTTGTTGTTCAACGCCCGCATCATCCCCTACCGCGGTTCCTGGCTCGACTTCGAGTTCGACGCCAAGGACCACGTGTTCGCGCGCATCGACCGCCGCCGCAAGCTGCCGGTGTCGGTGATCCTGCGCGCCCTCGGCATGGCCGATACCGAGGTGCTCGATGTGTTCTTCGACAAGAACACCTTCTTCATCTCCAAGGACGAGGTCGCCCTCGAGCTGGTGCCCGCTCGTCTGCGCGGCGAGACCGCTTCCTTCGAGATCCGCATCGGCGACCAAGTGGTCGTCGAGGAAGGCCGCCGCATCACGGCGCGCCATGTCCGGCAGCTCGAGGACGCCGGCGTGCGCAAGCTCGCCGTGCCCCGCGATTACATCTACGGCAAGGTCCTCTCGCACGATGTGGTCAACACCGAGACCGGCGAGATCATCGCCAAGGCCAACGAAGTCATCACGGCGGTCTCCGCCGAGAAGATGATCGAAGCCGGCATCAACGATATCCGTACGCTCTACGTGAACGACCTCGATCGGGGTCCCTACATCTCCGACACGCTGCGCATCGATCCCACCCGCAACCGCCTCGAGGCGCTGGTGGAGATCTATCGCATGATGCGCCCCGGTGAGCCCCCGACCCGGGACGCTGCCGAGAACCTCTTCAACAACCTCTTCTTCAACCCCGAGCGCTACGACCTCTCCGACGTCGGTCGGATGAAGTTCAACCGCCGCGTGGGTCGCAAGGAGATCATCGGTTCGGATGTCCTCTCCAAGGACGACATCCTCGATGTCCTGAAGGTCCTGATCGCCATCCGCAACGGTGATGGCGTCGTCGATGACATCGACCACCTCGGCAACCGCCGTGTCCGTTCGGTCGGCGAGATGGCCGAGAACGCCTTCCGCGTCGGTCTCGTGCGCGTCGAGCGCGCCGTCAAGGAGCGGCTCAACCTCGCCGAGAGCGAGCCGCTGATGCCCCAGGAGATGATCAACGCGAAGCCGGTGGCGGCAGCCGTGAAGGAGTTCTTCGGCTCCTCGCAGCTCAGCCAGTTCATGGACCAGAACAACCCG
>DBCG01000079.1:0-3745 GCA_002292945.1 Proteobacteria bacterium UBA964 | reverse complement strand
GACCCGCGAGCGCGCCGGCTTCGAGGTGCGCGACGTGCACCCGACGCATTACGGCCGCGTCTGCCCGATCGAGACCCCGGAAGGTCCGAACATCGGCCTCATCAACTCGCTGTCGGTCTACGCCCGCACCAACGAATACGGCTTCCTCGAGACGCCGTACCGGCGCGTCGTGGACGGACGCGTCACCGACAAGATCGACTTCCTGTCCGCGATCGAGGAAGGCGAGTTCGCGATCGCGCAGGCCAACGCAGCGACCGACGGACGCGGAGCGTTGTCGGACGAACTGGTCTCCTGCCGCTACCAGAACGAGTTCACGCTGATGCCGCGCGAGCGCATCAACTACATGGATGTCTCGCCGAAGCAGATCGTCTCGGTCGCCGCTTCGCTCATCCCGTTCCTCGAGCATGACGACGCGAACCGCGCGCTCATGGGCTCGAACATGCAGCGCCAGGCCGTGCCGACGCTGCGCACCGAGGCCCCGCTCGTCGGGACCGGCATGGAGCGTCCGGTCGCCATCGATTCCGGCGTGACGGTGGTCGCGCGTCGTGGCGGCGTGGTCGACTCCGTCGATGCCTCGCGCATCGTGGTGCGCGTCGACGATCGCGAGACCACGGCCAGCGAGCCGGGCGTCGACATCTACAACCTCACCAAGTACACCCGTTCCAACCAGAACACCTGCATCAACCAGCGTCCGCTGGTGTCGGCGGGCGATGTGATCGCCCGCGGCGATGTGCTGGCGGACGGTCCCTCGACCGACCTCGGTGAACTCGCGCTCGGCCAGAACATGCTGGTCGCGTTCATGCCTTGGAACGGCTACAACTTCGAGGACTCGATCCTCATCTCGGAGCGGGTGGTCCAGGAAGACCGTTTCACCACCATCCACATCGAAGAGCTGACCTGCGTCGCGCGCGACACCAAGCTCGGTTCCGAGGAGATCACCGCCGACATCCCGAACGTCGGCGACCAGGCCCTCAACAAGCTCGACGAAGCCGGCATCGCATTCATCGGTGCGGAAGTGCGGGCGGGTGACATCCTCGTCGGCAAGGTCACGCCGAAGGGCGAGACCCAGCTGACGCCGGAAGAGAAGCTGCTGCGTGCCATCTTCGGCGAGAAGGCGAGCGACGTGAAGGACACCTCGCTGCGCGTGCCACCGGGCATGGACGGTACCGTCATCGATGTCCGCGTGTTCACGCGTGATGGTGTGGCGAAGGACTCGCGCGCCCTCTCCATCGAGAAGGCCGAGATCGAGCGGGTCCGCAAGGACTTCGGCGACCAGCAGCGTATCCTCGAGGACGACATCTTCCAGCGCGTGCGCGGCACGCTGCTCGGCAAGGTGGCGGCCGGTGGGCCGCGCAAGCTCAAGTCGGGCACCAAGCTCACCGCCGCGTACCTCGACGAACTGAACCGCGACGAGTGGTTCGAGATCCGTCTGGACGACGAAGACGCGAACGCCCAGCTCGAGGCGGCCGCAGAGCGGGTGCGCTCCCAGCGCAAGGCGTTCGAGGCCAAGTTCGAGAACAAGCGCGGCAAGATCGTGCAGGGCGATGACCTCTCGCCCGGCGTGCTCAAGATGGTGAAGGTCTACCTCGCGGTGAAGCGCCGCGTGCAGCCGGGCGACAAGATGGCCGGCCGTCACGGCAACAAGGGCGTGATCTCCACGATCGTCCCTGTCGAGGACATGCCCTACCTCGAGGACGGCACGCCCGTCGACGTGGTGCTCAACCCCCTCGGCGTGCCCTCGCGCATGAACGTCGGTCAGGTGCTCGAGACGCACCTCGGTTGGGCCGCGAAGGGGCTCGGCCTCAAGATCGGGCGCATGCTGGAAGCGCAGCAAGCGGTCGCCGATCTGCGCGGCTTCATCAAGCGCGTCTACAACGACACGGGCGGTCAGAAGGAAGACATCGACAGCTTCAGCGACGCGGACCTGGTCGCGCTCGCCAAGAACCTCTCGCGTGGCGTACCGATCGCGACGCCGGTGTTCGATGGCGCCTCGGAGGCCGAGATCAAGCGTCTGCTCGAGATGGCCGATCTGCCGCTCTCCGGCCAGACGCAGCTCACCGACGGTCGCACGGGCGAACGTTTCGAGCGTCCGGTCACCGTCGGCTACATGTACATGCTGAAGCTCAACCATCTGGTCGACGACAAGATGCACGCGCGCTCGACCGGGCCGTACTCGCTGGTCACCCAGCAGCCGCTCGGCGGCAAGGCTCAGTTCGGCGGCCAACGCTTCGGTGAGATGGAAGTCTGGGCGTTGGAGGCCTACGGTGCCGCCTACACCCTGCAAGAGATGCTCACGGTCAAATCCGACGACGTGAACGGCCGTACGAAGATGTACAAGAACATCGTCGACGGCAATCACCAGATGGATGCCGGCATGCCCGAGTCGTTCAACGTGCTCGTGAAGGAGATCCGCTCCCTCGCGATCAACGTGGACCTGGAACAGGATTGAGGTTGCAGCCATGAAGGAATTCTTCAACGTCTTCAAGCACAACGCGCCGGTCGAGCACTTCGATTCGATCAAGATCGGGCTCGCTTCGCCCGAGATGATCCGTTCGTGGTCGTTCGGCGAGGTCAAGAAGCCCGAGACCATCAACTACCGCACCTTCAAGCCCGAGCGGGATGGCCTGTTCTGCGCCAAGATCTTCGGGCCCGTGAAGGACTTCGAGTGCCTGTGCGGCAAGTACAAGCGCCTGAAGCACCGTGGCGTGGTCTGCGAGAAGTGCGGCGTAGAGGTGACCCAGTCCAAGGTGCGCCGCGAGCGCATGGGGCACATCGACCTCGCCTCGCCGGTGGCCCACATCTGGTTCCTCAAGTCGCTCCCCTCGCGCATCGGCCTGATGCTCGACATGACGCTGCGCGAGATCGAGCGTGTGCTCTACTTCGAGGCCTTCGTGGTCATCGACCCCGAGCAGACCGAGATGAAGCGCGGCCAGCTGCTCACCGACGAGCTCTACCTCGAGGCGATCGAGGCCCACGGTGACGGCTTCCATGCCCTCATGGGTGCCGAGGCCGTCCATGAGATGCTCTCCTCGCTCGATCTCCAGGAGGAGCTCGTCAAGGTCCGCGAGGAGATGACGAACACCGCTTCCGAGACCAAGCTCAAGCGGCTCTCCAAGCGCCTCAAGCTCATCGAATCCTTCATCGAGTCCGGCAACAAGCCCGAGTGGATGGTGATGACCATCCTGCCGGTGCTGCCGCCCGACCTGCGGCCGCTCGTGCCGCTCGATGGCGGTCGTTTCGCGACCTCCGACCTGAACGATCTCTACCGCCGCGTCATCAACCGCAACAACCGCCTCCGTCGGCTGCTCGAGCTCAGCGCGCCCGACATCATCGTGCGCAACGAGAAGCGCATGCTGCAGGAAGCCGTCGATGCGTTGCTCGACAACGGCCGGCGCGGACGCGCCATCACCGGCACCAACAAGCGTCCGCTCAAGTCGCTCGCCGACATGATCAAGGGCAAGCAGGGCCGCTTCCGTCAGAACCTGCTCGGCAAGCGCGTCGACTACTCGGGCCGTTCGGTCATCGTGGTCGGCCCGACCTTGCGCCTGCACCAGTGCGGTCTGCCCAAGAAGATGGCGCTCGAGCTCTTCAAGCCGTTCATCTTCCACAAGCTGCAGGTCCGCGGCGACGCCTCCACCATCAAGGCCGCCAAGCGGCTCGTCGAGCGCGAAGGCCCGGAGGTCTGGGACATCCTCTCCGAGGTGATCCGCGAACATCCGGTGCTGCTCAACCGCGCGCCGACGCT
>DBCG01000095.1:9965-10133 GCA_002292945.1 Proteobacteria bacterium UBA964 | reverse complement strand
CCCACCGGGCAGAGATCGATGATGTTGCCGGAGAGCTCGTGCTCGACGGCTTTCTCGACATAGGTGCCGATCTCCATGTGTTCGCCGCGACCGGTCGTGCCGAGCTCCGGGATGCCCGCGATGTCCTGGCCGAATCGCACGCAACGCGTGCAGTGGATGCAGCGCGTC
>DBCG01000095.1:0-9945 GCA_002292945.1 Proteobacteria bacterium UBA964 | reverse complement strand
CGTCATGTCGGTGGAGACGAGCGGCCCGAGGTCCTTGTCCTTGACCACGCGCTTGCGTTCGTTGAAGCGCGCGATGTCGCGCCCGAAGCCGAGCGCGAGGTCCTGCAGTTCGCACTCGCCGCCCTGATCGCAGATCGGGCAGTCGAGCGGGTGGTTGATGAGGAGGAACTCCATGGTCGCCTTCTGGGCGCCGATGGCCACCGGCGACTTGGTGAAGACCTTCATCCCCTCGGAGACCGGCGTCGCGCAGGCGGGCAGCGGCTTCGGCGCCTTCTCGACCTCGACGAGACACATGCGGCAATTGGCCGCGACCGGCAGCTTGTCGTGGTAGCAGAAACGCGGCACATAGGCGCCATGCGCGTCGGTCGCGTGGATGATCATCGCGCCCTTTCGGGCCTTGACGGGCTTTCCGTCGACTTCGAGATTGACGAGATCGTCTTGGGGTTGGGCTGCCATGTCGTTGGATGCGGCCGTCAGGCCGCCACCCTCCCCGTCTCGACGATGCTGCGTCCGCGGTGCTGGATCATGTACTCGAATTCGTGTCTGAAGTGCTTGACGAAGCTCTGCACCGGCCAAGCGGCCGCGTCGCCGAGCGCGCAGATGGTGTGCCCCTCGATGCGCCCGGCGACATCCACCAGCAGACCGAGATCTTCCATGCGACCTTGGCCGTCCACGATGCGGCGCAACACGCGGTTGAGCCAGCCTGTCCCCTCGCGACACGGCGTGCACTGGCCGCAGGACTCGGATTTGTAGAAGCGCGAGATGCGCTCGAGCGCCCGCACCATGCAGGTGGTCTCGTCCATGACGATGACCGCCGCCGAACCGACGGACGAACCGACCGCACGCAGCGAGTCGTAGTCCATGTTGACGCCGAGCATGGTGTCACCCGGGACGACCTTCACCGAGGACCCACCGGGGATGACCGCCTTGAGTCTGCGGCCGCCCCGCACGCCGCCCGAGATCTCGAGCAGGTCCTTGAAAGGGATGCCGAGCGGCAGCTCGTAGTTGCCGGGCTTCGCGACATGGCCCGAGACCGAGAAGATCACCGTGCCGCCCGCGTTGGTGGTGCCGAGCTGCGCGAACCATTCAGGCCCCTTACGCAGGATCGTGGGGACCGACGCGTAGCTCTGTGTGTTGTTGATGGTCGTCGGCTGACCGTAGAGACCGAAGGCAGCCGGGAACGGCGGCTTGAAGCGCGGCTTGCCCTGCTTGCCCTCGAGCGACTCGAGCAGCGCGGTCTCTTCACCGCAGATGTAGGCGCCGGCGCCCACGAACGTGTAGAGGTCGAAGTCGATGCCGCTGCCCTGTATGTCCTTGCCGAGCAGCCCCGCCTCGTAGGCCTCCTTCACGGCGGCCTCGAAGCGCGGAACGGGTTCGCCGAGGAACTCGCCACGGATGTAGTTGTAGCCGACGGTCGCGCCCATGGAGTAGGCACCGAGCGCCATCCCCTCGACCAGCGAGTGCGGATTGAAACGCAGGATGTCGCGGTCGTGGCAGGTACCGGGCTCGCTCTCGTCGGAGTTGCAGATGGCGTACTTCTGCATCGGCGCATTGCGCGGCATGAACGACCACTTGGTGCCGGTCGGGAAGCCTGCGCCGCCGCGACCGCGCAGTCCGCTTGCCTTGACGCCATCGATGATCTGTTCGCGCGTGAGCTCGCCGGCAAGCACCTTGCGCCAGGAGGAATAGCCGCCGATCTTGAGGTAGGACTCGAGCGTCCAAGGGCGTTCGATGCCGCTCGCGAGCGGCTCCATCACCACGAGGGACATGCGATCACGCCAAGTATCGAGTGCGTTCATGACCTGATGCTCACTTTAATTCGTCGAGGATCTGATCCACCTTGGCGGGCGTCAGATGCTCGTGGAAGTGGTGGTCGACCATCATCATCGGTGCGCCGGTGCAGGCCGCGAGGCACTCTTCCTCTTTTTTGAGGAAGATGCGGCCATCGGCCGTGCTCTCACCGACCTTGATGCCGAGCTTGCGCTCGCAGTGCGCGAGGATGTCCTCGCCTCCGTTGAGCCAGCAGGAGATGTTGGTGCAGACGCTGACATGATGCCGGCCGCAAGGATGCGTCTCGAACATCGAATAGAAGGTGGCGACCTCATAGACCTGTATGGACGGCAGCCGCAGGTACTCGGCGACAGCATCCATCAGATCGGGCGTGAGGAAGCCCTGGTTCTGCTCTTGCACGAACCGCAGCGCCGAGAGCGTCGCCGAACGCTGCCGACCCGCCGGAAACCGGGCGATCCAGCCGTCTATCTCATGGCGGGTGTGGGCGGTGAGCAATGCGACCTTCGGGCCGTCGCCCGGGATGAACTGCTGGCCGTCGCTCGTGCGGACGCTCATCGATCGATCTCCCCGAAGACGATGTCCTGTGTGCCGATGACCGCGACCACATCGGCCAGCATGTGGCCGGCGACCATCTCCTCGAGCGACGCGAGGTGCGGGAAGCCCGGCGCGCGGCACTTGAGTCGGTAGGGTTTGTTGGCGCCATCGGAGACGATGTAGATGCCGAACTCGCCCTTCGGCGCCTCGACCGCGGCGTAGGTCTCGCCCTCGGGCACGCCGTAGCCTTCGGTCATCAGCTTGAAGTGGTGGATGAGCGATTCCATGTCGCCCTTCATGTCTTCACGGCGCGGCGTACGGATCTTGGCGTCGTCGATCATCACCGGGCCCGGGTTCTTCCGCAGCCACTGCACACACTGCGCGATGATGCGGTTGGACTGCCGCAGCTCCTCCATACGGACGAGGTAGCGGTCGTAGCAGTCGCCGTTGACGCCGACCGGGATGTCGAACTGCATCTGGTCGTAGACATCGTAGGGCTGCTTCTTGCGCAGGTCCCAGGCGATCCCTGAGCCGCGCAGCATCGGCCCGGTGAAGCCGAGCTGCAAGGCGCGCTCGGGCGACACGACGCCGATGTTGACGGTGCGCTGCTTCCAGATGCGGTTGTCGGTGAGCAGGGTCTCGTACTCGTCGACGGCCTTGGGGAAGCGGCGCGTGAAATCCTCGATGAACGACAGCAGCCCGCCGGCGCGAGCCTCGTTGAGGCGGTCGACATCTTTCTGGCTGCGCCACCGCGAGACCTGATAGAGCGGCATCTCGCGCGGCAGGTCGCGGTGCACGCCGCCCGGCCGGTAGTAGGTCGCGTGCATGCGGGTACCGGAGACCGCTTCGTAGCAGTCCATGAGGTCCTCGCGCTCCTTGAAGGCGAGCAGGAAGACGGTCATCGCGCCGATGTCGAGACCATGCGCCCCGAGCCACATGAGGTGGTTCAGGATGCGGGTGATCTCGTCGAACATCACGCGGATGTACTGGGCGCGCAGCGGCGGAGTGACGCCGAGCAGTCGCTCGATGGCCATCACATAGGCGTGCTCGTTGCACATCATCGAGACGTAGTCGAGCCGGTCCATGTAGCCGATCGACTGGTTGTAGGGCTTGGACTCCGCGAGCTTCTCGGTGGCGCGGTGCAGCAAGCCGATATGCGGATCGGCTTTCTGGATGACCTCGCCGTCGAGCTCGAGCACGAGACGCAGCACGCCGTGCGCCGCAGGGTGCTGCGGACCGAAGTTCATGGTGTAGGACTGGATCTCGGCCATCGTCTCAGCGTCCTGTCAGCGCCGGGTCGTAGCGGTTGTCGTCACGGATCACGCGCGGCACGAGCGTACGCGGCTCGATGCTGACGGGCTCGTAGACCACGCGTTGCTTGACCGGGTCGTAGCGCACCTCGACCTCGCCGATCAGCGGGAAATCCTTGCGGAACGGATGGCCGATGAAGCCGTAGTCGGTGAGGATGCGGCGCAGGTCGGGGTGACCGGCGAAGAGGATGCCGAAGAGATCGAAGGCCTCCCGTTCGAACCAGTTCGCCGAGGCCCAGACGCCGACCAGGGAGTCGATCATCGGCTCGGTGTCGTCGCTGCAGAACGTGCGCAGACGCAGGCGGCGGTTATGGGCCACCGACAACAGGTGCACCGTGACGGCGAAACGCGTCCCCGGTGCACGCTCGGCGTGTGCGGCCGCGCGGTTCACGCTGCGCGAGAACCCGGAGCCGGTCGCGGAGAGGGTCTTCCATTCAGAGCGGCCGTAATCGAGGTAATCGACGCCGCAGAGATCGACGAGCTGGTCGAAGCGCAGCTGCGGATGATCGCGCAGCGCCGTGGCGACGGCGATCCAGGAGGTCGGGTCGCACTCGAGCGTGTATTCGCCGGGGAGCGAAGGCACGAGGCGCGCCGCTTCACCGGTCGCTGCGAGCAACAGGTCTGCGAGGGCGTCGCTCATGGTCTGGCCACCGTGCTCGTGCGTGCGATCTTCTTCTGCAGTTGGATGATGCCGTAGAGCAGCGCTTCGGCCGTCGGTGGGCAGCCCGGCACATAGACATCGACCGGCACGATGCGATCGCAGCCGCGCACCACAGCGTAGGAGTAGTGGTAGTAGCCGCCGCCGTTGGCGCAGGAGCCCATCGAGATCACCCAGCGCGGCTCGGGCATCTGGTCGTAGACCTTACGTAGCGCCGGCGCCATCTTGTTGACCAAGGTGCCGGCGACGATCATGACGTCGGACTGGCGCGGGCTCGGACGGAACACGACGCCGAACCGGTCGAGGTCGTAGCGCGAGGCGCCGGCATGCATCATCTCGACGGCGCAGCACGCGAGACCGAAGGTCATGGGCCAGAGCGACCCGGTGCGCGCCCAGTTGACGAGATTATCGACCTGGGTGGTGACGAAACCGCGCTGGGCGAAGCCCTGCGGGTCAGTGCCGGCGGTCAATCCCACTCGAGCGCCCCCTTCTTCCATTCGTAGATGAAACCGACCACGAGGATGCCGAGGAAGATGCCCATCGCGACCAGACCGAAACCGCCGACGCTGTCGAGTGCGACCGCCCACGGGAAGAGGAAGGCGATCTCGAGGTCGAAGACGATGAAGAGGATGGCGACGAGGTAGTAGCGCACATCGAACTTCATGCGGGTCTCTTCGAAGGCCTCGAAGCCGCATTCGTACGACGAACGCTTCTCGGCATCGTCCGGCGCGCGGGCGAACCAGCGGCCGAGTCCCGTTCCGAGGAGAAGAAGCACTGCGGCGAGGCCCGAGGCGACACCGAGAAAGATCAGTGCTGGCAAGTACTGTGACAGCATTTCATCCGCCCTTGCACGGACGCGACGGATGTCGCGCAACCCCCGTGCTGAAAGCGGAGCGGATTGTACAGTAAGCAAGATCAGATTTGGTGCGGACGGGGAGACTCGAACTCCCACACCTTGCGGCGCTAGCCCCTCAAGCTAGTGTGTCTACCAATTCCACCACGTCCGCGATCTGTGCTTATTCTCTCTTGAATTCAGGGCGCCGGCGACGCCGGGGTCGCCGGTGTCGAGGCCGGGAGGCCCGTCACGGGCAGCGCCGGCGCGGGCGCGGCGCTCGCGGGACCCGTTGCCGGATCAGCGACTTCCGTCACGCTCTCGCCGATGAGGCCCGGCGAGGTCGATTGCACCGGGCGCGTACCGTACCACGCAAGCGCAAGGCTGTTGAGCATGAAGATCGCGGCGAGCACCGCCGTCGAACGCGAGAGGCCCGTGCTCGCGCCGCGCGCACCGAACACGCTGCCCGAGGCTCCCGCCCCGAAACCGGCACCGGCATCGGCGCCGCGACCGCGCTGCAAGAGCACGAGCGCGACGATCCCGATCGAGACGAAGACCTGCACGATGGTGAGGGCGGTGAGCATTGCCGTTCCTTAAGATCCGATCTGCCCCGGCAGAGGTGGCGACCGGCCTCAGGCCGGCGCGGCCGCCAGGATGGCCGCGAATTCATCCACCTTCAACGAGGCACCGCCGATGAGGCCGCCGTCGATGTCGGGCATCGCGAAGAGTTCCGCCGCGTTGCCTGCCTTGACGCTGCCCCCATAGAGGAGCCTTGCTGAGCCGGCGATTGTAGCATCACGGGAGGCGATGAGGCCACGGAGGAACGCGTGGATCTCCTGGGCCTGCTCCGGGGAGGCGGTCCGGCCGGTGCCGATGGCCCAAACGGGCTCGTAGGCGATGACCAGGGTCCGGAACGCGTCGACCCCGCAACCGTCGAGCACCGCGGCGAGTTGACGACCGACCACCGCAGGGGTCGCGCCGGCGTCACGCTCCTCGAGGGTCTCGCCGACGCAGACGATGGGCACGAGCCCTGCCGCCAGCGCGGCGACGGCCTTGCGCGCCACCTCCGCATCGCTTTCCTTGTGTCGGGCGCGACGCTCCGAATGACCGACGATGACGTGGCTGCAGCCGACATCACGCAACATCGCACCGCCGATCTCGCCGGTGTAGGCGCCCTGCCCCGCTTCCGCGCTGAGGTCTTGGGCACCCAGCCCGATGGCGGAACCCGCGAGCGCCACCGCCGCCTCCGGCAGGTAGACGAAAGGCGGACACAGCACGATCTCCACCCCGGCGGGCGCCACAGCGCGGACGCCCTGCAGCAACGAGGCATTGGCCGCACGCGAGCCGTGCATCTTCCAGTTCCCTGCGACGAGGCTGCGACGGGGACGGCTCATGTGGCGGACTCCTCTACGACACGGGCAAGTTCAAGGGCGGCGGCCTCGGCTTCGGCCCGGTCGTCGGCCTCCACCATCACACGGATCACAGGCTCGGTGCCGGAGGCACGCAGCACCACGCGACCACGCCCCGCCAACCGCGCCTCGATGCGCTCACGCGCAGCGACCACTTCGGGCCGGGTCTCGGGGTCGAATCTTTGAGCGACCCGGACCGCGACTTGTTTCTGCGGCAACAAGGTCAGATCAGCGGTCAGCTCGGCGAGCATGCGTCCCGATCGCTGCATGATCGCGAGCACCTGCAACGCCGCGACCATCGCATCGCCGGTGGTCGCGTGATCGAGCGTGAGCAGATGACCCGAGGTCTCGCCTCCCAACACACCACCGGTCTCGCGCAGCATCGCGAGGACATAACGGTCACCGACACCCGCGCGGCGGAAGTCGATGCCGAGCGAAGCGAACGCGCGCTCGAGGCCGTAGTTGGTCATCAGGGTGCCGACGACCGGACCCTTCAAGGTGCCGGCGGCATGTCTGGCACGGGCGATGACATAGAGCAACTGGTCGCCGTCGACCTTGCGACCGAGATGATCGACCATCAGCAGGCGGTCGCCGTCGCCGTCGAGCGCGATGCCGACGGCGGCCCGCACGCCTGTCACGGTGAGCTGCAGCAGATCCGGCGCGGTCGCTCCGCAGCCGAGGTTGATGTTGCGTCCGTTCGGCGAGCAGCCGATCGGGACGATCTCGGCGCCGATGTCGGTGAGGATGCGCGGCGCGACTTTGTAACCCGCACCATGCGCGCAGTCGACCACGATCTTCATGCCGCCTACCGAGAACCCGGGCGGCAGCGTCGAGATGCAGAAATCCTGATAGGCCTTGCGGGTCTTGTCGACGCGGGTGACGCGGCCGAGGTCGTTCGATTCGCGGGTGACCGGAGCGCGCTCCAGTTCGGCCTCGATGCGTTCCTCGTCTGCGTCCGAGAGCTTGCCGCCCTCGGCATCGAAGAACTTGATGCCGTTGTCCTCGTAGGCGTTGTGCGAGGCGCTGATGACGACGCCGAAACGGCACCCGAAATGCCGGGTCATGTAGGCGATGCCGGGGGTCGGCAGCGGGCCGATCATCATCACATCCATGCCGGCTGCGACGAAACCGGCCTCGAGTGCAGCCTCGAACATGTAGCCCGAGAGCCGCGTGTCCTTGCCGATGAGCACGGTGCCGCCCTCGGGCGCGAGCGCACGGGCGGCGGCGCTCGCGAGGCGCAACACGAAATCGACGGTCAGCGGCGGTTGGCCGACCTTGCCCCGCACGCCATCGGTACCGAAATATTTCCTCGCCACGCTCAACCCTCCGCCGACCGGAACGCGCCCCAGACCTTCAGCGCGTCGACCGTCTCGGCCACATCGTGGGTGCGGATGATACGCGCTCCACCCTCGACCGCGGCGAGTGCAAGCGCCAGGCCGCCCGCGAGGCGTTCGCCGGGGGGGCGCCCGGTGAGCGCACCGATCATGCTCTTGCGCGACAAGCCCGCGAGCAGCGGAAAACCCGCCTCGGCAAGGCGCGGCAGGCCCCGCAGCAGCGCCAGGTTGTGTGCCAGCGTCTTGCCGAAGCCGAAGCCGGGATCGAGGACCAGCCGCCTGCGGGCGATACCGGCCGCCTCGCACTGCGCGACGCGGGCATCGAGGAACGCCGCGACCTCGAGCACGACATCCCCGTAGTGCGGGTCCGCCTGCATGGATCCGGGCTCGCCCTGCATGTGCATCAGGCAGACCGCGGCATCGCTGGCAGCGACCGCCGCCAAAGCGCCGGGCAGGCGCAACGCCCGGACATCGTTGACGAGCGCGACGCCCTCGGCGAGGCAAGGCGCGATGACCTCGGGTTTGCTGCTGTCGAGCGAGACGCGCGCACCACGCGCGACCAAGGCCCGAACCACAGGCAGCACGCGCCGCAGCTCTTCCTCGGGCAGGACCGGCGTGGCACCGGGACGGGTGGACTCCCCGCCGACATCGATGAACGCAGCCCCAGCGGCGAGCATGGACTCGGCCGCGCGCAGGGCATCATCGAAAGCGGCGTGCCGACCGCCGTCAGAGAAGGAATCGGGCGTGACATTGAGCACGCCCATGACGATCGGCTGGCGGAGGTCGAGCGTCTCCCCGGACAGACCGAGGCACGCGGGCGCCGACACGGCGATCAGCCGGCGCTGCCCTCGCCCGCCGCAGGACCGATACCCGGCGCCGGGCGCGCCCCCGGACCTGCAGTGCCGGACGGACCGCTGGACACCGGGTCATCCCAACCGGCGGGCGGCGTGGGCGGCCGACCGTCCATGATCTCCTTGATCTGACCGTCGTCGATGGTCTCGAACTTCACGAGCGCGTCAGCCATCGCGTGCAGCTTGTCGAGATGGGTCTCGAGGATGCCGCGGGCGCGTTGGTAGTTGCTCTCGATGACCCGACGGACTTCTTGGTCGATGGCGTGCGCGGTCTCATCGGAGATCTGCTTGGTCTGGGTGACCGAGCGTCCGAGGAACACCTCGCCTGACTCGTCGGAGTAGGTCAGCGGACCCAACCGGTCCGACAGGCCCCACTTGGTGACCATATTTCGGGCGAGATCGGTGGCGCGCTCGATGTCGTTCGAGGCGCCGGTCGTCACGGCATCGGCGCCGAAGATGATCTCCTCGGCGATGCGACCGCCGAAGAGCGTCGTGATCGCGCTTTCGATGCGGCGCTTGCTCATCGAATAACGGTCCTGCTCCGGCAGGAACTGCGTCACACCGAGCGCACGGCCGCGCGGGATGATGGTGACTTTGTAGACGGGGTCGTGCTCGGGCACCGAGATGCCGACGATGGCATGCCCCGCCTCGTGGAAAGCGGTCATGCGCTTCTCTTCCTCGGACATCACCATCGAGCGCCGCTCCGCGCCCATCATGATCTTGTCCTTGGCACGGTCGAACTCGTCCATGCTGACGGTGCGCTTGTTGCCGCGGGCAGCGAACAACGCCGCCTCGTTGACGAGGTTTGCGAGGTCGGCGCCCGAGAAACCCGGGGTGCCGCGCGCGATCAGCGCCGGCTTCACATCATCGCCCAAGGGCACCTTTCGCATGTGCACCTTGAGGATCTGCTCGCGGCCGCGCACATCCGGGAGCGGCACCACGACCTGACGGTCGAAGCGGCCCGGGCGCAGCAGCGCGGGGTCGAGCACATCAGGGCGGTTGGTGGCGGCGATGACGATGATGCCCTCGTTGCCCTCGAAACCGTCCATCTCGACCAGCAACTGGTTGAGGGTCTGCTCGCGCTCGTCGTGACCGCCACCAAGGCCTGCACCTCGGTGCCGACCGACGGCGTCGATCTCGTCGATGAAGATGATGCAGGGCGCCTGCTTCTTGGCCTGCTCGAACATGTCACGCACGCGGGACGCACCGACGCCGACGAACATCTC
>DBCG01000004.1:10542-16428 GCA_002292945.1 Proteobacteria bacterium UBA964 | reverse complement strand
TGGCCGGCGAGCGCCGCCTCGTACATGAGGCCACCCTTCGCGATCGTGAACACCGCCATCCCTCGGTAATACTCGCCTGATGTCGTGGCGTCTTTCTTCCCGCCGCTTGCGCCCGCGGTGGCGCCCGAGGTGCTTGCACTAGCACTTGCGGCTGCCGTGATCGCCACGGCGCTCACCCCCGCCCCGAATCCGAACTGGCCGGAGCTGAACTCACGGAAGGCGCGCTCATCCTCGAAGAACACGATCTGGCTGAAGGCCTGACCGCCCGCCTGAAAGCCGATGCTGAGTTGCGTGAGCGTGGTGTCAGCGACATGGCGTCCTTGCACATAGACGCGACCCGTGCCGCGAGCGCCACCGATCCCGAGTGCGCCCTTGCCGATGGTCGGGAATACGGCATACCCATGGGCTTTGCTGAAGAAGGTCCCGCTCTGGCCCGCGTTCTTGAAGAGCTGCACCGTTTCGGTGTACTCGTCGGCTCGGGCAGTCGACGGCATCGCGGCGAGGCCGGCCAAGGCGACCGAGGCAGCGAGGGCGGGCAGCAAAGCGCGGAGAGGTCTGATCATGCGGGGAGCTCCATGGGTCGGGTGCGGTGATGCTATCGCGTTTGCGCAGCGGGTTACACTTGAAACAACTCTTTGACCGCACACCGCCTGCGCAGGTTCCCCGACATGACTGAACCCGGCATCTCGATGGACGTCTCGCCCAGTGCCACGGCGCGTCTCGAGCTGGGTATTGCATCGTCGCCATCCCTATCACCGGCCGCAGTGCGCGAACTCGGTGCGCTCGCGGACATCCCGATCGATGACGAGGCGATGGCTTTGCGAATCGCCGTCGGAGCCGGTGCCGCCGTGATGGCGGTCGCAGCTGCGCGTGTTGCGCTGCAGGTGGCCGGTGCGTTGGACGACGCGCTGCTCGGCGGGGAGCCGGCCGACCATCTCGCGACGCTCGAGTCGCTGGCTGGGGACGGTTCTCGGTGAGCCTCCCGTCGGCCATCGACCCTTGTGACCTCAGTCTGATCGAGGCGGCGGCCCGCCTGCGAGAGGGGCGGTTGACGAGCACGGTGCTCACCGAGTCGGTGCTCGCCCGCGCTGCTTGGGCGCAAGCGCGGACGAACTGCTTCTTGCGTCTCGACGCCGATGCTGCGCTCCGTGCTGCATCGCTCGCTGACGAGCATCTGGCCGTGGCCCGCGCTGCGGGTGTCGATCTCGCCGCCACCTTGCCTTTTCTCGGTGTGCCGCTCGCACACAAGGACATGTTCGTCGGCACCGGATCGTCCGCCGGCGCTGCCGGCGGTCTGCTGCCGTCCTGCGGCTCGCGGGTGCGCGAGGTGGCCGCCTTGCTTGCCGCAGAGCGTCACGCCTCCGATATCGCTCCTCGGCCTCCGGCTGCCACCGTGATCGCGCGTCTCGAGGCGGCAGGGGCACAGGCCATCGGCGCACTGAACATGGCCGAGTTCGCGCTCGGCGCCACCGGGCACAACGCTGCCTTCGGCGATTGCCGTAACGCCTGGCAGCCCGAGTTCGTCGCCGGTGGCTCCTCCAGCGGCAGCGGCGCTGCCGTGGCCTGCCGCGCGACAGCGCTGAGCATCGGATCGGACACCGGTGGCTCGGTGCGCATACCCGCTGCAGCGAACGGTGTGCTCGGTCTCAAGCCCACCTACGGCCTGCTGCCGCGCACCGGCAGCATGAAGCTCTCGCCCTCGATCGATACGCTCGGGCCCATCGCGCATTGCGCTGCCGACCTCGCTGCCGTGCTGCAGATCATCGCAGGGGCGGACGGCGGTGACGCGCTCGCCTCACATCGCGTTCCGCCCGACTATGCCGCCGCGCTCGAGCGCGGTATCGAGGGTCTGCGGATCGGCGTGCCGCGCAACCATTTCTTCGATGTCGCGACGCCCGAGGTGCGTACGGCCATGGAGCGCTGCCTCGCCGTGCTCGAGGGCGCCGGCGCGCGCATCATCGAGGTGACGGTGCCGGATGCCGCACCGCTCGCCGAGCTCAGCCGGGCGGTGGTCTACTCCGAGGCGACGGCGCTGCATGCGTCGCAGCTCCGTGCCGAGGCCGCGCGTTACACGCCGCAGGTGCGCCTGCGCGCCAGCACCGGTCTCGCCATCCCCGGTACCGTCTATCTCGAGGCGTTGCGCCTGCGCCTGCCGCTGCTCGGGCGGTTCGTGCGCGAGGTGTTCGATCGCTGCGACGTGCTGCATACGCCGACGCTGCCGATCCCGGTCCCCCGTCGCGACGAGACCGATGTCGGTGCCGGCAGCGGGCTGTGGGAGATCCTCGCCAAGCTGGTGCATTGCACCGCGCCGTTCAATTATCTCGGTCTGCCCGCCATCGCCATACCGGCAGGGCTCGATGCGCGTGGTCTGCCGCTGAGCGCGCAGTTCGTGGCCCGTCCGTTCGCTGAGGCGACGCTCCTGAGGGTCGCCGCCGTGCAACAACGGTTGTTGCCGATGCCCCGCGCGGCGGGATCCCGACATGCAAGCTGAAGATTTTCCTGTTCCGATGCAAGCCACGGCGCGACATGTGTCCGCCTGCAGCGATTTCGTCGCCGAGGCCTTTGCGCGTGATCCGACGCTCTGGTCCGACCTTGAACGAAGTGATGCCCTGAACCACTTGCGCACGGCGGGCGGCGAAGCCTGCTGGCCCGCGGGCCGCGCCCCAGAGCAGGGCACACCCGAAGCCGAGTGGCAGTCGTGGCTGCGTCGCTGGCGCCGTCGCGAGATGGTGCGCATCGCTTGGCGCGACCTTGCGGGTGCAGCCTCGCTCGAGGAGACCCTCGAGGACCTTTCCGCGTTCGCGGACGATGCCATCGCGCTCGCATTGCGCGAGGCTTGGACGCTCACCACCGCCCGCTACGGCAGCCCAGCCTATGCCGACGGCGAACCGATGCCGCTCGTGGTGGTCGGCATGGGCAAGCTCGGCGGCCGCGAGCTCAATTTCTCCTCCGACATCGACCTCGTGTTCCTGTTCCCCGGGCACGGCGAGACGCAGCATGCGGCGCCGGTCAGCCATGAGGAGTTCTTCCTCAGGCTCGGGCAGGCGCTGATCCGGCTGCTTGCAGCGGTGACGGTCGATGGCTTCGTGTTCCGCGTCGATATGCGGCTGCGGCCGTTCGGGGATTCCGGGCCGCTCGCCTGCAGCTTCGCGTCCTTCGAGGGCTATCTGCTCCAGCATGGACGCGATTGGGAACGCTACGCCTGGGTCAAGGCGCGCGCGATCACGGGTGCCGAGGTCTATGCCGACCTCTATGCCGAAGCGGTGCGTCCGTTCGTGTATCGCCGCTACCTCGACTTCGGTGTCTACGACAGCCTGCGCGAGATGAAGGGGCTCATCGAGAAACAGGTCGCCCGCAAGGACCTCATCGACCACCTGAAGCTCGGTCCCGGCGGCATCCGCGAGATCGAGTTCGTCGTGCAGGCGTTGCAGCTCATCCGGGGTGGGCAGGACCGACGACTGCAAGGATCGCGGTTGCTCGAGGTGCTGCCGCAGCTCGGCCGCCAGCGGCTCTTGCATCCGCAGGTGGTACAGGAACTCGATGCGGCCTACCGTTATCTGCGCACGATCGAGAACCGCCTGCAGATGCTGCGCGATGCGCAGGTGCATGCGTTGCCGCAGGACGAGGCCTCGCGGATCCAGCTCGCCCGCGCGATGGGCGAGCCGGACTGGGCGGCGCTGTGCGTGACCCTGGGACGGCACCAAGCCGCGGTGCAGCGCGCATTCCAGTCCTTGGTGTTCCGGCCGAAGGACGAGGATGGTGGACGCGGCATGGATGAGGCGGCGTCACGGCGTCCGATGGGCGCTGCCGGCGATGCCACGGCGCTCGCGGGGATCTGGGACGAATCGTTGGGTCTCGAGGGGATGCGCGACCTGCTTGCGGCCCGCCTCGTCGGTCGCGGCAGCGAGTCGGCGGCCGAGCTCGCTCGGTTGGTGCTGGATCTGCGCGACGGCGCACTGCCAAGGCGGCTCGATGCGGCGGGGATGAGGCGTCTGCAGCAACTGCTGCCTTCGTTGCTCGCCGCGCTCGGGGCCGACGACGACGCGCTTGTGATGACGCGGCGCATGCTGCGCGTCATCGAGGCGATCGGCGGGCGCTCGTCCTATTTCGCGCTGCTCAATGAAAACCCTGCCGCACGGGCGCGCTTCATGGCGGTCTGTCGTGGCGGCGATTTTCTGGTCGCGCAGCTCGCCGCACATCCCTTGCTGCTCGATGAGCTGCTCGATGAGCGTTCGCTCATCGAGACGCCGGACCGAGCTGAGCTCGCAGCCGACCTCGAGGACCGCCTTGCGAGGGTGTCGCAGGACGACCCTGAACAGTTGGTCGAAGCCTTGGCCCAATTCAAGAACGCTGCGGTGTTCCGGGTCGCGATCGCCGACATCACCGGACGGCTGACCGTGATGCATGTCTCGGATCGTCTGACCGACATCGCCGAGCTCGTCATCGAGCAGGCGTTGCGTCAGGGATGGGCGCAGATGACTGCGCAGTTCGGGGTGCCGACCTGGCGCGAGAGCGAGGAGGCTGAGCCGCATGATGTCGAGGTGTGCGCGGTCGGATACGGGAAGTTGGGTGGGATGGAACTCGGCTACGGATCAGACCTCGACCTCGTTTTCCTCCACGACTCGCACGGGATGGTGCAAGAGACCCGCGGGGAGCGGCCGCTCGACAACCAGCTGTTCTTCGTGCGTCTCGCGCAACGCATCGTCCACATCCTGACCGTGCATTCGCGCGCCGGCCGGCTCTACGAAGTCGACACGCGGCTGCGGCCGAGCGGTAAGGGCGGGATGCTCGTCACCGGGATCGGCGCGTTCGGCGACTACCAGCGCGGCGAGGCCTGGACCTGGGAGCATCAAGCGCTGCTGCACGCGCGGGCCGTGGCCGGCGCGCCAGCCCTGCGGTTGGCCTTCGAATCACTGCGCATCGATCTGCTCACCCACCATGTGCGGCGCGATACGCTGCGCGACGAGGTGACCTCGATGCGCGCGCGCATGCGGCGCGAGCTCGACCGATCGGGTGGCGACGGCTTCGACCTGAAGCAGGGCCGCGGGGGCATCGCCGATATCGAGTTCCTTGCGCAGTATTGGGCACTGCGCGAGGCGGGGCGCCACCCGGCGGTCGCCATGTACGCCGACACCATCCGTCAGCTCGAAACCCTGGCTTCGGGTGATCTGGTCCCGCAAGCCACGGTCGATCGGCTCACCGACGCCTATCGTCTCTACCGCGCCCGCGGCCACCAGCGTGCCTTACGCGGTGAGGGTGCGGTGGTCGAAGGCAGTGAGTACCGGGAGGCGCGCGCGGCGGTGGCGGCGATCTGGGACGAGGCGTTCGGCGGCCAAGAGGTATAATCGCGGCATGAGCGCGCCAACCTTGCTGCAGCCGAACGCCCAGAACCAATACGAGGTCTCCGTCGAGGACCTGCCGCTTTCCTGTCCGATGCCGCAGATGTCCCTCTGGAACTCCCACCCGAAGGTCTATCTGCCGATCGAGCAGACCGGTCAGGCCAAGTGCCCGTATTGTGGGGCGGAGTACACGCTGCGGCGCTGAACCCGCTCGTCGAGCCCGGGCTTCAACGGTACGGCTGGTAGGACTTCTCTTCGACGAGGCGCGAACCGAGCGCCGTGTTGATGTTCTTCTTGAAACGGGCACGCTCGTCGTTCGTCACATACACCGCGCGCGCCAGTTCGATGAACACGGCGTCGAACTCGCCGGCCCGCTCTTTGTCGCGGATGCGGTCTTCGATGTCCCAAAGCTCTTCGTTGACCTTCTGCAGGGCGGCCTCGTCAGCGGCGACCGCCGGGATCGCCGCGCCGCTCTCGCGCCAGGTCTGCTCGAGAGCCTCGAGCTCGACCCGCACGTTGCGTAACTTGGTCTCGTCGGTCATGCGGG
>DBCG01000004.1:0-10445 GCA_002292945.1 Proteobacteria bacterium UBA964 | reverse complement strand
TCTTTCATGGGCGAGATGCTAGCAGGGCGTCGAGCCGGTTGCAGGTGTCCTCGACGCTGATCAGCGCCATCACGCCCGGTTCCTCGATCTTGGTGGCCCAGGGCAGGCGCTCGGGTGTCGAGCCACGGAACTTCGCAGTGGCCTGCGGGAAGGCGTCGACGCACCATTGCCGCGAGAGGTACGGCCCGCTGCGCGCGGGGTTCGTACAGGCGTAGAGCCCGACCACGGGCGTGCCGACCATGGTGGCCATGTGGGCTGGACCGGTGTCCGGGGCCAAGAGTGCCTGCGCACGCGCGAGCAGCGCGAGCATCTGGGGCAGGGTGTCCTTGCCGACCTGGTCGGTGAGGGGTTCGTGGCAGGCTGCGATGATGGCGTCGGCCATGGCGCGTTCCACGGGTCCGGGACCACCGGCGAGGATGACCTTGAGGCCATGACGGCGCACCGCGTGCGCGGCGACCGCGGCATATCGCTCGGGCAGCCAGTTGCGACGCTCATGGCTCGAGCAGGCGCTGATCACGAGGGCACGCGTGCCCTCGGGGATGTGGGTGCGCGCATAGTCCAGCGCATCGGCGGGCAGCGGCAGGTCCCAGGTAAGCACGCGATCGTGCACGCCGCAGGCGTCGGCGAAGCCGAGGAAGCTGTCGAGCACATGCTCGCGTTGCCGTGGTGCGATCTTCGCATCCGTGAAGAGCCACTGAAGCTCACGGGCGCGTGCCCGGTCGAACCCCAGCTTGCGCCGCGCCGGCACCACTGCGGCCACGGCGCTGGCGCGCAGCGAGAGCTGCAGATGCAGCAGAAGGTCGAAGCGGCGGTCGGCGAGGCTCCGGCGCAGCGCGCGCAGTCCAGCGAGCCCGGCACGCTTGTCGACGGTGATAAACTCGACCTCGGGCAACAACGGCACCATCAGGCGCGCTTCGGCCCGGCCGATGAGCCATGTGAAGAGGGTCTGCGGCCACGCGCGCTGCAGCGTGCGCAGCAACGGTACGACATGACAGGTGTCGCCGATGGCAGACAGCCGCAACAGACAGACGGTCGCGGGTGGGGTCATGGCAGGGAGGGTTTCGGGCATGTTCGATTGGCGCGTGATCGGTCCCGGCATCCGGCGGGAGCAGGACGGTGCGTCGGTCATGCTATACGAGCCCCTGAGCGCCGACAATTTCAGCGCCTTCTGGTTCGAGCCGGCATGGTGGGCGGCGCGTGGCGCGATCCGCGGTGCGGCACACGGCCGCGGCACGACGCTCTTTTTCGAGGACGGCGGCCGGCGATATGCGCTGCGGCACTATCGGCGCGGCGGCCTCATGGCACGCCTGTCCGCGGATCGCTATCTCTTCCGGCGGGAGCTCTCGACGCGGCCGGTACGCGAGTTCTTGTTGCTCATCCATCTGCATGCCATCGGCCTGCCGGTACCGGCGCCTATCGGTGCGAGAGTGGTGCGTGACGGTCTTTTCTATCGCGGCGATCTGATCACCGAGATGATCCCGGGCACCCAGACGCTCGCCGAGCGTTTGTCGACGGGCACGCTGCAGGTCGCCGACTGGATCGCGGTCGGTCGGTTGGTCGCGCAGTTCCATCACAAGCACGTGTTCCACGCCGACCTCAACGCCCACAACATCCTCGTGGACGACGCTCAGCGCTGGTGGCTCATCGACTTCGACCGTGGCGACCTGCGCGAACCCGGTCTTTGGTGCGATTCCAATCTGGTGCGTCTGCGGCGGTCGGTCCTGAAGATCTGCGATGCGCTGCCTGCAGGGCGGTTCAATGAAACGTTGTGGACTGCGCTGCTCGCAGGCTATCGGGATGTAAAGATGCGGGCCGACGCCGCTGCCGCCCCCACGCAACGATGATGCAGCTCGTCTATCAGTCCGTCGTCTACCTCCTCGCGCCGATCGCTTGTCTTGTGCTGCTCTGGCGTGGCCTTCGGGACCGCAGCTATTGGCAGGACCTCCCCGAGCGATTCGGTTTCGGCTCGTCGACGACGGAGCCTGCGATCTGGGTGCACGCGGTGTCGGTGGGGGAGGTGCAGGCGGCGGTCGCGTTGGTGCAGTCTTTGCGGCGTCGCTACCCCGGCGTACCGCTCGTGCTCACCACCGTCACGCCGACCGGCAAGGCTCGCGCGCGTGCCGCGTTCGGTGACACCGTCGATGTGCGCTACCTGCCCTACGACCTGCCGGGCAGCGTTCGGCGGTTTTTCGACCGCGTCAGGCCCCGCGTCACGGTGATCCTCGAGACCGAGCTCTGGCCCAACCTGTTCCGCACCTGCGGTCGGCGCGGCGTGCCCTTGGTGCTGGCGAGCGCTCGGATCTCGCCGCGCTCCGTCGGGCGTTACCGGCTCTTGGCGAGTCTTTTCCGCGAGACCCTCTCGCATGGCATCGTCATCGCTGCACAGGGCGAGGACGACGCTGAGCGCTTCCGTGCTATCGGCGCCAACCCGGCGAAGACCCATGTGGTGGGCAACATCAAGTTCGATTTCGAGCTGCCGGTGGACATCCTCGATCGCGGTGCAGCGCGGCGTGTGGCCTGCGCCGCCACAGACCGGTTCCTGTGGGTTGCGGGTAGCACCCATGAGGGTGAGGAGGACGCCGCGATCGATGCGCAGCGCTCGCTTGAGGCTGCCGGTATCCCTAACCTTCTGGTGTTGGCGCCACGCCATCCGCAGCGGTTCGCTGCGGTGGCCTCTTCGCTCGAGGCGCGCGGCGTACGCCATGCCCGGCGATCGGCGGGTGTCGCGGTGTCGGCCGACACCCAGGTGTTGCTGCTCGACAGCCTCGGAGAACTGGTGGAATGGTACGCCGCGGCGGATGTGGCGTTCGTCGGCGGCAGCCTGGTGCCGGTCGGCGGTCACAACCTGCTCGAGCCTGCGGCGCTCGCTGTACCGTCGCTGACGGGGCCGCATGTGTTCAACGCCGAGGAGATCGCCCGTTCGCTCGTGTCCGAGGGCGCAGCGCAGATGGTGCAGGATGCGAGCGGGTTGTCCGCCGCGCTGCTCCGGCTGGCCCAAGACCCCGAGGAACGGCACCGACGCGGTGCGCTAGGTCAGGCGCTGGTGGCCCGCAACCGCGGAACGCTGCAACGCCTCGAGGCGTTGATCGAGCCGCTTATCGGACCGGCACGGACTCCGTCAGCCAACCGTTGACCTCGTCGAGCGCCGCACGGTCGAGCGTGCCCGATGCGAGGCGCAATCTGAGGACGTTCAGGATGTAGTCGTAGCGGCTGCGGGAGTAGTTGGTCTGCGCCTGTACGAGATTGCGGCGCGATTCGAGTACATCCACGGTGGTCCGGGTGCCGACCTCGTAACCGGCTTCGGTCGCTTTCAGCGCTGTCTGGTTCGATTCGAGCGCCTGTCGCAGGGCGGCGACGCGTGACATCTCGCTCAACACCCCGAGATAGGCATCACGCGATTGACGCTCGGTCTGGCGCGAGACGCGCGCGAAACGCTCGCGCGCGGCCTGCCACTGGTACTCGCTCTGGCGCACCCGCGACTGCGTGCCGCCGCCCGAGAAGATCGGTACCGACAACTGCAACGAGTAGGTCGTGTCGTCCGTGTCGTTGGTACGCAGACCGGTGTTACCGCTCGCGAAATCGATGGGGCTGGTCTGGTCGCTGTTGCTGCGGCTGGCGACGAGGTCGATTTCCGGCAGATGACCGCCGAACGCCGAGCGGACGTTGTCGCGGGCGATGTCGGCGGCGAGGCGGCTCGAGATGAGCGAAAGGTTCTGCTCCATGGCGCGGGCCACCCACTGGTCCTCGTCGGCCGGGTCCGGGCTCTTGAGCGGCATCGCATCGCCCGGCTTGGCGAGGATCGAATACTTCTCGGCGGTGATCTCGCGCAGCAGTTCTTCCGTGGAGGCCAGCTGGCGCTTCGAGGCGATGACGGCGGCGGCGGCGCTGTCGCGCGCGGCCTTGGCTTCCTGCACATCGGTGATGGCGATCAAGCCGACCTCGAAACGCTTCTCGGACTGCTCGAGTTGGCGCGAGATCGCCTCGAGCGCGGAGTTCTGCGCCGAGACCTGATCCTGGGCGGCGAGGACGTTGAAGTAGGCCTCGGAGACCCGCAGGATCAGGGATTGCTGGGCGACCGCGTAGTCGGCCTCCGCCTGCGCGACCTGACGGTCGGCGCGTTTGAGGTTCATCCAATCGGACCAAGAAAAGACGCTTTGCCGCAGATCCAGGCTCCACCGGTCGGTCTCCGGCTCGGAGTCGCTCGAGGAGATGAAATTGACGACCACACGGTTGCCGGAACCCGTGGGCTGCTCGATCTCCTGAGGGAACTGGCCTTCGGTGCGGTTATCGGATTTGCTGCGGCTCATGGAGCCGGAGACCTGCGGCAGCAGCGCCGCCAGTGCTTGGGGCTTGGACTCCCGGGCAGCCAAACGCAAAGCATCCGCCTCGCGGATCTGAGGGTCGTTGGAGAGGGCGCGTTCGTAGACCGCCTTCAGATCCTCCGCCTGAGAGACGGACATCGAGATGAACAAACCGAGCGACAGCACCAAAGCGCGCTTCATACAAAGAGAACCTCGACGGGGTGTTATATTTGAGTATAACAGTTGGCGGAAAGAGAGGACAGCCGGGCGGCTAGTATGGACGCAATGAGGGGTCGATTCGTTCCCCCCACGCCAATATTCCCCCGGACAGATTGCTGACCGAGCGGAATCCGCGGCTCTCCAGGAAGCGTGCGACCTGCATGCTGCGACCACCAGAGCGGCACATGACCACCGTGGTGGCCGCCGGGTCGATTTCGCCGAGGCGTGCCGGGATGTCACCCATGGGGATGTGTTGCGCGAAGGGCAGGCTCGAGATCTCGAGTTCATGGGCTTCGCGCACGTCGATCACCACCAAGGGTTCGCCGGCCTGCAGGCGGGATTGCAGCTCTTCGGGGGTGATGTCGTGGACCATGGCCGTCAGAAACTGAATGAGGAGGGCACCGGCGCGCCCGACAGAGGCTTGAGCGCGGTCTCGAAGAGCGCGCTCCACTGCAGCGTACCGTCTGCGCCGCGCTCGGCGAGCGTCGCGTGCAAGGTGGTCCCGGTGCCGAGCACCACGAAGAGGCGGCCGCCGGGCGCGAGCCGCTCCTCGAAGCGCGCTTCCCGCGCCGGCAGCGAGCCGGTGAGCACGATGACCTCGAATTCGCCGCTGCCGAGTGCTTCCCGTGCATAGGCGTCGCGGTGTTCGACGGTGGCATTGCGCGCCCCGACGGTCCGGAGGTTCGCCGCCGCCTGCTGCGCAAGATCCGCTCGGATCTCGAGCGAGCGTACCGAGCAGGCGTGCGCCGCCAGACAAGCGGTGAGGAAACCCGAGCCGCTGCCGATCTCGAGCACGCGGTCGGTCGGTTTCGGCGCGACGGCCTGCAGGATACGACCGCCGATCTTGGGTGCGAGCATGTGGTCTCCGCCACCCAAGGGGATCCCGGTGTCCGCGTATGCCACGTCGCGGAACGCCGGCGGCACGAACGCCTCGCGAGGGATGCGCGCGAAGGTGTCCAGCACGGGCTGCGACAGCACATGCCAGGCGCGCAGTTGCTGGTGGACCATCTGATCGCGGGCAGTGTCGGTGTGCATGGTGTTCAGCATGGGGTCGCAAAGGACGGGCGGGGCGGAAAAGTACTGCTTTTCCGCCCCCCTGCCAAGCCGTCAGACCCCGGGTCGACGGCTCCGGTCACCCAGAGGTCAGGGCTTCGCCCGGAAATCGCCCGCCTCGACGATCGTGAGGTCTTGCGGGCGGATCCAGCGCTTCACGGCGGCATTGACATCAGCCACGGTCAGCGCAGCGACTTGGGTCTCGAGCGACGCATCCCAAGCGAGCGTCCGATCGAGGAAGAGATAGGACTGCAGCCGGCCGGCCAACTCGCGATCCTGCGAGCGGCTGACACTGCGCCCCTGCAGCCAGCCGCTGCGTGCGTCGTTGAGCTCAGTCTGGCTGAAGCCTTCGCCCAGCATCTTCGCCAGTTCCTCGCGGTAGGCGGCGAGCAACCGCGCAGAGTTCTGCGGGTTGTAGATCGCGAAGGTGCCGAAGGCGCCGTCCTTGTCCAAGGAGGACGCCTGCAGGAACGACGAAACGCCGTAGCTGATGCCTTCCTTCTGACGGATCCTCGTGGCGAGACGCGAGTTGAGGAACCCACCCCCCAGCATGTAGTTGGCGACGGTGAGCGCAGCGAAGTCCGGGTCATCGTCGCGCAGCGACAGGTTCAGCCGCGCGATCATCACCGCGTTGGTCTTGTCCGGCGTCACGATCTGGCGGTCGCTGCCGGCGACGAGGAAGCTGTTGCCGGGAGCCCGCTCGAAACGCTGCTTGGCGGACCAACCGGAGAGCATCGCACCGAGTGCGGCCCGCGTGGTGACCTCGTCGAAATCGCCGACCACCGCCGCGGTCGCAGCCGAGGCACCGTAGAAATCGGCGTGGAAGCGTCGGAGGTCGGCGACCGTGGTGCCGCGGATCGCGACGGCCTCTTCCTCGAAGCTGCGTACCCGACGGAAATCGTCGGCCGGCCAGGGCGAGGTGACGCGGGCGCTCTCACGCGCTGCGATGGCCTGCGGTTCGCTGCGTTGCTGATCGAGACCGGCGAGCGTCTCGTCGCGCAGTTTGGCGAACTCGGCTTCCGGGAACACCGGATTGCGCAAGAGGTCGGTGACGATGTCCAGCGTGGGTACGAGATTGTCTCGGGTGGAGACCACCGAGACGTTCACGGTCTGCCCGCTGCCGCCGATGTTGATGGTCGATTTCAGCCGGTCGAGTTCGTCGTTGACCTGCTGCAATGTGCGGTTCGCGGTGCCGCGGCGCAGCATCGCCGCCGTGAGTTCGGTCACGGTCGTCCGACCGGTCAAGGCGTTCCGATCGCCGAGGCGCAGCACGATGTTCGCTGTGACAGCGCCACCGCGGGTGGATTTGGCGAGGAAGCTGTACTTCGCGCCGCCCGGCAGCGTCTCGCTGCGGGTGCGGGCGTCGATGTTGGCAGGCGAAGGATCGAACGCTTCTGCCTGCTTGAGCGCCGCGCGACCGGTGTATCCGGCGAGCATCACCGAGGGCTCAACCGCGGCCGGGATCGTCGCCCGCAGGGGGGCGGCATCCGGGACGAACAGGCCGGTGGTGCGGTTCGAAGGCTTGAGGTACGCCATGGCGACCCGGTTGACGTCGGCGGCAGTGACCTTCTCGAGGCGGTCGCGCGTCAGGAACCACAGCCGCCAGTCGCCCTTCGAGACATATTCGGAGAGCCCGAGTCCGACGCGTTCGCTGTTGTTGTAGGTGAGCTCGAAGCCCTTCAGCAAAGTGTTCCGTGCGCGGGTGACTTCATCCGCAGTGACCGGCTTCGAGGCGAGCGTGTCGAGCAGTCCGAGCATCGTCTGCGTGGCGTCCGCCACCGGCTTGTCCTTGAGGACCTCCGCCGAGAAATACATGTAGCCCGGGTCCTTCAGCTCGAACGCGAACCCGCCGACGCTGCTCGCCTTGCCGGTCTCCACCAGCGCCTTGTACAGGCGTCCCGAGGGTTCGTTGGTGAGCACCTCGGCGAGGACCTGCACGGCGACGAAGTCCGGGTGGGCGCCAGCCGGGATGTGATAACCGGTGGCGGTGACCTGCAGGTCACCGACCCGGCGCAGCACGGCGTGACGCTCGCCATCCTGCGTGGGTTCGACGGTGTAGGTCGGCTGCAGGACGCGCTGCGGACGCGGGATCGGGCCGAAGAATTCATTGACCCAGGCGAGCGTCTTCGCTTCGTCGATCTTGCCGGTGACGGTCAGCACCGCGTTGTCGGGTTGGTAGTAATTGCGGTAGAAGGCCCGCAGGTTGGCGACCGGCACGCGCTCGATGTCCTCGCGCGATCCGATGGTGGACTTGCCGTAGTTGTGCCAAAGATAGGCGGTGGACATGACCCGCTGCAGCAGCACGCGCGAGGGGTTGTTCTCGCCGGACTCGAACTCGTTGCGCACGACGGAGAACTCGCTCTTGAGGTCTTCCTCCTTGATGAAGGAATTGATCATGCGGTCGGCTTCGAGGTCGAGGGCCCAACGCAGATTGTCGTCGGTGGCCGCGAAGGTCTCGAAATAGTTGGTGCGGTCGTACCAGGTGGTGCCGTTCGGGCGCGCCCCGCGGGCGGTGAGTTCCTGAGGGATGTTCGGGTGGCGCGGCGTGCCCTTGAACACCATGTGTTCGAGCAGATGAGCCATGCCGCTCTCGCCGTAGCCTTCGTGGCGGGAGCCGACGAGGTAGGTGATGTTCACGGTGATGGTCGGCTTGGAACCGTCCGGGAAGAGGAGTACCGTCAGGCCGTTGGCGAGGCGGTACTCGGTGATCCCCTCGACCGAGGTGATCTTCTGCGGCGCGGGCAGCTTCGCGGCGCTCGCGGCGGGTTTTGCGGCCTTGTCGGCGGCCAAGGCCGGCGCGGCAAGCGGGGCCGTCAGGGTCAGGAACAGGGCAGCGGTCAGGCAAGCGGTCTGGGACACAAGATGACGCACGACGGGTACTCCGGCAAGAGCAAAGAGGTGTCGACTCTATACGGCCTGTCGGGGCGCGCAAGGGCTTGTGCCGCGGCTGGAATGATGGTTGCTCTGCTGGGCGGAAGCCCCGCCATGGCGACCGGTAGCGACCCGTCCGAGGTCGCTGTGGGGGATACCACGGCTGCGAGTGAAGCCGCGCCGCCGCGCCTCGATCTGCGTCCCGGCGATCTGCGTCGGCATGTGCCGCGCGAGCAGCTGGTCGCGCCTTGGACGACAGAGCTCGACGAGGTCGTCATCCGTCCGCGCCGCCAGCCGCCCGATCTGCCCGAGCGCCGAGCGGTACCACAAGGCCTCGGGGGCCTCTTCTGGGCTGCGACGCGCCCCACCCAGGCTTGGCGACTACTGGTGCCCGATCCCAATGCTCCGTCGGTGCCGCCGCGCAGCGCCGATGACCCGCGGGAGCCGCCGGGGGCGTACCGGTCGCGTATCGGCGAACCGGGCAGGGTGTTCTGAGGAAGACCCCTAAAAAAGCTTAAGGCAAAAAAGAAGGCCCCGTTTCCGGGGCCTTCTTCGCTTTCCGATGGCGGGACCGCTCAGAGCAGCGGAACCAACAACAGCGCCACGATGTTGATGATCTTGATCAACGGGTTGATGGCTGGGCCAGCGGTGTCCTTGTACGGATCGCCGACCGTGTCACCGGTGACCGCGGCCTTGTGGGCCTCGGAGCCCTTGCCGCCGAAGTGACCTTCTTCGATGTACTTCTTGGCGTTGTCCCAGGCACCACCACCCGTGCACATCGAGATGGCGACGAACAGGCCCGTGACGATGGTGCCGATGAGCAGGCCACCGAGCGCCCGGATGCCGGCTCCGTCGCCCATCAGGGCGTTCATGCCGAAGGCCACCACGACCGGCACCAGGATCGGCAGCAGCGAGGGCACCACCATCTCCTTGATCGCCGACTTGGTGAGCAGGTCGACCGCCTTCGAGTAATCGGGCTTGCCCGAACCGTCCATGATGCCGGGGATCTCGCGGAACTGGCGGCGCACTTCGGTGACCACCGAGCCCGCTGCTCGGCCGACGGCTTCCATCGCCATCGCGCCGAACAGGTAGGGCACGAGACCGCCGATGAAGAGGCCGATGATCACGGCCGGGTCCGACAGCGAGAACTCGACCATGGCGCGGCCGGTGGCGGCCAGATGCGCCTCGAGCTTGTGGGTGTAGTCGGCGAACAGCACGAGTGCGGCGAGACCGGCCGAGCCGATCGCATAGCCCTTCGTCACCGCCTTGGTGGTGTTGCCCACGGCATCGAGCGGGTCGGTGATGTTACGGACCTTCTTGTCGAGACCCGACATCTCGGCGATGCCGCCCGCGTTGTCGGTGATCGGGCCGTAGGCATCGAGCGCCACGATCATGCCGGTGAGCGACAGCATCGAGGTCGCCGCGATGGCGATGCCGTAGAGACCGTGGCCGGCCTCGCCGCTCTCGCCGAGCGTGTAGGAGCCCCAGATCGCGGCGCAGACCGCGAGCACCGGCAGTGCGGTGGACTTCATCGACACGCCGAGACCGGCGATCATGTTCGTCGCATGGCCCGTCTGCGAGGCCTCGGCGATCTTGCGCACCGGGCTGTACTCGGTGGCGGTGTAGTACTCGGTGATGACGATCATCGCCGCCGTCAGCGCGAGGCCGATCAGCGCACAACCGAACATCGACGCGAAATGCGCGGGCATCAGCGACTGGGTGATGAACCAGAAGGCGACCGCGGACACCACGCCCGAGACGATCACGCCCTTGTAGAGCGCGTTCATGATCTTGCCGCCGTCGCTCACCCTCACGAAGAAGGTGCCGACGATGGAGGCGACGATCGAAGCGGCGCCGAGCGCGAGCGGGTAGATGATCGCGGCGCTGCCGACGCCGGTCAGCATCAGACCGCCGAGCAGCATGGTGGCGACGAGGGTGACCGCATAGGTCTCGAACAGGTCGGCGGCCATGCCGGCGCAGTCGCCGACGTTGTCACCGACG
>DBCG01000061.1:52041-52220 GCA_002292945.1 Proteobacteria bacterium UBA964 | reverse complement strand
GCCACTTTTAGTAGCGTGCTGGAGGGTGTAACCTCATCGGCATCAAGTCTCTTGCGGCATGTTTTCGTGTTCGATGTCTATCGCGGATCAGGCATCGAAACAGGACGAAAAAGCATTGCTTTAGGCTTGATTTTCCAAGATAAAAACAGCACTCTGACCGAAGAAGTCGTCGAAGGGGA
>DBCG01000061.1:0-52024 GCA_002292945.1 Proteobacteria bacterium UBA964 | reverse complement strand
ATGGCGGCCATCCGCGCTGCGTTGACCCTTCGGCTGGGAGCGTCTTTCCGCGAATGATTCGCGGCGGGACAGTATCGGCGTCACAGACACAAGAATACGAAACGATGGCATTGACCAAGGCCGAGATGGCAGAGGCGCTGTTCAACCAGCTCGGCCTCAACAAACGCGAGGCGCGTGAACTGGTGGACCTTTTCTTTGAAGAGGTTCGCGAAGCGCTGTCGACCGGTTCGCAGGTCAAGCTGTCAGGTTTCGGCAATTTCGACCTGCGCGACAAGAACCAGCGCCCCGGTCGCAACCCCAAGACCGGGGAAGAGATCCCCATCAGCGCGCGGCGGGTGGTCACTTTCCGCCCTGGGCAAAAACTGAAGGCTCGCGTCGAAGCGTATGCTGGAAGCCAAGAATAACGACGAGCTGCCGGCGATCCCCGGCAAGCGGTATTTCACCATCGGTGAGGTCGCCGAGTTGTGCGGCGTCAAGCCGCATGTGCTGCGTTATTGGGAGCAGGAGTTCCCGCAGCTCAAGCCCGTGAAGCGCCGCGGCAACCGCCGCTATTACCAGCGCCAGGATGTCATCGTCATCCGCCAGATCCGGGGCCTGCTCTACGAGCAGGGCTTCACGATCGGCGGTGCGCGCAACAAGCTCACGGGCGAAGAGGCCCGCAGCGACAGCACCCAGAGCCAGCAGATCATCCGCCAGGCGAGGCTCGAACTCGAGGAGATCCTGCGGCTGCTGCGGCGTTGATCCGTGTTCACGGACTCGCGGGGCGACGTTCGCCACTCGGGCGCGTTATACTTCTCACAGTCGGTCGGACGGGACGTGGCGCAGTCTGGTAGCGCACTTGCATGGGGTGCAAGGGGTCCCGAGTTCAAATCTCGGCGTCCCGACCATCTTTCTTGGCGCATCTTTCGCCAGTGACCACACCCCCCAATCGTTACTGCCTCGATGACCGCTGGCTCGCGCCAGGGGAGTCCGTGTTCGCCCCCACCAGCTCCCTGGTGACCGCCGGGGAAGGTTGGTTCGAGACCCTGCGGGTGCAGGACGGTCGTCCCATGGCGCTCAAGGCTCACCTCGATCGCCTGTCGCGGTCGGTCGCCGCAGGACTGGGCCCCGAGGCCGCGCAGAACGCATCGTCCGCAGCGCAACGCTGTGTCGAGACGATGATGCCGGTCTTCGATGAATTCCCGTCTGGTCGGCTGCGGTTGCTCCTCGCGCTCGATGCGGTGGGCGAGCGTTGGCAGGCGCTTGGCGAATGGGGTCGCCACAACCCATCTCCGTCTTCGATCGAGGCCGGTGTGGCGTCGGTGACCGCCTCGTTCCCCCATCCGGGCCTCGGGCTCTTGGGGAAATCCGCGAGCTATCACTGGTCGATCATGGCGCGGCGCGAGGCTTTCGCACAGGGCGCCGCAGAAGCGCTGTTGGTGCGCGACGGCTGTCTGCTTGAGGGTGCGACCAGTGCGTTGGTCTGGTGCCGTGACGGCCGTTGGTCGAGCAGCGATTCGCCCGCCGTGTTGCCGAGCGTGACCCTCGCCACGCTCCGTGAGACAGGCGTTGCGATCGATTCAGGTGAGCTGCGCAGCGATGACCTGAAGCCGGGCGCTGCGGCGCCGATCGAGGGGCTCGTATTGTTGAGCGCGCTTCGACTCGCGGTCGCGGTAGGCAGCGTCGATGGGACGGTCTTGCCGACGGGGCGATCGTTGCGGGTCGCCGCTGAGTGGCGCGCCAAGCTCTTGGCGCATCATCGGTCTGGATCGCCGTGACCTCCGTATCGCCGCCCACGCTGCGCGATCTGCGGTCTGCGGCCGAGGCGCTGCGCGCCCGGGGTGAGCCGTTCGCCTGCTTGGTCTCGGCGCTCGGTCATCCGGAGCTCGGTCGGCGTTCCTTGTTGGCCGACGGTCTGGCGTTGGAATGGAGTTCCGACACAGATCCTGGGCAAAAACCGGTCATCGAGCGCTTGCGAGAGGCTGCTCGACTGGCGTTCTCTCAGGGCGCCTGCGGCCTCTTGCTGCTCGCCACCCATGAGGCCGTCGCCGAGTTCGAAACGGTGCCCGTGCACCCTGACTGGCGTGCGCTGCCGCGCCTCCAGTTATGGTCTGCGAGATCTTTGCAGCAGCTTGCCCCATCAGATGAGACGCCCGGCGGCTGGGGAGCACCGACGGCGATGCCGCAGCTGCACCCGACCGTGTCGTCGCAGGGGCAGGCTGTTTCATCGGAGGAGGGGGACGGACGTGAGCGTTGGCACGCCAGCGCTGTCGAAAAAGCCCGAGAGGCCATCGCTGCGGGGCGTCTGTATCAACTCTGTCTGACTTTCCCGTTGCGTTTCGCGCCTCCGGAGGACCCGGCGGCGCTCTTCGCTTGGCTGATGTCGCAGCACCCTGTGGATCATGGCGCGTGGCTGCACCTGCCGGGACGCGGTGATCGACCGGGACTCGAGTTGTTGTCGGCGAGTCCGGAGCGCTTCTTCGCGCTGCGGGGTCGAGAGGTCACGGCGCGACCCATGAAGGGCACGCGCCGTATCACGCCGGAGACCGCAGAGGCGCTGATGCGAGAGCTCGCGTCCTCCTCGAAAGACCGCGCCGAGAACGTGATGATCGCAGATCTTGTGCGCAACGATCTTGGTAGGGTCTGCGTCGCCGGCAGCGTCCGGGCAGAATCTTTGTGGGAGGTCGAGCGCTACGCCAGCGTCGCGCAGATGACCTCGACGATCACGGGTGAGCTGCGCAGCGGCCTCGATGTGTTCGATGTGTTCGCGGCGGCGTTCCCGCCCGGTTCGATGACCGGCGCGCCGAAGATCGAGGCGTGTCGCATGATCCACGAGCTCGAGTCCGGACCCCGCGGTCTCTACGGCGGCGCGATCGGTTGGCTCGATCCCTCGGGCGACGCTTCGTTCAGCGTGGTCATCCGCACGCTGCAGATCTCGGGCGATGAAGCGCGATGGGACATCGGCGGCGGGATCGTCCACGATTCGACCGCTGAGGGCGAGTGGGCGGAGGCTCAGGCCAAGTCGGCGCCTCTGCGGGGGTTGCGCGATGGTCGGTCATCGATATCAGAGGTCGCTTCAGGAGGTGACGGGTGACGCTCGATTTCATGCAGACGCTGGCGCTCGCGGGCGCGGTGGTGTTGGCGGGCCAATGGCTCTGCTCCAAGGTGGGTGTCCTCGAACGCTTCAGCATCCCGCCGCCGGTGGTGGGTGGGCTATTGGTGGCACTGTTGTTGCTCGGTAGCAAGTCGCTCGGCGGGCCGGTCCTGACCTTCGATACCTTGTTGCAAAAGCCGCTGTTGGTCGCGTTCTTCGCGACCCTTGGCTTCGCCGCGCGGCTCGAGCTGCTGCGGCGCGGCGGGCCCCAAGTACTGGTCTTCCTTGCGCTCTGCAGCGGATTTGCAGTGCTGCAGAGCGTGGTCGGCATCGCTGTGGCGGCGATGTTCGGTCTGCCGCCGCTGTTCGGAGTGCTGGTCGGCGCGGTCACCCTCACTGGCGGCCCAGCGACCGGCGCAGCCTTCGCGCCGCTCTTCGAGCAGGCGGGCGTCGTCGGCGCCGGTGCGATCGCGGTCGCGAGCGCCACAGCAGGCATCGTGCTCGGTGGATTGGTCGGCGGACCCCTGGTCGTCCGCTTGATGCGAACTGAAGGGCTGCGTGGGTCGACGCGTACGACGTCGCAATCGGCGGCCACGGACCTGTCGACCGATCCGGCCCCTCTCGATGACACGGGCACCATCCGGGCGACCGAGGGTTCTGCATTCACGGCGGTCGCGTTGCTGCTCGGCATCGTCGTCGTCGGGCAGTGGGTGAGTTCATTGATCGAGCGGACCGGCATCACGCTGCCTGGGTATATCGGGGCGATGTTGCTCGCTGCCGTGGTGACCAATGCGGGGCCGTTGCTCGGGCGCCTGCGGCCGGATCCGGCGGTCATCGAAGCGCTGGGTGCGATCGCCTTGTCGTTGTTCTTGGCCATGTGGCTGATGACGCTCGATCTGAGCAGGTTGCATGGTGTAGCACTGCCGCTGCTGGTCAATCTTGCCTTGCAGGTCGCCTTGATCGCTTTGGGGTTGCGCCTCGTCTATCGGCTGATGGGCCGCGATTACGACGCGGCGGTGATGTCCGGTGGCTTCACCGGGTTCATGCTCGGCACCACGGCGACCGCGCTGGCAGTGATGCGCACGCTGGTGGCCCGGCACGGCGTGGCACCGCGGGCCTTCCTCGTGGCACCGGTGGTGGGCGCATTCTTCATCGACTTCACCAACGCGCTCATCATCAACGCCTTCCTCAACCTGCTTGGCTGAGGCTGCTCGGCTGAGGGCACGACCGGTACGGGCATCGGCCAGCCGGGGGGCGTAGAATGGTACCCATGGGGCCGCGCAGCCTGTTCGAGAAGATCTGGGACCCACATGTCGTCCGCGACCTCGGCGACGGGTCGTCGCTGATCGCGACCGACCGCATATTCCTGCATGAGCGCACCGGTTCGGTCGCCCTCAAGAGTCTGGCGGAGGCAAGCCGCCCCGTTCTCGACCCCTCGCGGGTCTTCTGCACCATGGACCACATCGTCGATACCACGCCCGGTCGCGGCGATTCGACTCGGATGCCGGGAGGTTCGGCCTTCATCCTCGAGACCCGTTCGGCCGCCGAGGCCGCAGGCATCCGCGTCTTCGATGTGCGCGACCCCTTGCAAGGGATCGTCCATGTGATCTCGCCGGAACTCGGTCTTGTCCTGCCTGGCACGACCGTGGTCTGTCCGGATAGCCACACCTGCACCCAAGGCGCGATGGGCGCTTTCGCTTGGGGCATCGGTTCGACCGAAGCCGAGCACGCGCTCGCCACCGGCACACTGCGCGTCAAGCGGCCCCGCACGATGCGCATCTCGGTCGAGGGGCGGCTCGCCCCCGGGGTCACCGCCAAAGACCTCGCGCTACATATCTTGGCGCGGCAGGGTGCGGCAGGCGGGAGGGGGTGCGCCGTGGAGTACGCAGGCGGCGCGGTACGCGCGCTCGACATGGAAGCGCGGATGACCCTCTGCAACATGGCCACGGAGTTCGCGGCGATGACCGCGCTCATCGCCCCGGATGAGACGACCTTCAGCTATCTGCGCGGGCGGCGATATGCGCCGCAGGGCGCGCTCTTCGAGCGGGCGATGGTGGTGTGGCGCTCGCTCGCGAGCGACCCCGGGGCCCGTTTTGACCACGAGATCGTCCTCGACGCCGGTGAAGTCTCCCCCATGGTCACTTGGGGCACGAGTCCGCAGCATGCTGTGGCGATCGATGCCTGTGTGCCGCAGGGCGGGGCGAGCGGCACCACACCGGAAGCGCATGCGCGCGCCTTGCAGTACATGGGTCTGGAGGTCGGGCAATCGCTCATCGGTCTGCCGGTCACGGGCGCGTTCATCGGTTCCTGCACCAACAGCCGACTCTCAGACCTGCGTCGCGCCGCGACGATCCTCCGCGGGCGCAAGGTGGCGCACGGTGTGCGCGCGCTGTGTGTGCCGGGTTCGATGTCGGTCAAGCGCGCGGCCGAGGCGGAGGGGCTGGATAAAGTGTTCATCGAGGCCGGCTTCGAGTGGCGCGAATCGGGCTGTTCGCTCTGCTTTTTCGCTGGCGGCGAGAGTTTCGGGCCCCGCGAGCGTGTGGTGTCCTCCACGAACCGCAACTTCGAGAGCCGTCAGGGCCCTGAGACACGCACCCACATCGCGAGCCCGGAGACCGTCGCCGCGAGCGCGCTCACCGGCTGCATCACGGATCCGCGCGACTTCGCGACCGGGGAGGGTTGACTGGTGGAGCCGATGCGCCGCATCACCGCCGTCGCAGCGCCACTGCTGCGCGACAACATAGACACCGACGCCATCATCCCATCGCGCGAGATGAAGACCGTCTCGAAGACGGGTCTTGCATCAGGTCTGTTCGCCGGCTGGCGTTACACGGCCATCGGCGGGCGCGAACCGGATCCGGGTTTCGTGCTCAACCAGGCACCCTACGCCGGTGCGCGCATCTTGCTCGGTGGCGCCAACTTCGGTTGCGGTTCGAGCCGCGAACATGCGGTTTGGGCGCTGCGCGAGTATGGGTTCCGCGTCATCATCGCCCCCTCGTTCGCGCCGATCTTCGAAGGCAACTGCGTGCGCAATGGTCTCGCGCCCGTGCGTTTGTCGGTCGAGACCGTCGCGGAACTCGCCTCCCGGATCGTGCTCGATCCGCAGGCGCATCGTCTCACCGTGGATGTGGAGCAGGGCGTGGTCTACGCAGCCCCCTCGTCACAGCATCCGTTCGAGCTCGATGGGGAGTCGCGAGCCATGCTGCTCGAGGGCCTCGACGCCATCGACCTCACGCTCAAGCATCGCGCCGACATCGATGCCTTCTTCGCCTCCGACCGTGTGGCGCGCCCTTGGATCTACCCCGACGCTGCCGCCATGGACCGTCCCCTATGAACATCCTCATCAGCGAGGTCGGTCCCCGCGACGGCCTACAGAGCATCGCGCCCGTCCTCCCGCTCGAGACCAAGAAAGCTTGGATCGACGCTGAGGCTGCGGCTGGCGTCACCGAGATCGAGGTGGGCAGCTTCGTACCGGCGAAACTCCTGCCGCAGCTCGCGGACACGGCCGAGGTGGTGCGCCATGCGCGTACGATCCCGGGGCTCACCGTGGCGGCCCTGGTGCCCAACCTTCGCGGCGCTGAGGCGGCGGTTGAGGCGGGTGCGCACAAGATCACACTACCGCTGTCGGTCTCCGAGACCCACAGCCTGAAGAACGTACGGCGCACGCATGCTCAGATGTTGGAGGAAGCCCGTGCCATCGCCGCGATGATCCGTGCGCTGCCGCATGAGCGCCGCCCGAAGTTCGAGGGTGGTCTCTCGACCGCCTTTGGATGCACCCTCGAGGGTTCGGTGTCGCCCTCGCGCGTGGTCGCCTTGGCCGAGGCCTTGATGCAGGCGGGCTGCGATGAGGTCGGCTTGGCCGACACCAGCGGCTATGCGAACCCGGCGCAGGTACGTGAGCTCGTGCGTCAGGTGCACGCGGCGGTGGGTACGCATGCGCTATCGGGACTGCACTTGCACAACACCCGCGGCCTAGGCCTCGCCAACGTGGTGGCCGGTCTTGAGGTCGGCATCACCACCTTCGACAGTTCGTTGGGCGGGCTCGGCGGATGTCCTTTCGCGCCTGGCGCATCCGGCAACATCGTCACCGAGGATCTCGTGTTCATGTTGGAAGCGATGGGTCTTCGGACCGGGATCGACCTGCCGAAGCTGCTGCGCGTTCGCGAGATCCTGCGGGCGGCGCTGCCCGGCGAGCCGCTGTACGGCTTCACGCCGGACGCCGGGTTGCCGCTCGGGTTCACCCTGGAGGCCCGCGCATGAGCCCCGTCGATGTTTCATCTGCGCCTGCAGGCGCAGGTCCGCTGCCGCTCGCCGGGATCCGCGTGGTCGAGTTCACCCATATGGTCATGGGTCCGGCGGTCGGCGCCATCCTCGCCGAGCTCGGTGCCGAGGTGATCCGCATCGAGCCCATCGGTGGCGACTCGACGCGTGATCTGCCGGGGTCGGGTGCGGGCTACTTCCCCATGTATAACCGCAACAAGAAGAGCCTTTGTCTCGACCTGAAGTCGCCCGAGGGGCTCGGTATCGCACAGCGGCTCTGCGGTTCGGCTGATGTGATCGTGGAGAACTTCCGCGCGGGTACCATGGAGAAGCTCGGGCTCGGCTACGAGGCTCTGTCGGCTGCCAACCCGCGGCTGATCTATTGCTCCGAGAAGGGATTCTTGAGCGGCCCGTATGAAAGCCGCACAGCCCTCGACGAGGTGACGCAGATGATGGGTGGGCTCGCGTACATGACCGGCCCGCCGGGCCGGCCGTTGCGCGCTGGCACCTCGGTGATCGACGTGACCGGCGGGATGTTCGGCGTCATCGCCATCCTCGCCGCGATCGAGCAACGTCACGCCACCGGCCGCGGCCAGAAAGTGAGCAGTGCGCTCTTCGAGACCACCGTCTATCTGGTCGGTCAGCACATGGCACAGATGGCGGTGACCGGCCAAGCCGCCAAGCCGATGCCTGTACGCATCTCGGCTTGGGCGATCTATGACGTCTTCGAGACAGCCGATGGCGAGCAGGTGTTCGTCGGCATCGTCTCGGATGGTCTCTGGCAGAAGTTCTGCGAGGCCTTCGGTTGGACGGCTGAGGGCGCCGACCCCGTCTTCAAGACCAATGCACAGCGTGTCGCGCAGCGCGAGGTATTGCTGCCGCGGGTGCGTGAGCTCTTCAAGGGCTATATGCGGGCGGATCTGGTGGCCCTCCTTGAGCGTACCGGTCTGCCGTTCGCGCCCATCGGCAAGCCGGAGGAGATGTTCGACGACCCGCATCTGGCCGCCAATGGCAGCCTCGGCGCGACCACGCTGCCGGACGGGCGGGTAACGCGCCTGCCCATCCTGCCCATCGAGATGGACGGCCGTCGGCCCACGCAGGGCGGGATGCTCGCGCGCGTCGGCGAGCATTGTGATGAAATATTGGCCGATCTGGGATTCGACGCGGCGGCGGTCGCAGACCTCAAAGCACGGCAGGTCGCCGGCTGAGGGGATCCCTTAACAGGAGCAGCACTTGGCACTTTCCCCATACGATATCGCAGGCATCGAAGATGAACTCCATGACGACGAGCGCATGGTGCGCGACTCCGTGGCGCGTTTCGTCGATGCAGAGGTCCTGCCCCAGATCGGCAAGCACTTCGAGGACCATCACTTCCCGCGGGAGCTCATCGCGCCGATGGCCCGCCTGGGCCTGCTCGGAAGCTCGCTCGAGGGCTACGGCTGCGCAGGGCTCAACGCAGTCTCCTATGGCCTTATCTGCCAGGAACTCGAGCGGGGTGACTCGGCGCTGCGCAGCTTTGTGTCGGTGCAGTCCTCGCTGTGCATGTACCCCATCCACACCTATGGCAGCGACTCGCAGCGCGAGCGTTGGCTGCCTGCGATGGCACGCGGCGAGGCCATCGGTTGTTTCGGCTTGACCGAGTCGCACGGCGGTTCCGACCCGCTCAACATGAACACCACGGCCCGCCGACGCGGCGAGGACTGGGTGCTCAACGGCTCGAAGATGTGGATCACCAATGCGCCGATCGCCGATGTCGCAGTGGTCTGGGCGTTGACCGACGAAGGCGTCCGCGGGTTCCTTGTCGAGCGCGGCATGAAAGGCTTCGAGTCTCGCGAGATCGAGCGTAAATTCTCCTTGCGTGCGTCGGCGACGGGTGCGCTTTTCTTCGATGATGTGGTGCTACCGGCCTCGAGTCTGCTCCCGGGCACGACGGTCGGCCTGAAGGCGCCGCTGTCCTGTCTCACCCAAGCCCGCTTCGGCATCGCGTGGGGCGTACTCGGTGCGGCGCAGGCCTGTTTGATGGATGCCCTGCATTACACCCGCGAGCGGGTGCTTTTTGGCCGACCTCTGGCGGCGACCCAATCCGTGCAGATCCGGCTCGCCGAGATGGCGCGCAAGATCACGACGGGGCAGGTGCTGGCGCTTCACTTGGGGCGTCGTAAGGATCGCGGCATCCTCTCGCCCGTCCAAGTCTCCCTGGCCAAGTGGAGCAATTGCCGCGCTGCGATCGACGTCGCACGCGATGCACGAGACCTGCTCGGGGGCGCGGGCATCACCGCCGACCACGTCCCTATCCGTCACGCGCTCAACCTCGAGAGCGTGATCACCTACGAGGGCACGGAGACCATCCACCAGCTCTCGCTTGGCCGCGAACTCACGGGGTTGAACGCGTTTTGACCACGGATCAGTCGTGTTGAGCGATACCATCGCAGGATGGCTGGTCGCGCTCGGCATCGGCTTGCTGATCGGGCTCGAGCGAGAACGTCGCAAACTGGATCCATCCTTCGGTGCTGCCGGGGGGGTGCGCACGCATGCGGTGGTCGCGCTCAGCGGCGCATTGGCGATGCAGTTCACCGGCCTGCTGCTGGTCGCGATCGGTGCGGCCTTCATCGGTGCACTGGTGGTCGTCGCCTATTGGCGCGACCGCAGCCCTGACACCGGTGTGACCAGCGAAGTCACGCTGTTCACGACCTATCTGCTCGGCGCCTATGCGACGGTGCAACCTGCCTTGGCCGCGGCGATCGGCGTGATCGTCGCGCTGACACTGGTGTTGCGCGAGGCATTACATCGTTTCGTGAGCCGCACGCTGACTCAGCGCGAGGTCCTCGACCTCATGCTGCTCGCGGCGGCGGTGCTCGTGATCTTGCCGCTGTTGCCGGACCGTACGATCGACGCGGCGGGGGTCGTCAATCTTCGGAAAGTGGGTCAACTGACGGTGCTGATGCTCGGCATCAATGCGCTCGGCCATGTGGCATTGCGAGCCCTCGGGCCGCACAGGGGGCTGCCCGTGGCCGGCTTCTTCGGCGGTTTCATCTCGAGCGTCGCGACCATCGGTGCGATGGGTGCGAAGGCACGCGCCGCGCCCGGTTTGCTGGATGTCGCCGCCGCGGCAGCACTTTGCTCCTCGGTGGCGACGGGCGCACAGGTCGTGCTGGTGGTGTCGGTCGCAAACCCCTCGCTGGTCAAAGGCTGGTTGCTGCCGGCGGCGTTGATGGCTGCGATCCCCGCCGTGGCCGCGTGGTGGCTCTGGCGACGTAGTGCTGCGGCACAGATCGGCAAGGACGTAGAACCCAAGGACAGTCGCGCGTTACAACCGTTCCATGCGTTGGGGTTCAGCGTCACGGTGACGGCAATGACGGTGCTCGCCGCGTGGCTGGCGCTGCGTTTCGGGGACAGCGGCGCGCAGGTGGGGATCGGCGTCGGGGGGTTCGTCGACGCTCACTCGGCCACCGCGTCGGCTGCGGTGCTCGCGGCACGCGGCGCACTGAGCGAAGCCCAGGCCCTGCAGGCGATCTTCTGGGCGCTCTGCGCGAACACTTTGACCAAACTCGTGATCGCCTACGCCGCTGCCGGAAACGCCTACCTACAGCGACTGCTCTGGCCGCACCTCGCGATGTTGGCGGCCGCCGCGCTGGTACTGCTCGTCTGAGGTCGTGCCTATGGCCAACGAGGCCGGTGGCGCCAAGATCAACCGGTCATGGCGGTCGGCAGTGCGATCAGTTGGGCGCCTCGGCCACGACGGGGAATCTTGGTCTTGAAGCTGCCAGGTTTGACCACCAGCACATCGCAGGGCAATGCGTCGAGCACCGCCTCGGCGGTGTTGCCGATGAAGATGCGCTTCAGTCCCGATCGCGAGATGGCGCCCATGACGACGATGTCCGCCTTTAAAGAGCGAGCGGCCTCGGGCAGGGCATCTCTCGCCGATCCCTCGACCACATACAGACGGTGAGAGGGGCAGGGGACCCGCGCGACCTCGACCGCGAGCGCTTTGCGTGCCTTGCGCAGGGTCGACTCGGCGACATCGGTCAAGCTCGGAGAATTCATGAAAGCCGTGGTGACGACGGCAGTGGTCGGGACGCAATGCACCACTCGAAGGCTACCGCGCAGATCAGTGGTCAGTTGTGCGCTCGCTTTCAGTAAGGCGAGGTCCAGACGGGAAGGCTTGGCGTTGCTGTGGAACGGATCGACCGCTGTCATGACCACCGGACGATGCCAAGCGCGGGCTTGCTTGACCAGCAGCACCGGGCACGGTGCATGCCGCAGCAGTTCCCAGTCGGTGTAGGCCAGCATCCAACTGGCGACATGTTTTGTAGCATGCCTTTCAGCGATGATCACGTCCGCTTCGATGCGCAGTCCGCGCCGAACGATCGCCTCGGCGACCGGGTAGTCCCATTCGGCCGCGGTGGTGACCTCGATGCCGTGTCTGCGGATGCGGCGGGCCACTAATTCAAGGCGCTTCATGATGGCGGCGTGGCGCTCCTGCTCATATTCGCGCAGGCTTTGTCGACGAGCCTCCAGCGCATCGACCATCACCGTCTCAGACAGTGAATGGAAGAGTTCTAAAGTCGCCCCAGATGCGCGGGCGAGCTGCGCCGCTTTACGGACCGCGGGCATCGTACGCGCCGCAGGATCTTTGATGGCGACCAGTATCCGCTTCGGTTGTTTCATGACGTAATCCGTTCTATATCAGGTTTGAAATCCTTTAAGTTCAGAGTATTCGCGTAAGTTGTCGCAGGAGCAATCAAATATTCGATGGCTGTGTTATGTTCCGCACCATCGACGACTGCGCGGCCAGTCTCCGTCAGGCCTCGGCGGCGAGCAATCGACCGGCAGCGACCCAGGCCTGCTGCCCTTGGCGACTGTAGATAGGGGTCTCCCGCTTGCGCCCCGTGAGGATCTCGAGCATCCCCTCGACGCGGCGCATCCGCGACGCCACCAACGCGCCGTTGAAATCGTTGAGTCCGCGGCAACGATCGGCTAGATCGGCGCATCGCGCCCAACGCCCCGGCAGCGTCCGCTGCGGATCGCAGATCCTCAGCAATGCCTCTATGCCGGCGGTATCGACGGTGTGGCCGGTCGCCCGTAACAGACCCCGGCGCTCGTCCTGGATCTTCAACAGTTGACTCATACGAAGCTGGCGATGGGAGCAGACCTCCTCCAGCGCTTCCGGCGAGTCGTTCTTGGCAAGCACGTCCCGCTCGGTGATCAGCAGGCGCTCAAGCCCTAAGAGAGCGTCGATCTCCTCATCAAGTAGGCGCCCAAGTGTGTCCCGGCAGCCGGAACGGGCGGCTGCCGAGTCCAGCAGAGGGCTCATTTCATACGCCCGGAGGCTCGCGCGAGCGTCTGCTCGAGCCGCAGAAGATTGTCGGCGATCCGCTCAGGCTGGATCTCGAACTGCCCGCGCTCGATCGCGGCGCTGATCTCCGTCACCTTGCTCTCGTCGACCTCTGGGGAACGCGAGAGCATCCGTTCGAGGCTCGCAAGGTGGCGGGCGGTGTCCGTGATCTGGACCCCGCCGTTACTGCCGCCTGTCGGTGCGCCCTCTTGTCCGAAGGAATCCTTGCTTCGGGCGATGGGAGCTGTGGCAGACGGCGCCGGGGGGCGGATATCCATCCCATTGATTTTGTTAGACATTACGGCCACCAATTCAGGGTCACTGTCTGGTTAACGGCAGGCTGCTCGGAATCTTTAGTGATTTTTTGCAGATCATCGATCTACTCGGACCACACCCCTGCTATCGGCGCGGGCTTGGATGATCCTGAGGGAGGTCGAGTGCCGGATGCGAACCGCGTCACCTTCTCGGGCGTCGGCGAGCGCTGTACCGACCGAGCGCACCTCGAACCCTGCGGCATCCGCGACGACGGTCACGATCTCCCCTCGACGCACGAGAGGGGGTGCTTCGATGCTATCCAGCGTGATGACCGCCTCGGCGGCGATGGGGCGCCGGACGCGTTGTCCGGCCACCGCAGCGATATCGGTCGCGCAGCAATCGATCGTTCCTGGCAGCCGACGACGGATGATCGTCATCTCATCTTCCCCAAGCACCGTCCCGACCGGAAGGGACCGGCGTGCCACGACCACTTCCGCCTCGGTCTCGACCCGGACCGTGACAAGGATGCTCCACGGGTTTTTCCCCTGACAAGCGACGCGCACCGATGCCCGTCCATTCCTTATAGGAGTGGCGAGGTTCGAGGAAAGCGGCTGGTCACAGGGCGCGAGTCGCAAACGGCGATCGGGTGGCTCTGCCGTGACGGAGATGCCTGCGCCCTTGGCGCCGATGGCGCTTTCAGCTGCGGCGCGGATCTCGCTCAAGTCCTGCACTCCTGCGGCGGCCAGAAGCGGGACGAGAAGCGTCAACAAAACGATACGAGTGGTCATGGCATGGAAATAGCAAGTGTCGTGCCATAGGAAAGATCGCCGTGGCATGGCGTTTGCAACACCGGGGTGGGAAGTCAATTTTTTGGCGGAGTGATCGGGATGTTCGACCTAGATGCACATATCGGATTGCATGCAGACGCGCTCAGGCTGCGCTCCAAGCGTTCTGAGATGATCGCCCGCAATCTGGCGAATGCGGATACGCCAGGTTTTGAAGCGCGCGACATCGATTTTCGTCAGGCCCTCTCCAGTGCCCGGCGCGAAGGCGGCGCCGTCTCGCTCACAGCCACACAGTTCCAACATCTGCGTACCGGCGGCGGTGCCATGGGTGACCGTCAGCTGAATGAGGCCGCCTCTCTGTACCGCGTTCCTGTCGCACCGTCGATCGACGGCAACACGGTAGATGTTCAGCTTGAACAGGCCGCGTTCTCGGAGAACGCCATCCGATACCAGACCACACTTCATTTCGTGAACTCAAAGCTGCGTGGCCTGATGACCGCGCTCACCGGGCAATAAGCCAGATCAAGGAGCGAATATCCATGTCCTCTTTCAAGATCTTCGACATCGCCGGTTCTGCGCTCTCTGCGCAGTCGGTCCGGTTGAACACGGTCGCCAGCAACCTCGCCAACGCGAACACGGTCAGCGGAGACAAAGAGAGCGTTTACAAAGCGCGGTATCCGGTGTTCGAGACCGTCATCGCCGGTGTCGGGCGGGATGCTGGTGCGACAGCATCAGTCCGCGTCACTGAGGTCATCGAGTCCGAGAAGGCGCCGCTCGCGCGCTACGAGCCCGGTAATCCGGTCGCTGACGCGGACGGTTTCGTCTATGCGCCCGACATCAATCCGGTCGAGCAGATGGTCGACATGATCTCCGCGTCGCGTTCGTACCAGAACAGCATCGAGGTGATGAATTCGTCGAAAGAGATGCTGCTCGCCACTTTGCGGCTTGGCCAATGATCGGTCAGGCACAGGAGGGATAAGGGATGCTCGCTTCAGGTACCGCTCCATCATCGCCAGGCTCATCGGCTGATCCTGCCGCCGGCCTGCGGAAGGAGATGCCACAGTTCGGCGCAGACCAATTCATCACCTTGATGCTGGCCCAGATCAAGAACCAGGACCCGCTCAAGCCCTTGGAGCCTGCGGAGTTCCTCGGGCAGCTGGCACAGTTCAGCACCGTCACCGGCATACAAGAAATGGGGAGCTCGGTCTCCGACCTAGTGGGCTCGATGCGCTCTTCGCAGGCTTTGTCAGGCGCGAACCTCGTAGGGCGCGATGTGCTTGCACCAGGCGATACCGCGGTGTTCGACGGCACGACGCCGGTGCGCGCGGCAGTCGAAGCTCCGAGCGGCGCCGAACGCGTCGAGTTCGTGGTCCGCGACGCCTCTGGCGCAGTGGTTCGTCGAGCGCAGGTCCAGCCGTCGGTCTCCGGTGTCACCGAGATGGCTTGGGATGGGCGCGCAGACAACGGCACAGTGATGCCGGCCGGCGCGTACCGCATCGAGGCTCTTTCGCGCTTCGGCGCACGAGGCGAATCGGCCCAAGTCTTGCTTCTCAGCAGAGTCGACAGCGTCACCCTCGATGCCGCGGGCCGCGGCATCGTCCTCAACACCCGTAACGGATCCCTGCCGCTCGGCGCTGTGCGCCGGGTGATGTGACCGCCACCCCACAGAGGTATACACAGATGACTTTCAGAGTAGCGATCTCCGGCCTCAATGCCGCCCAGTCCGAATTGGCGGCCACCGCCAACAACATCGCCAACAGCTCGACCTCCGGCTTCAAGAGCTCGCGGGTGCAGTTCGCAGAGCTCTACTCCGGTTCCGGTGGTGGTCAGGCGGCGGTCGGCAGCGGCGTCAAGGTCGCCGGAGTCAACCAACAGTTCGGTCAGGGCGCCATCAATTTCACCGACAACGGACTCGATCTCGCGATCAGCGGAAAGGGCTTCTTCATGGTCGGTGACTCCGAATCCCGCGCCTATACCCGTGCCGGGGCGTTCAAGGTCGACCGCAACGGCTTTGTGGTCAACGGAGCCGACAAGCGCCTCCAGGTGTTCCCGCCGCTCGGCGAGGACGGCTTCAACACGAGCACGACGACAGATCTTCGCCTGACGAGCGGCGTGAGCGCGCCGTCCGCGACCGGTCGCATCGACCTGTCGTTCAATCTGCCGGGCAACGCAGCGGTACCGGCGAAGACCCCGTTCGATCCGGCGGACGCTGACACGTACAGCCACTCGACCGCCATGACGGTCTACGACTCTCTGGGTGCAGCCCACACGGCGACCGTATACCTGTCGAAGACTGCGACCGACAACACCTGGCAGCAGCGGCTGTATGTCGATGGCAATGCGGTCGGCGCGGTCCAGACTTTGGAGTATTCGAATGTCGGCACACTGATCACCCCGGCCACAGGGGAGATCACGTATCCGCCGTACACGCCGACGACCGGTGCTGCCCCCCTGACGCTCACCTACGATGTGGGTACGAGCACCCAGTACGGCAACGCCTTCAGCGTCAGCGCCATCAACCAGGATGGATACACGACTGGTCGCCTCATCGGTGTCGAGACCAATGCCGAGGGAGTGGTCCAGGCCCGGTTCACGAACGGTCGCTCGGTGCCCCTCGGTCAGATCGCCATCGCGCAGTTCGCGAGCGTCGATGGGCTGCAGACGCTCGGCGACACGAGCTGGGGTGAGACGTTCGCCTCAGGTCCTGCTCTGCTCTCGTCCGCAGGCAACGGGGGGATGGGCTCGATCCAGGCTGGCGCGCTCGAAGGGTCGAATGTCGATGTGACGCAGCAGCTGGTGAACATGATCACGGCGCAGCGGAACTTCCAGGCCAACGCGAAGATGATCTCCACGTCCGACAACCTGTCGCAGACGATCATCAACATCCGTTGATGACACCCTTACTGAGGCGTTGACATGGACAAGTACATCTTTGTGGCGATGAGCGGCGCACGCGAGTCCATGCGAGCGCAGGCGATCAACAGCCACAATCTTGCCAACGCCTCCACGGTGGGTTTCCGGGCCGAGCTCGCGTCGGTCGCGACCCGATCGGCGGGCGAGGGTATCCGCAGTGAAGCGCGGGCGTTCGCCACCATCAATGAGAACGGCTGGAGCCGCGCGGCCGGTCCCTTGCAGACGACCGGCCGCGACCTCGATGTCGCAGTGGAGGGCGACGGCTGGATCGCCGTCCAAGCGCCTGATGGGACCGAAGCCTATACCCGTGCTGGTGATCTTCGCCTAGACGCCACCGGTGCCGTCCGTAACGGCGCCGGACATGCCGTGCTCTCGGACGGTGGGCCCTTGACCATCCCCCCCTTTGCCTCGCTTGTGGTCGGCTCAGACGGTGCCGTGTCGATCGTGCCGCTCGGACAAGGCGCTGAGACCACCGCCCGCGTGGGGCGCATCAAACTCGTCAAGCCTGACCCGGCCCAACTCGAGCGCGGAGTCGACGGCCTGTTCCGCCTGAAGGGCGGCGGCGATGCGCCGGCGGATGCTTCGGTCCGCATCGCGTCAGGCGCGCTCGAAGGCAGCAATGTGAACGTCGCAGACGCGATGGTGCGGATGATCGAGCTGGCGCGCCAGTTCGACATGCACATGAAGGCACTCCGTACCGTCGAAGACAACGCCCGCAACTCCGCCAGCCTGATGCGAATCAGCTGAGCCTGGGAACAACTGGAGATACCGATATGGATTCTGCACTTTGGGCAGCGAAGACCGGACTGGAGGCGCAACAGACGCGCATGGCGGTCACGGCGAACAACCTTGCGAACGTCAACACCACGGGGTTCAAGCGTGGTCGGGTCGCCTTCGAAGATCTGCTCTACCAGAACCTGCGCCAGGTCGGAGCCGATGCAGCGCAAGATACCCAGCTCCCCTCGGGACTCGCGGTCGGTACTGGTGTGCGCGTGGTCGCCACCGAGAAGACCTATACCCAGGGCAACCTGCAGGTGACGAATAACGCACTCGACGTCGCCATCAACGGGCGGGGTTTCTTCCAAGTGGCGCTGCCCGACGGCACGAACGCCTACACGCGTGACGGCAGCTTCAAGATCAACGCTCAAGGGGAGTTGGTCACCTCCGGCGGCTACCGTGTCCAACCGGCGGTCTCGATCCCGGACGGCGCACAGTCGGTCTCGATCGGTACAGATGGCGCGGTGTCCGTGCAGTTGGCTGGGCAGCCTGCACCGAGTCAGGTCGGCTCCCTCCAGGTCGTCGATTTCGTCAATCCGGCCGGCCTTCAGGCCCGTGGCGAGAATCTGATGCTCGAGTCCGCAGCCAGCGGGCCGCCGCAGGCCGGCACGCCGGGGCTCAACGGGCTTGGTGCGCTGCAACAAGGGGCGTTGGAGGCCTCGAACGTGAACGTCGTCGAGGAACTGGTCGCGATGATCGAGACGCAGCGTGCGTACGAGATGAACTCGAAGGCCATCTCGACCGCCGACAAGATGCTCGAGACGCTCACGGCGCGGCTGTGACCGTGACGCCTGAGGACACCTTCATGACGCCCCAAGCATCCACCATTCTGAGGGTAACCGTCGCGGTGCTGTTGTCATCCGTCGCCGGCTGCGCGAACACGCCGCCTGACTATGCGGCCGGGTGGGAGGCTTCGTTGCCGCCTGATGTGCCGATGAGCGCTGCCGACAACGGGGCCATCTATCAGGCAGGGCAGGATGTCCGTCTGTTCGAGAATACGGTGGCGCGGCGGATCGGCGACACGCTGACGATCCGTCTCGTCGAGAGCATCAATGCCTCGAAGAGTTCCAGCACCACGACCAGCAAGAGCACAGCGATCGAGCTGAGCGGTCCGACGATCGCTGGCAGACCGGTGACGGTCAACGGCGTCGAGGTGCTCTCCGCCGGTGTCGATAACGCCGCGTCCTTCGACGGCTCAGGATCGAGCCGCCAGAGCAATAGCATCTTCGGCGACATCACCGTGACAGTGGCAAAGCGTTGGCCGAACGGCAATCTGTTCGTGCGCGGCGAGAAATGGATCACCATCAACCAAGGTCGCGAGTACATCCGCGTGAGCGGCATCGTTCGCGCGGTGGACATCGAGCCGGACAACACCGTCCCCTCGACCAAGATCGCTGATGCGCGGATCACCGTCGCAGGTCGTGGTCCCATCGCTGATGCCAATGCGCCGGGTCTGCTCTCACGCTTCTTCAACTCCCGCTGGCTGCCGTTCTGAGGTGCACATGGATCTGCAACGCATAAAGATCCTCGCGTTGATGGCAGCCCTGACCGTTGCGATTGTGTTGTCGGCGACACCAGTGCGGGCTGAGCGGGTCAAGGATCTCGCTTCGGTCTCCGGGGTTCGCACGAACCAGCTGGTCGGTTACGGGATCGTCGTCGGTCTTGATGGTACGGGTGACCAGACGAGTCAGGCGCCGTTCACGATCCAGAGCATCAAGAACATGCTCGCGCAGTTCGGGATCACGGTGCCGCCCGAGTCAAACCCCCAGTTGAAGAACGTCGCGGCCGTCACGGTCCACGCTGAACTGCCGCCGTTCTCCAAACCCGGCCAAACGATCGACGTATCGGTGTCTTCGATCGGCAACGCCGGCAGTCTGCGAGGTGGCACTTTGCTGCTCGCGCCGTTGCGCGGTGCGGATGGCGAGGTGTATGCGATGGCGCAGGGAAGTTTGATCGTCAGCGGCTTCGGTGTATCCGGTCGTGACGGATCGCGTATCGCGGTGAATGTGCCGAGCGGCGGCCGGATCCCGGGCGGTGCCACGGTCGAGCGCGAGGTCCGCTCCAGCTTCGCGACAGCACCGACGGTCACCCTGAACCTGAATTCGCCGGACTTCACGACGGCGACGCGGCTCGCCGAGGGGATCAACCGCATGCTTGGCACTGGAACTGCGGCCGCGATCGACGCGGTCTCCGTCCAGGTTCTCGCGCCGGCGGATCCGTCGCAGCGGATCGCATATGTGTCGACCTTGGAGCAACTGGAGATCAAGCCAGGTGAGGCTCCGGCGCGCGTGATCATCAACTCGCGAACCGGGACGGTCGTGATCGGCAGCAACGTACGCGTCTTGCCAGCAGCCGTATCGCACGGCTCGCTGTCGGTGACCATCACCGAACGCACCGAAGTCAGCCAACCGAACGCGTTCGCCGCAGGTCAGACGGTCGAGGTCCCCCGCAGCGAGATCGAGATCGATCAGCCCAAGGCGCGGATGTTCAAGTTCGAGGCCGGCGTGAACCTCGATGCGATCGTCGATGCGGTGAATCGTGTCGGCGCGGCGCCGGGTGATCTCGTGGCGATCCTTGAGGCCCTCAAGCAAGCCGGCGCGTTGCGCGCTGAGCTCATCGTCATCTGAGGGGGCGGGGTCATGAGCGTCGATGCTAGGGTGAACAACTACAACGATCTGCAGGGGCTCGCCGCCTTGCGGCGCGATGCCAAGGTGCAGGACCCGGCAGCGCTGCGTGAAGCCGCGCGTCAGTTCGAATCGGTGTTCACGCGGATGATGCTACAGAGCATGAGGGACGCCAGTGGGGGCGATCCGATGTTCGACTCAGAGGAAAGTCGGTTCTACCGCGACATGTTCGACAACCAGCTATCGGTGGATATGTCACGTGGCCGCGGACTCGGTCTGGCCGAGATGCTTGTCGCGCAAGTGAAGCGCAGCGGTCTCGCGCCGAATGAACTTGGCGCCAAAGACCCGTCGCCCAGGCTCGCGCCGGCAGTGCCCCGGTCTGGCCCGACCAATGACCTGTGGCATATGCCAGGCGCGACGATCTCACCGTTCCAAGCGGTCGCTCCGGCGGCGGCTGCGCGCGTACCCGAGGCCGGAGTTACATCACCCGCAGTCGTGCTGCCGGCCGCGGTGGCCCCGACGACAGCGGCTGATCGATCGCTGATCCGCGACCTCCCGGCCGGCAAAATCCCTTCGCGGCAGGAATTCCTCGACGCGATCCTTCCGGCTGCGGAGAAGGCTGCGGCCCAACTCGGCGTGTCGCCGCGCAACCTGATCGCGCAGGCCGCCCTCGAGACCGGGTGGGGGCGCCATCTACCCCGCTCTGCGGATGGTCGGCTGAGCTTCAACTTCTTCGGTATCAAGGCGACCGGGAACTGGCGTGGTCCATCCGTGTCATCGTCGACCACCGAAGTCTTGCAGGGCCGCGCACAACGTATGGTCGAGCGGTTCCGCGCCTATTCGAGCGTCGATGAGAGCGTCGCCGACCATGCTCGTTTGATCGGGAACAGTCGCCGGTATCAGGCGGTGCGCGGCACGGGTGACGACGCGCTTGCTTTCGGTACGGCACTGCATCGCGGCGGCTACGCGACCGATCCAGGTTACGCCCAGAAGATCGTCGCGGTCGCCGACTCGGTCGGTCGCTTGCTCGAAGCCAGGACGCTGGTGGCTGGCCATCGGCGCACGGGGCCTGAGCGCTCATGAGCAACCTCTTTGTGATCGGCATGTCCGGCCTGCAGGCGTTCCGGCAGGCTTTGGATGTCACGGGCCAGAACATCGCCAACGCCAATACGGATGGCTATGTCCGGCAGCGCGCCGATCTGGTCGCCCGTGAGTCGCCCCCGGTCGGCGCGTCATGGGTCGGAAACGGAGTGGAAGTCGGTCGCCTCGCTCGCGTGGTGGACGACTTCCTGGCCGATCAATCGCGGGTCTCAGAGTCCAATTCGGCGCGGCTCGAAGTTTTTGCGGCTCAGGCGGCTCGGGTGACGAACCTGCTCGGCGACCCGAGTGGCGGTCTGTCCAACGCACTGCAGCGGCTTACCAACGCGATCGAGGCTGTTGCGACCGAGCCAGCTTCGATGGCCGCGCGCCAAGGATTGGTAGAGACTCTAGACGCCACGGTGTCCCAGATGCGCGGGCTGGATGCCCGGTTACGCGAACTCGATGGCTCCACTCATGTCCGAATCGTGGCCGAGGCTTCGGCCGTCGATGGATTGGCCGTCAGCCTCGCCACGCTCAACCGTGACATCGGCGTCGCGCGCGCCACTGCCGGCAGTGCACCCAACGGGTTGCTGGACCAGCGCGATCGCCTCCTTGATCAGCTCGCAGCCAAGGTCTCGATCAGGGTGGTCGCCAACGACGATGGTGCGGTGAACGTGTATCTCAGCGGCGGTCAGTCCCTCGTTCTCGGTGACGCATCTGTAAGAGTCGCTACGGTCAACGATCCTGCCGACATCGGTCGGTTTCGCGTGGTGCTCCGGAACGGCAGTAGCTCCGAGGACGTCACCCGATCGATCTCGGGCGGCGTGCTCGGTGGTCTGTTCGAACTTCGGGAAGAGGTTCTTGATCCGGCGCGCAATGAGGTCGGGCGGATCGCTACGGCATTGACCTCCGCGCTCAACGCCCAGCATCAGAAGGGCGTCGACTTCCTAGGCGTACCAGGTGGGGAACTGCTTTCCGTGGGTGCGCCGAAAACGGTGGTACCGACCGACAATACCGGCGTTGTCACGACCTCGGCGACTTTGACCGACGCGAGCGCGCTAACCGGGGCGGATTACGAGCTCGAGTGGCAGGGCACAGCATGGTCGCTGCGCAGACTCGACAGCGGCGCTGCGGTGCCGTTCACCGGCACGGGAGCAGCGGGATCTCCGATCGCGTTCGATGGACTTTCGCTGCTCGTGGGCGGCACGCCGGCCGTCGGCGACCGTGTACTGCTACGGCCGACCCGCGAGGCGGTCAGCCAGATGCGGGTAGAGATCACCGCGCCTTCGCGGGTCGCCGCAGCGGCGCCGGTCCGCGTCTCGGCGTCGGTCGATAACGCCGGTGCTGCCCGGGTCACCGCCTTGGAGGTAATCGATCCGACAAATCCGATGTTACGCACCCCCGCTGCGGTCATATTCCCCACGCCATCGACAGTCAGCATCGATGGCGGTCCTTCGCAAGCCTGGGTCGTCGGTCAACCGATAGAGGCGAATGGTTGGCGGCTGCGGATCAGCGGGGCGCCCGCGGCGGGCGACGGATTCGCGATTACTGACAACGGTGCCGGTCGCGGTGATAACCGTAATGCAGTACTGCTGTCTGATGCACTGCGCTCGCCCATGCTCGACGCTGCAACTTCATCGCTGGCCGATGCAGTGACCCGGCTGACGAGCGGGGTCGGCGCGGTCACGCAGCAAGCGCAGCGGAACTCCGAGGTACAACGGTTGGCCTATCAGGACTCCGTGAAGCAGCGGCAGTCCGTCTCCGGCGTGAACCTAGATGAGGAAGCTTCGAATCTGCTTCGCTACCAACAAGCCTATCAAGCGTCCGCGCAGGTCATCCGGACGGCGAACGAGGTCTTCAACATGCTCATCGGCATCGTGCGCTGATCGATATGCGCATCTCCACCGCAGGGCTCATGCAGGGCCACACCGAATCCCTCGCGCGCCTACAAGCGGGCGTCCAGAAGACGCAGGCGCGGATCTCGAGCGGTATCAAACTGCAGTCGGCTGCCGAAGATCCGGTGGCCGCGGCGAGGATCCAAGAGAGCGAGAGGTGGCTGCTCGCTGCCGAGCAGCACGAACGGAACGGCGACATGGTCGGTTCCCGTCTTGGTCTGCAAGAGGGTGCCATCGCTGATGCAGCTGACCTCTTGCTGCGGGTGCGTGAACTGGCGGTGCAGGGCGGAAACGGCGCGCTCGACCGGTCAGCGCGTCGGATCCTTGCGACAGAGGTCCGCGCCAGTGTCGACCAACTTATGCAGATCGCAAACCGTCGTTCGCCCTCGGGTGAGTACCTGTTCGCGGGTGGCAGCAGCAGCGTCGAACCTTTCACACGGGACAGTGGTGTGATCCGTTACACCGGGGATGACCAACAACGCTTGGTGGAAGTGGCCCCAGGCCAACGGATCGCGGATGCCTTGCCTGGGTCTGAGGTGTTCGTCCAGATACCGTCGGGCAACGCCAGCTTTGCGCTGCGCGCCGGCACCGCCAACGCCGGCACTGCGGTGCTCGGGGCAGGCTCCTTGGTCGATCCGACAGCGTGGGATGGCGAGCCCTACCGCGTGTTGATCATGCCGAACGGCGATTGGGAGGCGCGTGATGCCGCGGATGCGCTGGTCGCCAGCGGCCCGTACGGGTCGGGCGATGCGATCGAGTTCAAGGGCGTCCGTATTACCCTGACCGGTAGCCCGGTGCCGGGTGATCAGTTCCATATCGACCCGTCGGGGAGCGAAGACCTTTTCGCGACTTTCGAGCGGCTGGCCGCCGCGCTCGAAGCGCCGATCTCGGATCCGATACAACGCGCATCCTCGACGAACGAACTGAACGCGGTGCTCGCCCAGCTCGGGCAGGGTCAGGAACGGCTGTCCGGCGCACGGGCGGTGGTCGGCGCGCGGCTCAGTGCGGTAGACAACGCGGCCGCCACCCGTTCGATACTGCGGGAGGATGTCGCAAAGAGCCTATCGCAACTTCGCGATACCGATTATGCAGAGGCTCTGTCGCGCCTGAACATGCAGCTGACCGGCTTGCAGGCGGCGCAACAGTCGGTTGCCCGGCTCTCCCGCATGTCACTTTTCGACTACTTGTGATCGATACCATTTTTTCAATCCAACGTTACATTCCATAGGGAGTCTGCTCAATGTCTCAAGTCATCAACACAAACGTCATGTCGCTCAATGCGCAGCGTAATCTCGCCACGTCGTCCGACGAGATGGCCACCTCGCTGCAGCGATTGTCGTCTGGCATGCGTATCAACGGGGCAAAGGACGACGCCGCCGGTCTTGCGATCTCGCAGCGTTTCACAGCGCAGATCCGTGGTCTCTCTACGGCGATCCGAAATGCGGGCGACGCGGTGTCGCTGACGCAGACTGCAGAAGGCGCCCTCGGCTCGGTGACCTCCAACCTGCAGCGCATGCGTGAATTGGCGGTACAGGCGTCGAACGGCACTAACAGCCAGGTCGACCGCGATGCGCTCAACGCCGAATACGGCCAGCTGCGCAGCGAAGTCCAGCGCGTCGCCGATCAGACCGTCTTCGCAGGCGTTAAACTGCTCGACGGTTCCTTCAGCGGCGTGAACTTTCAGGTCGGTGCGAACGTCGGCGAAGTCATCACCATCCAGTCGCTGGCGAACGTCAGCACCGGCGCGCTCGGTGGTACCTTCACCCGCGTTGAAGGCTCTGTGGCAGCCGGCAGCATGACAAGCTTCGCCACGGCGATCGCCGCGGGCGGTTTGACGGTGAACGGCACGAGCGTCGGTGCCATCGCCGCGGCGGGCAGTGCGCAGGAACGCGCCGGGCAGCTGGTGTCGGCGATCAACGCCGTCTCCGCGACCACGGGCGTCGGAGCCTCCTACGATTCGGCCACGGGCAACTACACCTTGAGCAGCGGTGCAGCCATCACGGTTGCCGGCGGGTCGGCGACCGTTGCGCTGTCGGGATTCGCAGCCGGTTCGGTCGGCGCTTCGACGTCGACCACGGGTATGAACTCGACGAACGTGCAGAGCTTCACCAGCTCACAGCAGGCGATCGGCGTGCTCGACAATGCGCTGACTTCGGTGAACTCCTCGCGAGCCACCATCGGTGCCATCAACAGCCGCTTCGACTCGGTGATCTCGAACCTGCGTAGCACGACTGAGAATCTCTCAGCCTCGCGCTCGCGGATCCAGGATGCGGACTTCGCGCAGGAGACGGCGAGTCTCACCCGCGCGCAGGTGTTGCAGCAGGCCGGTGTCGCGATGTTGGCCCAGGCCAATTCCGCGCCCCAGTCGGTGCTGTCGCTGCTTCGTTGAGGTCAGAAGAACGTGAGGCGCACGGTTATACATGGATGAAGCCTGCGTTCTGATCGATCGACCGGCGGCGGCCCCTGAGAGGGGGTCGCCGCTTGTCGTGTTCCCGAGGAGGTCGCGCCGATGAGTACCGTCAAGATCCCAGAGTCGTCGCCGGCAGTTGTGGCGCCACGTATCGCGCCAAAGGTAGAGGTGGAGACCCGCGCTACCGCAGCGAGCGTGTCTCTGGAACGTGAGACTGCAGCCGAAGACACGGCGCGGGCCAGAGAGCTGAATGCGAGCGAACGCGCCCGTGTCGCGGAAAGGTTGGAGAAGATGTCCCGTGAGGCGGGGCGGAACCTGGAGTTCCGGGTCGACGAGGCGAGCGAAAAGATGGTGATCGTCGTGCGTGATCAGAGCACCGGCGAATTGATCCGACAGATCCCTGATGCCACAGCGCTTCGTATCGCGCAGCGCATAGACTCGCAGGTGGAAGCGATGCGAAGCGTACTGTTCGAAGGTCGGGTCTGATGGCTGGGCTCAGTGCGCCCGGTCTCGGCTCCGGTCTCGACGTCAACAACCTCGTCACGCAGCTCGTCGCTGCGGAGCGGTCGCCTGTCGAGCAGCGCATCTCGCGTACCCAGACCGGAATCGACAGCAAACTGTCGGCGCTAGGCGTGATGCGCGGAGTATTGTCGACGCTGCAGTCGTCGGTCGGCGCCCTACGGAACGAAAGCCAGGTTTTGGCAAGGCGTGCCACATCGTCCGATATGACGATCCTTCGGGCAACGGCCTCGACCAGCGCGCCCGTCGGCACTTTCTCGGTCGAAGTGCTGTCGCTCGCGACGACGCATAAATTGGTCTCCGAGCCTTACGCCGGGGGCAGCGGCTCGCTGGTCGGGGCCGGCGAGCTGACATTCGCGCAGAACGGCGAGGAATTCGTCGTCGCGGCGACCGATGGGATGACGCTCGCGCAGCTTCGCGATGCAATCAATACCGCACCGGACAACCGCGGGGTGCGTGCCAGCATCGTGCAGGCCGACGATGGCGCGAGAATGGTCTTCACCGCTGCCTTATCTGGCAGCGCCCAAGCGATCAACGTGCAGGTTACGCCGCCTAACGGTACGCTCAAGAAATTGGAATACAACCCTGGTCAGGGCCAGGGACAGACGCCGCCGATGACGGTGCTCTCGTCGGCCGCTGACGCCCAGGTCAAGATCGAAGGATTCGCGGTCTCTGCGTCCGGGAATACGGTCTCGACGGCTATCGAGGGCGTGACGCTCGATCTGGCGACCTCGAAACCCGGCACGACGGTCACGGTGACCGTCAGTCCTGATGTCGCGAGCGTCAAGGAGAGGATCGCCAAGCTCGTCAGCGACTACAACAACGCCGCCGCGACGATGGCCAGCCAACGCTCCTTCGACGGCGGGACACGCAAGGCAGGGCCGCTGCTTGGAGAGAGTACGCTGCTCGGCGTGGAGTCGCGGATGCGCCGCGACATCACGGGTGTCATCCAAGCCAATCCGGGATCGCCTTCGACGTTGAGCGAGATCGGCATCGGATTCGGCGCCGACGGCAGGCTAGTGATCAATGACGGTAAGCTGACGGCAGCGCTGCAGTCGGATGCGGCAGGTGTCGCCAAGGTGCTTGCCGGGAATGGCGGCATCGCTACGCGGCTCCACGCCACACTCGACGGTGCGATCGGTCTGGGCGGGCAGGTGGTCGCACGCACGGACTCGCTCCAGACTCAGCGGCGTGACCTGCAGAAACAGCGGGATGCCCTCGAGGTACGGATGCAACTGCTGGAGGCCGGCTATCGGCGTCAGTTCGGTGCGCTGGATGCGATGCTCAGCGATATGCAGTCCACCGGCCGGTACTTGGCGGGCGCATTGAAGTGACGCGTTTTCCGCGCTCAAGCCGCCGTATAGGCTGCCGATAAAGGGGGTGAGGGCGCAGTGCCCGTACGACGAGGTCGCCATGTCACCCGCCTTGCAAGGAAAAGTATCCGCCTATCAGTCGGTCGCCGCCCATGGTGGGGTCGCTGCGGCCGACCCGCATCAACTGATCATACTGCTGCTCGACGGGGCGCTAGCGAGGATCGTGCAAGCGCGCGCTTGCAACGCGCGAGCGCAGAGTCACGAGCGCAATCGGCACCTCGAGCGCGCGGTCGCCATCGTCGGTGAGCTTCGGGCCAGCCTGGATCTGTCGTATGGTGCCTTGGCCCGTAATCTCGACGATCTCTATGAGTTCGTCAGTCGCCAATTGTTAGTCGGACAATTGTCTAGCGACGTTAAGCCGCTTGAGATTTCCGCGTCGATCCTACAGGAGATCCGTTCAGCCTGGTCGGCGCTGCAGCCCTTCAAAAACGATCAACGCCGGCAAGGCTTCGTCAAAGGTTCCTGAGACGAACCTGTCGAAAGTCATTTTTTGGTTCCACATCGGATATATATGCCCAGTTTCTGACTCCCCGTGCGTTATAAAGCCCCGGTCAACTATAGGGGAGGGGATGTGAAGCGATCGGACGACCGCATTTCGGCGTCATCGGTTCGTGCAGCCAGCGCTGTCGATGAGCCTGTCTGCGTCCGTTACCCGAGCGGTCCCTCCACCGCCATACGGCAAGTGGTGAGCCTCATCCGAAAGGTGGGGTCCCACGACTCGAACGTCTTGGTTCTCGGGGAATCCGGTACCGGCAAAGAGGTTGTCGCCCGTGCTATCCACGAATCGAGCCCGCGCCGCCGCGGGGCTTTCGTCGCGGTGAACTGTGGTGCGATACCTGCCGAATTGATGGAAAGCGAGCTCTTCGGGCACGAAAAAGGCGCGTTCACCGGCGCGTATTCGTCGCGGCGGGGGCGTTTCGAGATCGCTGAAGGCGGTACATTGTTCCTGGATGAGATCGGCGATATGAGCCCCGCGATGCAGGTGAAGCTGTTGCGCGTGTTGCAGGAGCGGGTCTTCGAGCGCGTGGGCAACCACCAGCCTATCCGTTGCGATGTTCGAATCATCGCAGCCACTCACCGGAACATCGAGGCAGCCATCGAGAACGGCCAATTCCGTGGAGACCTCTTCTATCGCCTGAATGTCTTCCCCATCGAGATGCCCAGCTTGCGCGATCGGGCCGATGACCTCGACACTTTGGTGCATGAATTCGCGTTGGCTAATGTCCGGGCTGGCAGGCCGATGTTGGAGTTCTCGACATCGGCGATGCGAGCGTTGCGGGCTTATCCGTGGCCGGGGAACGTCCGTGAGTTGGGTAATCTGATCGAGCGCCTCAGCGTGCTGAACGGCGAACAGCGGGTAGAAGTCATGGACTTGCCGCCGCGGTACCGAGAGGGGCTCAGTGGTACACCGTCACCGCTTGGGTCGGAGATCGTGGTCCGTACGGAAACACCGGTCACCGAGGCTGTATTCGAAGCCGTCTCCGACGCCTTGGTCGAACGGACGGTGATCCAGAGAAGCCTGCGCGAGGCGCTGGCAGAGCGCCTTGAAGGCAAACAGGTGGCTCAGGAATCGCTCGCCGCTGCTGCTGAGGGTCCGTATGACGACGGCGCTGACGACACCGAAGGCCTCCCGGCGGACGGTGTCGATCTTCGCGCTCACTTATACGCCATCGAGCATCGATTGATCTCCGAGGCGTTGGAGCGTTCGGGCGGCACGGTCGCCCACGCAGCTCGCCTTTTGAGTCTTCGCCGGACTACTTTGGTGGAAAAGCTCCGCAAGTTCGGTATGGCGGATGCCGAGAGCTGCCAAGGCTGACGGTTCCTTGACGGTTGCAGGACGTCACCTGCCCGGCACGTTTCTTGCTTTTCTAAGCCGAGCGCCATCCGTTGAGGATTGGCGAGGCTTAGGAGGCTTCTCTTTGTGTATTTTTGAAACGTGGCCCCGCGCCGCACGACGGGCCCCAGTCGGACGATTGCGTACGGGTTTTCCTGAGGCGCCCGCTCCATGAGCCAGATGGAGATCGATCGAGTCGTCTCGCAGATGCGCGCCTTGCGTGCGCAAGTGAATGGTCCGGCGGCGCAGTCCGTCCGGCCGGGCGATCTCGGCGCGTTGTTGCCCGGCCCCGCGGGGGTCGGTGGATCCTCTGCCACGGGCGCCACCAACGCGATGAGTTTCGCGTCGGTACTGCGCAACGGTCTCGAGCGCATCAACGAGGCGCAGGCCCAGTCGAGCGCTTCCCAGCGCGCGTTCGAGCGCGGTGATCCTGGAATGGATCTGCCGCAGGTGATGATCGACATGCAGAAAGCGAGCATCGCCTTCCGCGGTGCGGTGGAAGTGCGTAATCGCATGATATCCGCCTATCAAGAAATCATGAACATGCCGGTCTGACGGCACGGAGAATCGAATGGCCATGCAGGCAGCGGGCGCCGACGCCCTATCCAGTCTCGGTTCCAGCTTCAAGCCCGTCATGATGCTTGTCGGCCTGGCGGCAGCGGTGGCCGCAGGTGTCGGCGTCGTACTCTGGTCGCAGGGACCCACCTACGGTCTGCTGTACTCCAATCTCGCGGATGAGGAGGCGGCGGCGATCACTCAATCCTTGTCCTCTGCAGGGATCAAGTATCGGATGGAGAACGGAACCGGCGGAATCTCAGTGCCGGTGGAGAGGATCAATGAGGCGCGACTGATGCTCGCGGGGCAGGGGGTTCTTCAATCTGGTGGCTTCGCGAGCTTGTCGAAAGAAGGTGGTTTGGGTGTTTCGCAGTTCATGGAGACTGCGCGCTACCAGCACGCGCTTGAGCAGGAACTCGCGCGGACCATATCGAGTTTGCAGCAGGTTGCGGCGGCGCGTGTCCACATCGCTGTGGCGCGCAACTCGAGCTTCGTACGTGACCGCAGTCCTGGGAGTGCCAGTGTTTTCTTGCAGATGAAGCCCGGTCGGAGGCTGGCGTCAGAGCAGGTCACGGCGATCGTCAATTTGGTCGCGTCGAGCCTGCCCGACATCGACGCTTCGCAGGTGACGGTGGTGGACCAGCAAGGGAGACTGTTGTCGTCGCCACAGGGACAAGATGAGTTCGCAGCGCGTGACCAACAGGTCGAATTCACGCGACAGTTCGAGGAAAGCTACTCACAGCGTATCGAGGCGCTGATCGCGCCTCTCGTAGGCGTTGGGCGGGTCCGGGCTGAGGTCAGTGCGCAATTCGATATGAGTGCGGTGGAAGAAGCTCGCGAGCAGTATTCACCGGACAGCCAAATCGTGCGGAGCGAGCAGGTCTCTGAAGATCGCCGTGCCGGGAGCGGCGGGGCAGCCGGCGTACCGGGCTCCTTGAGCAACCAGCCGCAAGGCCGGGCGCCGAATGCCGTAGTAGCGAACGAGTCCAAGCAGGATGGCTCTACGCAGAGCACCCGAAACTACGAGATCGATCGAACCATCGCCTATACCCGGCAGCCTGCCGGGCGCTTGAAGCGCATCTCGGTGGCGGTGCTGGTGGACAATGTCCAGGTCAAGGGAAAGGACGGCAAGTTGACTGAGGTGGCCCTGACGCCGGAACAGATCAACCGTGTCACGACGCTTGTGAAGGATGCCGTGGGTTTCGATGAGGAACGCGGAGACAGCGTCAATGTGGTCAACAGTGCTTGGAGCGGTGACCCCCGGGTAGCCGCCGGTGAACTGGAGTCCCTGCCTGTCTGGGAACAGCCATGGGCGCGGGACGCCGCCAAACTGCTGATCGGGCTCATCGCACTGCTGGCGCTCGTGTTCGCGGTATTGCGACCGCTCGCCCGGCAGTTCGCGGGTGTCCTGTCCGCTCCATCACCATTGCCCTCTCCCTTGGCATTGCCGGGTATCGCATCCGGAGACAGCGGGTTCCCAGCGATGTCCGATGGCGCCGGACGGGTATCCATGTCATCCGCTGGCTATACCTCAGCGGAGGCCACGATGTCTGCCACGGCCTATGAGGACCAGATCGCGCAGGCCCGAGCCTTGGTCGGCGAGGATCCGGCGAGGGTGGCGCAGGTGGTGAAGAAGTGGGTGTCGACCAATGGTTGACGCAATCGGGAACGACTCATCCAGAAGCGGGGTCGATCGGGCCGCGATATTCCTGCTGACGCTCGGTGAAAAAGAGGCGGCGGAAGTCCTGCGACATATGAGTGCGCAGGATGTGCAGCGGGTCGGTGCGGCAATGACCCAGATCGCCGATGTCACCCGTGACGAGATCAACGATGTCGTCGGCAGCTTTGTGGTGGAGGCCGATCGCCACACTTCACTGGGCGCCGGAACGACCGATTTCGTACGGAAAGCGCTGATCAATGCGCTGGGAGAGGATCAAGCTTCCGGCGTGCTCGATCAGATCCAGCTCGGGCGCGCGAGCAAGGGTCTTGAGGCGCTCAAGTGGATGGAGCCGCGGACCGTGGTCGACCTCATCCGCAATGAGCATCCACAGATCATCGCGTTGGTCTTGTCGTACCTCGAGCCCGAGAAGACCGGGAAGATCCTCGCGTTGCTGCCCGAGTCGACCCATGGCGACCTGATGTTGCGGATCGCAACGCTTGACGGCGTCCAGCCTGCCGCGTTGCAAGAGCTGCATCATGTGATGGAGCGACAGTTCCAAGGTTCGGCGGGCGTGCAAGCCGCCGGATCCGGTGGTCCCAAGGCGGTCGCCGAGATACTGAACTCGCTCGGTCCGAAAGCCCAATCCCAACTCATCAGTCAGATCTCTGTGGCCGACGAGGAGATGGGCACACAGATACAGGATCTGATGTACACCTTCGATGATCTGATCGGTCTTGAAGATCGGGCGATGCAGGAATTGCTGCGGCAGGTGCCGACCGACATGCTGCTGATCGCGCTCAAGGCGACCGACGATGCTCTCAAAGAGAAGATATTCAATAACATGTCCCAGCGTGCCGCTGAGACCCTGCGCGATGACCTAGAGGCGCGCGGGCCGGTCCGTTTGGCCGAGGTCGAGGCGGCGCAGAAGGAGATCACGGGTACTGCTAGACGCCTTGCGGAAGAGGGCACGATAACCCTCGGGCCGGCAGCGGGAGATGACTATGTCTGACACCCCGGGACGCAGCACCGAGGATCCGCCGCTCGTTCGGCGTCGGGACTTCGTCGGGGAGGGCGCATCGTGGACACCGCCGACGGTGATCGGCCCACTGATCACCTTCCGCGGCAAGCAGGCATCGGCGTCTGCATTGGACGATGAGGAACGCGCCGCCCGTGAAGCCGGCTATCAGCGAGGCCGAAGTGAAGGTCTTGCAGCCGCCGCGATGGAGGTCGCCCAGCGGTTGGCTGATCTGGATGCGCGACGGCAGCTACTGGACGGTTTGGCGCGGCAGATCGCCGCTCCCCTTGAGCGGTACGACGACGAGACGGCCGCGGAGATGGCGCATCTCGCGCTAGTCGTCGGCGGTCAGCTCGCGCGGCGGGAGCTGTCGATCGATCCGAAACAGGTGATGACGATCATCCGGGAGTGCATCGACTCCCTGCCGAGCGCTGTGCGCGTGGTGCGAGTTCGGCTTGCCCCGGCCGATGCCCCCGTGCTTCGGGAGGCGTTGCAGCCGGACACCGAGCCGTGTGACGTGCAGATCGTGGTAGATCCTCGGGTCACACGAGGTGGCTGCATCGTCGAGGCAGATGCCTCGCGGATCGACGCCCAGTTCGAGAGCCGGGTTGCGGCCGCGTTCGCCATGGTCTTGGGGGAGCAGCCGATGGATCGGTCGAGCGGTGATCAATGACCGCCGTCGTCGCCACGTTCGGCAGGCGTCTGCGACGCTACACAGGGCGCGCCGCCGCGCTTCCCATGTCCCCTGTGGAGGGTCGTTTGACACGGTTGGTCGGTCTCGCGCTCGAAGCGAGAGGCTGTCATGCCGCCGTTGGCGACCGCTGTCTTTTGCTGTCCGGGAACGGTGTGCAGACCGAGGCCGAGGTCGTCGGTTTCTCCGGTGACAGGTTGTTGCTGATGCCGACCGGGCGCGCCGATGGGCTCGAGCCTGATACCCGGGTGATACCGTCCCGCCGCGCTGGCACGGTTCAGGTCGGTGATGCGCTGCTTGGGCGGATCGTCGATGGAGCAGGTGCGCCGCTGGACGGTCTCGGACCCATAGAGAGCAGCACCCAACGACGGCTGTCTGGAGTGGACATCAATCCCCTCGAGCGTGAGCCGATCTGCGAACCGCTGGATGTGGGGGTACGCGCGATCAACGCCCTGTTGAGCGTCGGTCGCGGGCAACGCGTCGGCCTGTTCGCCGGCAGCGGCGTCGGAAAGAGTGTGCTGCTCGGCATGATGGCCAGACACACCTCTGCGGACATCATCGTGGTCGGCCTGATCGGCGAGCGTGGCCGCGAGGTCAAGGAATTCGTCGAGCGTATCCTCGGGTCCGCCGATCGTTCGCGCGCAGTCGTTGTCGCTGCGCCCGCCGACGCGCCGCCTCTGCTGCGACTGCAGGGTGCCTGGCTTGCGACTGCGGTCGCCGAGCATTTCCGTGACCAAGGCCGCTCGGTACTTCTGTTGATGGACTCGTTGACGCGTTTCGCCCAAGCGCAGCGCGAGATCGGGCTCGCGGTCGGCGAGGCCCCCGCCACCAAGGGTTATCCGCCATCGGTGTTCGCGAGACTGCCGCAGTTGGTCGAGCGAGCAGGCAATGGCAGGGCGGGCGGCGGATCCATCACGGCCTTCTACACCGTGCTCACCGAAGGCGACGATCAGCAGGACCCGATCGCCGATTCAGCCAGGGCGATCCTCGATGGGCACATCGTGCTCTCTCGTCGTCTGGCGGAGTCGGGACATTTTCCCGCCATCGATGTCGAGGCCTCCATCAGTCGGGTGATGAACGAAATCGTTCCGATCGATCAATCGGACGCCGCGAGGGATCTTCGCGAGCTGATCTCGACGTTCAATCAGTCGCGCGAACTCGTGAACCTCGGGGCGTGGAAGCCGGGCGCCAATCCCGTACTGGACCGTGCCGTCGCCTTGTGGCCGCACATCCAGCAGCTACTCGCCCAACGTCCCGACGAGAGGGCTGGATTTGCGGACAGCGTCACAGATATGCGGCGTCTGCTGAACGAGACTTGAGACGGTGGCAGGAGCGATGAATGAAGCGTGAGAAACGTATCGATAGCTATCGATGTAGCCTGGAGGGGGCGGAGCGTGAACGGGCTGGCCGTGCACGGCTGGCGGAGCAACGGGCACGCGATGCTCGGGCGAAGCTCTGCGATCTCGATCATTACAGGGCCGAGTACCTGCTCGGACTCGGCAAGCGTGTCGCAGACGGGATGAGCGGCCCGGCGCTACGTGACTATCACGTGTTCCTAGGGAGGCTTGACGAAGCCATCATCCAGCAGCGGCAGGCGATCGTCCGTTGTGACACCGAACGTGATCATGACCAACGCCGGTGGCGGGAGGTCGCTATTCAACTGAAGGCGGTCTCGGCGGTCATCGAACGGTGGCGTGTCGACGAACGCGTGATCGAGGGTCGTACCGAGCAGCGAGAGATCGACGAGCGTACCCTTCGGCAGCACCACGCGCTGCCGATGGAGGGTTAGGTGATGACGCCGAAGAACTTGTCGGCCACGGATCGGTTCCTGGAGCCGCAGCCGCTCCGCGTCCATCCCGGCGCGGATATCATCGGCGCATCGTCCGAGGATGAACCGCTCGGCGTGTCAGTCGACCCTGGCAAAGCGCGTTCGCGCGGGCCATTCGCGGCCTTGATGTCCACGCAGGACCTTGGCGATGAGTCGATCGAGCCAACGTCCAACTCCCCGGTGGCTGCTCCGGCTGTGATACCTGCTTTCCCGTCCGAGGACGCGGTCGCAGCGGATCGATCGACTTCAGTTCCAACGGTTGATCCGTTGGAACTGTCGCGATCGGCCGACGAGGCTCAAGTGGCGGCTGATACGGACGGGACGCCCGGGTCGCAGACCGGCAGGGTGGCGTTCGATCTTCCCATTTTCTTGCGGGTCCTTCCCGTGTCTGGACCGGCAGTGGCGGTCGCTGCAGCGCGTGACCCAGCGTTGGCGGACGCGGTAGGTGGGCTTCCCGTTACGCGACCACAGGAGGAGGTTCGCACCGCGACAAAGCCGTCAGCGGTATCAGACCTGCCAGATTTCCTAGTGGCGGCCAAGGTTCCGACCGACGCGATATCCCCATCCCCAGGCCCCACGGTTCATGCTCCGTCCGCCGAGCGTTTCCCAGCGCGCGATCCAGTGGCTGCGGTGCGGCGGGGTTTCGTCGCCGTAACGAGTGCAGAGCCTGGGATGCCGAGCCGTAAACCGATCGATCCAGGGAGTCGGATTGAGCAAGGAGTTTCAGCTGCCGGTGCGATTTCGCTTCCGCGCAACCCTTCAGTCGCAGGCGCTCCGGTGCTAAGTCGTCCACCTGTCGGGATAACACCGACTGCGCTGAAGCCGCATACGCTGAACCCTGCTTATCGAGCCCTACAGGATTCGATCGGCGCCGCCACCCCCTCGCGCCAGAGTGTTGGCGAAGGGGCGGACCGGCCCATCCGTCCAGTAGAGCCCCATGCCACTGTGCTAGCAGTCGGCGGGCCGATGAGCGCCGAGCCGCCGACGTGGGCGGTCGGTCTGTCTGCGGGCTCACCCGAGGGCGCGGCCCTCGAGGGGTCGGCGGCTTTACGTCAACCGGTCGGCACCGAGGCGTGGCAAGACGAGTTGAGCGCGCAGTTATCTGTCATGGCGGAGCAGGGCGAGCGCTCGGAGGCCGTCATGAAATTGGCGCCTGCAGAACTGGGTGAGCTCGAGATACGGATTGAGATACGCGGATCTGAGGCCGCTTTCCAATTCGGTGCCGCGAGCATCGAGACCCGGCAGGCGTTGGAACTGGCCCAATCTCGTTTACGAGAGATGATGATAGGCCAAGGAATTTCGGTGTCGGAGTTCAGTATTTTCAATGATTTATCAAACAAAAACGATGCCGATTCAAGGCGCCCGCAAGATCAATCTGCGCCTAACACGATGGCGCAAGGTCTCGGCCGGGGAGCCATTACGGATCTGCAGGTCACCTCGGGAACTCGCCGCTCGGTCGGAATGGTTGACCTCTACGCATGACCTGATTTGAAACTGGCACGCCTCTTGCTTCTATCGCCTGTCCACCACAGGTTCGATCGGAGCAAGCATGGCAACCAAAACCGCAGTCGCGACACCCCCTCCGGGCAGCGAGGCGGTCACTGGAGAGGCACCACCGAACTCGCGAAAGAAGCTGCTTTTGTCGATCCTCGGTCTCGTGGTGCTGGTCTCCGGCGTTGCGGGCGGATGGTACTTCTGGCAGCGGTCGCAGGCTGCCGCCGCGCCTAAAGAAAAGACGCCGGCGAGGGCGCCGTTGATCTATTTGGCGCTCGAGCCTCCGTTCGTCGCGAACTTTGAGGAGGGTCAACCCGCGCGGTTCCTCCAGATCGATGTAAGGGTCGCCAGTCGCTCAGTCGAGACGATCGAACTCATCCGAGCGAACGAGCCGCTGTTGCGCAACGACCTTCTGCTGCTCTATGGCGCGCAGGACGCGGGGGCGCTCGGAAGGCGCGAGGGCAAGGAGAAGCTGCGCGCGGAGTCGCTCGAGACGATCCGTCGCATCGTCAAGGATCTTCAAGGCGATCCCAAGTCCGTCGAGTCGGTGCTCTTCGCAAGCTTCGTGATGCAGTGAGGGGCAGGCAATGGCCAGCGAACCGGTCCTGAACCAAGACGAGGTCGATGCGCTGCTCACCGGCATGAGCGAAGGGCGGGTGAGCACCGATGGCGCCGTCGCGCGTGGTGAGGTGCGCCGCTACGAGCTCGGACACGAGGCCCGTGTCGTCCGCGGCCGGCTGCCGACACTCGAGTTGATACACCAACGTTTCGGCCCGTTGTATCGGACCAGCCTCAGCAGCATCCTACGCCGCCCAGTCGGGCTAGCGGTCGTGTCGTCGCGGACCATGAGGTTCGCGGATTACCTTGCGTCGCTGCCGATGCCGAGCAGCATCAATGTACTCGGACTTGCGCCATTACACGGTTTGGCGCTTCTCGTCCTGCCGCCAGGTCTGGTCAGCGCGATCGTCGAGAACTTCTTCGGAGGAAAGGGGCGCATCGCCCGTATCGAGAGCCGCGAGTTCACGCCCGTCGAGGACCGTCTGGTCGGAATGCTGCGTGATGCCGCCTGCGCTGACCTCGCGACTGCATGGTCGAAGGTGAGCCCGCTCAAGATCGAATGCGTGGCGAGCGAATGCAACCCGCAGTTCGCCAATGTGCTGCCGGCCAACGAGGCGTTGCTGGTCACCGATTTCGAGATCGACATCGACGGCACCGGCAATCGCATGCAGATCGTGGTGCCGTTCGCCACCGTTGAGCCGTTGCGCGAGATCCTTGGCGCGAGCGTCCAGGACCAGCGTCCGCAGGACGCCGAGCGCTGGATCAGCAGTCTGCGTGAGGAGATCGAGGATGCCGAGGTGGAGCTCACCACGGTCGTCGGCCGCTCGCAGGTGCGCCTGTCCGAACTCCTCGACTTCCGGCCCGGCGACATCATCCCATGCGACTTCACGGGTCGCGTGACCGTGTTTGCAGAAGACGTGCCGGTGCTGCGAGGGCAGTTCGGCGTGTCCCGCGGGCAACAGTCCGTGAAGGTCGAGGAGCGGCTGTTGCGCGGCCGTTCGATCGATCCATCTACCCATCCCACCCGTCAATGATCCCGGAGCAGCCATGAACCAGACGCCTGACAACACGGGTGCCGACCTCGCATCCTTCGAGCGACTGTCCGCCGACCCGCCACCGATGGATGCCGCCGGGCAACCAGCCGGCGGCGAAGTCAATCTTGAAGTCATCCTGGAAGTGCCTGTGACGCTGTCGATGGAGGTCGGTCGTACCCGCATCCCCATCCGGAACCTGCTTCAACTGAACCAGGGCTCAGTTGTTGAACTCGATCGAGCCGCCGGTGAACTCCTCGATGTCTTCGTCAACGGGACATTGGTCGCGCACGGCGAGGTGGTCGTGGTCAACGACAAGTTCGGTATCCGTCTCACCGATGTGGTGAGCCCGGCGGAACGCATCCGTAAACTGAAATGAAGGCTCCTTTGAAGTACATCGACGCGGGTGTCTGTGCGCTTGTGGGTGGCTTGGCGTTGTGGGCCGCACCCGTGATCGCTAGCGACGCGCGCTTCGGTGCGCCCTCTGTCGCGACGGTCAGGGAACCGATCAGTTCCGGCAGCGGAGCTCTGCAGGTTCTTCTGTCGCTGGCCTTGGTGATCGGCGCGATCGTGTTGCTCGGTTGGCTGGCGCGTCGGTTGCGTGTACTGCCGCGCGGACGGGGCAACGCGTTGCGGGTCGTCGATGAGGTGGCCCTGGGCTCGAAGGAGCGGGCTGTCATCGTGGAGGTGGATGGAGCCCGCCTGGTCTTGGGTGTCGGTGATGGCAGGGTGGTCATGCTGCACAAGAGCGATCCATCGGCCGTCGCAGGCGCGGCGTCCTCCGGGAACGAACAAGTGCCCGCGGGGCAGTTGCCCTATCGGTTCGCCGAGTTGTTGGGTAAGGGGCTCGGACGATGAGCGAATTCAGGTCGGGCATCCAAAGACGGATGCTGGCGGTGGTGTTCGCGGTCCTTGCTTGCGCGTTTGCGCCCGAGCTTGCGCAAGCCGCAGAGCAAGGCATCAGCATCGGGTTGCCGGCGATGACTGTGAAGCAGGCGAGTGGAGGCGGCCAGACCTATAGCCTGACGCTGCAGGTGCTGCTGCTGATGACAGCCCTGACGCTGTTGCCCGCCGTCGTCCTGATGATGACGGCCTTCACACGCATCATCATCGTGCTGGGCATCCTGCGACAGGCGATCGGTGCCGGCCAGACCCCGCCCAATCAGGTGTTGCTCGGCCTTGCGCTGTTCCTGACGTTCTTCGTGATGGCGCCGACTTTCGAGCGCATCAACACTGAGGCGATCGTCCCGTACTCGAACGGCAGCATAGACACTGTCGCGGCGCTCGACCGTGCCGTCATCCCTCTCAAGGCGTTCATGCTCGAGCAGACCCGCGAGGCTGACATCGCGACCTTCGTCGGGATCTCAGGTGGGCAGGGCTTCAATTCGCCCGAAGAAGTCCCGTTGTCGATCCTCGTCCCGGCATTCGTCACCAGCGAACTCAAGACGGCGTTCCTGATCGGATTCCTGCTCTTCATACCCTTCGTGATCATCGATCTCGTCGTGGCGAGCGTTCTCATGTCGATGGGCATGATGATGCTATCGCCGGTACTGATATCGCTGCCCTTCAAGCTGATGCTGTTCGTGCTCGTCGATGGCTGGACGCTGGTGATGGGCACCTTGGCGGGAAGCTTCGTTCGATGACCCCTGAAGCGATCATGCAGCTTGGCAGCGGTGCGCTCGGGACTATGCTGCTGCTCGCGATGCCGTTGCTGCTCACTGCGCTAGTGATCGGGCTGCTGGTCGGCGTGTTTCAGGCGGCGACCCAGATCAACGAGATGACGCTCTCGTTCATCCCAAAGCTGATCGGGATGGCGGTGACCATCGTGGTGGCCGGGCCATGGATGCTCAAGGTCATCGTCACCTACACACGGGCGCTGATCGAAAGCATCCCGTCGATGATCCGGTGAAACCGTGCTGAACATCGCGGCAAGTCAACTGCAGGGATGGATCGGCGACTGGATCTGGCCGTTCTTCCGGATCGCGGCCTGCCTGATGGTGGCGCCTGCGTTCGGCGCCGGCTTCGTCCCGCCGCGGCTGCGGATCGTGCTTGCGGGCGCGATTGCATGGTTGGTTGTGCCCTTGCTGCCTCCTGCACCGGTCATCGAACCTTTCTCCCTCCCGGGCTTTCTGATCATCGCGCATCAGATACTGATCGGCATCGCGACCGGTTTCGTCTTGCAACTGGTGTTCGACGCGGTCGGGCTGGCGGGGCAATTGCTCGCCAACACGATGGGTCTCTCGTTCGCGTTCAATGTGGATCCGTTGCGCGGCGCATCCACAGCGGCCATCGGCCAGTTCTATGTGATCCTGATGGTGATGACCTTCTTTGCATTGGATGGACATCTCGCGATCATCCATGTGCTGGTCGACGGATTTCGGACACTGCCGGTCGGACAGCAAGGGCTGGGCGCGGACGGGATGCTGCGCCTTGTATCGACAGGCTCAATGCTCTTCGCAGGGGCGTTGTCGATCGCGCTGCCCGGACTCACGGCCTTGTTGATCGCCAACATCGGTTTCGGGTTGATCAGCCGTGCTGCACCGACGCTGAACATCTTCGCGGTCGGATTCCCTGTGACGATCGTGTTCGGTCTGGTCGTGCTGCAGATCGGCCTGCCTGGCGTTCAGCAAGGCTTCGTCTCGCTGCTGCAACAGGTCCTCGCCGAGGCTGCTGCGCTGCAGGCGCCGGGGCGTTGAGGGTAACCGAATGTCCAATGAAGACGCTCAAGAACGCACTGAGGCCCCGACCGCCAAAAAGCTCGAGGACGCCAAGAAGAAGGGTCAAGTCCCTCGCTCGGTCGATCTGGGTGCCGCCGCCGTCACGCTTGCGGCGACCGTGGCGTTGATGCTGTTCGGGGCCGATGCGGCACGCTCGCTGATGGAGATGCTCGCGTCGAGTCTGTCCGTCCGCGGCGACGACCTCGTCCACGACGACATCATGCTGCGCAGTCTTGGTGTGTCCAGTGGGCTCGCGCTGCTCGGGATGATGCCGCTGCTGGCGGCGACGCTCGTCGCCGCGCTCGCCTCTCCGGCGCTCATCGGCGGCTGGAACTTCAGTACCGAGGCCTTGGCGTTCAAGCCTGAGCGCCTCGATCCCGTCAAGGGGTTCGGCAGGATGTTCTCGATGAGAAGCCTCGTGGAGCTCTGCAAGTCGTTGGCGAAGTTCGCGTTGATCGCCGGGATCGCGGTGCTGGTCATCCGATCACAGCTCGGGGAGGTCAGGGCGCTCGCCACCCAACCGCTCGCTCCCGCGATCATCGAGTCCGGACGGATCGCGCTCTATGCGCTGCTGGCGATGTCGGCAGGCCTCGCGATCATCGCTGCGCTCGATGCGCCATTCCAAGTCTGGCAGCACACCAAGGAATTGCGGATGAGCATGCAGGAGATCCGCGAAGAGATGAAGGAGTCGGAGGGATCTCCCGAGACCCGCTCCCGGATCCGAAGCATGCAGCAGACATTGGCCAAGCGCCGGATGCTCCAGGACGTCCCGCAGGCCGATGTGGTCATCACGAATCCCACGCACTTCGCCGTCGCACTGCGTTACGACGAGAAGCGCGACTTCGCGCCCGTCGTGTTGGCCAAGGGTTCCGACGAGGTCGCAGCACGGATCCGCGAGGTCGCCCGCGAGCACGGGGTGACATTGGTCTCGGCGCCGCCGCTGGCGCGGGCTCTTTTCCGGTACGTGGATATCGGTCGGCAAGTGCCGCACACGCTGTTCGTGGCGGTGGCTCAGGTGCTTACCTATGTTTGGCACATCAAGGTCGCCCGGCGACGCGGTGAGGCGCCGCCAGTGCCTCCGAGTTTCGATGACTCCATCGAGCATGTCGCGGCACCCTCTGGAGCAGCACCATGACATCGCCGGCAGTATCACCCTCTACGGTCCTTCCACTTCGGCAATTGATGCTGAGCGGCATCGGCATCCCGGTCGGCGTATTGGCGCTGCTCGCGATGGTGGTCCTGCCATTACCGGCGATCGCACTCGATCTGCTGTTCACCTTCAACATCGCCCTGTCGATGATGATCGTGGTCGCGGTGTTCACGGTCCGCAAGCCGCTCGACTTCGCGATTTTCCCGACTGTGTTGCTGATCGCAACGTTGCTTCGGTTGGCGTTGAATGTCGCCTCCACACGCGTGGTGTTGATGCACGGGCACAACGGCACGGCAGCGGCCGGTCACGTCATCGAGGCGTTCGGAGCGTTCGTCATCGGCGGTAATTATGCCGTCGGTATCGTGGTCTTCATCATCCTCACCATCATCAACTTCGTGGTCATCACCAAGGGCGCCGGACGCATCTCCGAGGTCAGTGCTCGCTTCACCCTTGATGCCATGCCGGGCAAGCAGATGGCGATCGACGCGGATCTGAACGCCGGCTTGATCAACCAGGAAGAGGCGCGGACGCGCCGCGCGGAGGTCCGCTCGGAAGCGGATTTCTACGGTTCGATGGACGGCGCCAGCAAGTTCGTACGCGGCGACGCCACCGCGGGCATCCTCATCCTGGTGATCAACGTCCTCGGCGGTCTGGCGATCGGGACGATGATGCACGACCTGCCGTTCGCAGAAGCCGCCAAGATCTATGTCCTGCTCACCATCGGCGACGGGCTGGTGGCGCAGATCCCCGCTTTGATGCTGGCTACAGCGGTCGCCGTGATCGTGACGCGCATGTCACGCGACCAGGACATGGGAGGCGAGGTGGCCAGGCAATTGGTCGCGGATCCTCGTTTGCTCGGTGTCGCTGCCGGCGTGCTGGCGCTGCTCGGCGTCGTACCAGGCATGCCGAACCTCGTGTTCCTGTCCATGGCCGGTTTGGCTGCAGGCAGTGCGTGGTTCATCCACCGGCGCCAGACCCGGGAAGCTGCGGCGCCCGCGACCGTCACGCCGACTGCAGCGGTGGGTGAGTCCCGGGAGCTCAGTTGGGATGATATGCAGCCCGTCGATCTGGTCGGTTTGGAGGTGGGCTACAGACTGGTGCCCTTGGTCGATAAGGGGCAGGGCGGAGATCTGCTCGCCCGTATCCGCGGAGTTCGTCTGAAGGTCTCCCAAGAACTGGGCTTCCTCGTCCCCGCCGTGCACATCCGTGACAATCTCGATCTGTCGCCCAACGCGTATCGCATCCAGCTCTCCGGAGTGCCGGTCGGCGAGGGTAGCGTGTACCCCGAGCGCGAGATGGCGATCAATCCGGGACGGGTGTTCGGTCCTTTGCAGGGGATCTCGACGCGTGATCCGGCGTTCGGCATGGATGCCGTATGGATCGAGCCCGCGCAACGCGAGCATGCGCAATCGCTTGGCTATACCGTCGTCGATGCCAGTACCGTGGTGGCCACCCATCTCAGCCAACTGATCGCGCAGCATGCCCACGAGATCCTCGGGCATGAAGAGACTCAGAATCTTCTCACCAACCTCGCCAAGACGGCACCCAAGCTGGTCGAAGACCTCGTGCCGAAGGTGCTGTCGGTGGGTGTGGTCGTCAAAGTCCTTCAGGGCTTGCTCGCGGAGCGGGTGCCGGTCCGCAACCTGCGCAGCGTGCTCGAGGCTCTGGCGGAGCATTCAGGCCGGATCCAGGATCCCCAGGCGTTGGTCGCACAGGTCCGCATCGCGCTCTCAAGGCAGATCGTGCAGGACATCGTTGGCATCTCACAGGAACTTCCGGTGATCACCCTCGACCCGGGAATCGAACAGATGTTGGGGAACTCCGTCGGTACAGCCGGTGGGTCGCCAGGCCTCGAGCCGGGTTTGGCTGAGAGACTCCAGGGGCACCTCGTCGAGGCAGCGCGTCGACAGGAAGTAGCAGGACAACCGGCCGTTCTCCTCGTGCCGCCGGCGCTGCGCCCGATTCTTGCAAGGTTCCTCAGGGCGACCGTGCCGCAGATGCATGTACTCGCCTGGAACGAGATACCCGACAGCCGCCGGGTTCGTCTGGTAAGCACCATCGGGAACTAAGGAAAACGCGATGAAAATGCAGAAATACACCGCGCCGGACATGCGTTCCGCACTGCGGAAAGTGCGGTCAGAGCATGGCCCGGACGCCTTGATCCTTTGGACCCGCCGGACCGCCGGCGTCGTGGAGTTGACGGTCGCCACAGACCCCGAGGCGGTCGCGAACGCCGAGATATTGACGCAGGCCGCGCGCGCCGCAGGCGCGGACACGGTCGCGATTCCGGTTCGCTCGGTCAGCCGACCGGTCGCTGTGCCGCCGGCCATTATCCCGCCAGCTGTCGCTGGCAGCGCTGCCATCGACAGCGAGTTGAAGTCCTTGCGGCATCTGCTCGAGACACAGTTGGCGGCACTCGCGTGGAACGACCTGACGCGCCGAGCCCCCGTGAAGGCTTCACTGATGCGCGAGTTCGCATCGCTCGGACTTGATCGCGAGCTTGGGGCTTCACTGCTCGAAAGCGTCACTTCGGACGACGAGCTCGATCGAGCACGGCAACAGGTTCTAACCGCGTTCAGCGGCCGACTGTTGACGATCGACGACCGTTGGACGACGAGAGGCGGAGTGCTGTCGTTGGTCGGCAGTCCAGGGTCCGGAAAGTCCAGCGCTGTGGCGGGTATTGCAGCGCGTTGGGTGCTGCGGAATGGTCCGAACGGCGCAGTATTGGTGAGTGCGGGCGATCCCCGCTTCGGTGCGTTCGAGCAGTTGGCCCGCCTGGGGCGGCTGCTGGGTATCCCGACCTATCAGGTCGAAGAGATCGAGGCGCTTCCTGCGCTACTGACGAGGCTCGGCGAGCAGCGATTGGTCTTGGTGGACACCGGAGCGACCGGGTCCCGGAGCGATGACCCAAGCGTCGAAGAGCGGAACTTCGCCACCCTGCGCAGCATCGGGTCGATCGCTGCGGTGCTGCCCGCGACCTTACAAGCCACTGCGGCGCGCCAGATCGCGGCGCGCTATGCACGATCGGGTGTGACCGCCTGTATCGCCACCCGGCTCGACGAGGCGGCAAGTCTCGGTGGCCTGCTCTCTGCGGTGATCTCCGCCGCTCTGCCGCTCGTCTACGTGACCGACGGAACAAGGCTGCCCGACGACCTGCGCCCGGCGCGGTCCGATGAGTTGGTCGCCTTGGCGGTCGCGCTGCAAGAACGTCACGGGAACGCTGCGGATGAGGATCTGTTGGTCAGCCGGTTGGAGGGTCGTCTGCATGTCGCCTCCTGAGCTCTCCGGTCGGATCCTGCGCCGGGATCCTGTACAGGTCGTCGCCGTCAGCGGCGGGAAGGGCGGCGTCGGCAAATCGACGCTCAGCATCAACCTCGCGATCGCAAGCGCCGCCGCCGGTCGGCGCGTGGTTCTGCTGGACGGGGATGTGGGGCTCGCTAACGCCGATGTACTTCTTGGCATCACACCGAGACGCACCCTGGCGGATATGGTGGTCGGGCGCCTTAGTCTCGACGAGGTGCTCACACCCGTACGTCCAGGTCTATCCATGGTTGCGGGCGCATCCGGGATGACTCCCCTTGCAGGCCTCGATGAGACTGGACACCTCGGATTGGTCAGGGCTTTCAGCGATCTGACCGCCGACCTCGATCTGCTCATGGTCGACACTGCCGCGGGCATCTCGAACGGCGTCCTGCAGCTGGTCCAGGCAGCGCAACATGTATTGGTGGTGGTCTGCGAGGATCCTGCCTCGGTCACCGACGCCTATGCGGTGATCAAGATTCTCAGCCGCAATCACGGCCTTCGACGGTTCCGCGTAGTCACCAACATGACCCAAGGGCCTTCGGCCGGCATGCGGTTGTTCGCGGCGCTACAGCGTGTGACCAGCCGCTTTCTCGATGTGAGCCTCGAGCACTCGGCAGACATCCCCGCTGATGATCTGTTGCGGCGAGCCGTCCGTGAGCAGCGGCCGGTGGTCGAGGCGTTCCCCAGTTCCAATGCGGCGCAGGCGATCTGCCGTCTCGCAGGGAACATCAAGTCTTGGGAGGCGCCAGAGGGACGCGGAAACATCGGATTCTTCTCCGAGCGTGTCTCGCGCCCTGCGCCACGGTTGCAGGTGGTGCGTTGAACGCCGCGGTGATCACGCCAGCGGGCTTCGACCGAGCGCGTGAGGCGGACATGCTCGTGCGACGGCATGCCGAACTCGTCAAACGGATCGCCTACCATCTCTGCGCGCGGCTGCCAGCCTCCGTAGAGGTCGATGACCTGATCCAGGCGGGCATGCTCGGTCTGCTCGAAGCCGCGGCACACTTTACCGACGGAAAGGGCGCCACCTTCGAGACGTTCGCCGGGATCCGCATACGCGGGTCGATGATCGACGCGTTGCGAAAGCTCGACTGGGCCCCCCGCTCGGTGCATCGCCGTTCGCGCGAGGTGGCGCAGGCGATCCGTGAGATCGAACGTCAGACCGGCAGTGAGGCCCGACCGGGCGACATCGCTGCCCGTCTCGGGATCCATCTGGATGAGTATCACCACATCGTCCAAGACTCCGTGGCCTGTCAGTTGGCGAGCTTGGAGGAGATGGACACCGTCGATGCCCCAGACCACGGTCCCGATCCGTTCAGACAAGTGGCCGATCTCGGGTTCCGCGCGGCGCTCGTCCGCGAGATCGCCGGGCTTCCGGAGCGGGAGCGGTTGCTCATGGCGCTCTATTACCAAGAGGAGTTGAACCTCAAGGAGATCGGTCGCGTCATGGGCGTGACCGAATCCCGGGTCTCGCAACTTCACGGTCAGGCCGTCGCCCGCTTGAAGGCGCGGCTCGCCGATTGGCGGGATCGGATGCCCGCAGCACGTGAGGCCTGACATGGATCGGTTGACGCTGCTGGGACTGCTGCTTGCGGTCGTCGCGGTGGTCGTCGGGTCGATCCTGAAAGGCGCCGGGGTCGCAGCGTTGCTGTCGATCGCGGCGTTGTTGATCGTTCTGGTCGGAACCTTCGCAGCTGTCCTCGTGCAGACGCCTGAGTCGACGCTGCGTAGGGCCATCGCGATGTCCTCTTGGATGCTTCATCCGCCGCCGAGCGTCGACGAATCCGTCATCGCGAGGCTCGTCGGATTGAGTCGCACCACTCGCCGCAACGGCTTGCTGGGTCTGGAGCCGGAGATCGAACAACTGGAGGATCCGTTCATGCGCCGCGGGCTGCAGTTGGTGGTCGATGGGACCGACCCTGAGCGAATGCGCTCGATCATGGAGATCGAGCTCGACGCCCGAGAGGATGCCGAGATGGCGGCGGCTAGGGTGTTCGAGTCGATGGGCGTCTATGCGCCGACTCTCGGGATCATCGGTGCCGTGCTCGGTCTGATGACCGTGATGCAGAACCTGGAGGATCCTCGACTGCTTGGACAGGGGATCGCGGCTGCGTTCACCGCTACGGTCTACGGGATCGGATTCGCGAATCTGTTGTTCCTCCCGGCAGCGGGCAAACTACGGTCGCTCATCCAGTTCGAGACGCGACGGCGCATCATGATCATCGACGGCCTGGCAGCGGTCGCCCAAGGCGAGAACCCGCGGGTGCTGGAGGCACGGCTGAAGGGCTATCTGTCCACATGAGCGCTGTGGCGTGATCCGCAGGCCTCGACGACGACGGCGGCAGACCGAGGAGCGGCTCAACCACGAGGCGTGGGCGATCCCCTATGCCGATCTGATGACGCTGCTCCTGGCATTCTTTGTCGTCATGTACGCCATCTCATCGTTGAACACCGGAAAGTATCGTGTGCTTGCTGATGCGCTGTCGGTGGCGTTCAACGGAGAGGGTCCGGATGCGGATGCCGGCGTTCTGCCGGGCTCCACGGTGACTGGGTCGCCCCCGCTCGGAACGCTCGAGCGAGGCAGCGGCAGACTGCCGATCCGAATCCCGAAGATCGCACGTGACCGTCCGTCGCTCGAGGAGCTGAACGCGGGACGGATCGCGATGCGTATCGCTCGAGCGACGGCGCCGCTTGTGATGAGCGACCAAGTGACCATCAGGCAGCACCCGATGTGGGTGGAGGTTGAGATCCGAAACGATGTGCTGTTCGCCAGCGGCTCGGCGACCCTCAACCCCGACGCAGAGCGCGTGCTGTCCCAGCTCGCGGAAACGTTGACCGGTTTCGGAAATTCGATCAGGGTCGAAGGCCACACGGACGATGTCCCGATCCAAGGCGGTGTCTATCGGGACAACTGGGACCTCTCGGCGGCCCGTGCCGGTGCCGTCGTCAGGGTGCTGGTCGCGAAGGGACTTGATCCCTCGCGATTCGCGGTGCTCGGCTTCGGCGAACATCGTCCTCTGCAACCGAACGACTCCGAGGCCGGACGTAGCGCCAATCGGAGGGTGTTGCTTGCGATCCTCGGGCAGGATGAGGTGGCTGAAGGTCCCTACGGCATCAACCGGGGCGATCCCTCGCTCAGCCCGGCAGCGCTGCCGTGAGATCTTTTTTGGCACGGAATCTGCATCTCAGTCGCCGAGCATGCTGCGCCGAAGTTCTGACGCCGCATGACTGTCCAGATACCCACATCTTCGATCGGTTTTTAAGAGGTGAACATGGCTGCCTTGTTGACTGACGACTTGCAGACTTATGCGTTTGCGGCCATCCACACGGCCATCCTGCTCGCCTTCCTGTGGATCGGGGCCTGGGCCGTTTTCTGGCGCGGTACCGCCGCTGAACTTGCCCGTCTCGACGCCGAGCTGCAACGTCAGAAGTACCAGGTCTCCGCCAGCGAGGCTGAAGCACGGCGTCTTGGAACCTTGCTGCGCAGCTTCGAGGAGAAGCAGGTGGCTGAACCTCGCTACATCCCCCCACCGCCGCGTCCGCAGGCGCAAGGATTCGAGATGGCGATCCGGATGGCGAGCTCCGGGGCGACGGAGGCAGAGCTCGCCGCTTCCTGTGGCATGAGCAGAGAGGAAGCCTCTTTGTTGCGTCGCCTGCACGGCAGTCGTGCACGCGACGTCGCATAGACCGTCGGAGACCATCATGGGGGGCGATTTCCAGCAACGATTGAAGGCCGAGTTCCTGCGCGAGGAGCTCAGCATCCCCGGCATGCCGGAAGTCGCCTTGCGGATCGTCCGCCGCCTTGCCGACCTGTCGGCGACGGGACCCGAGGTCGCGCGGTTGGCGTCGACGGATCCGACGCTCGCCGGGATGCTGCTGCGCATTGCCAACTCGGTCGATTACAACCCGACCGCGGATGCCACCTCCGATCTTGCGGTAGCGGTCCGACGACTCGGGTTCGATACCGTTCGGCGTCTCTCGCTCGTTTATGCCTTTCAAGAGGTCCGTGAGGCACCCCGATACCAGATCGTACATGGCAGGCTGACCGCCCTTTGGCAACGCAGTGTTGCGCTCGCTTCGATCGCGCGGGCGATGGCCAACCAATTCACCGGAGTACCGAGGGAGAGGGCGAACACGGCGGGTTTGCTCCATACCGTGGGACACATCTGGGTGACGGCCAAAGCCGCCACGACGCCGGCGGTGTTACAGGATCCGATGCGGCTCGAGATGCTGTTGAACGAGTGGCGGGTTCCGGCGGCGCGTCGCCTGCTGCAGGGCTGGGGTCTGGACCCTGAGTTCGTAAGTGCAGTCTGCGAACACGAGACGGTCGAACAGCGTGTCGTTGAGGGGTCGCCACTGATGGACCTGCTCTTCGTCTGCCAATTATTCAATGCGTTCAAGGATTCCCCCGTGGAGCTGACCCGGCGTTTGACGGCCTCTTCCGCGGCCGCGCGACTCGGGATGCGGGGTCGGGAGCGGGATATCGTGTTCCTACGATCGGCCGAGGAGGTCCGCGCGGTGCGGGAGGCGCTCTGCGATTGACGGGCTGACGAAGCCGCCCACGGATTGGCTACAATACCGTCATGGGCTGCTTCAAACAGACCGCCGGGCAAGCGATGCTTCTGGTCGTGCTGAGCCTGTCTTGGCTCGTAACGCCGTCGGCGTATGCAGCCGAATATCCATTGCGTGATGACGGCGGTGGCTTGTTCGGCGAGGTCAAACGCATCCAGACCCGTTACGAGGACACGCTGATCCAACTGGCACGCCAGCACAGCCTCGGCTACGAGGAGTTGCTCCGCGTCAATAAAGGCGTCGACCCTTGGCTGCCAGGCGCCGGCACCGAGATCCTCATCCCGGGTCAGCGTTTGCTGCCACCCGGTGTGCGCGAAGGAATCGTGGTCAATCTGCCCGAGCATAGGCTCTTCTATTTTCCCAAGCCCGAAAAGGGCAAGGCACCCGTCGTGCTGACCTTCCCGGTGAGTGTCGGGAAGATGGATTGGAGCACGCCGCTCGGCGTCACCAAAGTGGTGCGAAAGCAGAAAGATCCGCCGTGGTATCCGCCTGAGTCCGTGCGCAAAGAACATATCAAGCGAGGCGATCCGCCGTTGCCCTCGGTCGTCCCCGCCGGTCCGGACAATCCGCTCGGTACGCGATCGATGCGTCTCGATATCCCTGGGGGCGCCTATCTCATCCACGGCACCAACAACCCCGATGCGGTCGGGATGGCCATCACCCATGGCTGTCTGCGCATGTACCCCGAGGATATCGAACGGTTGTTCGACCTCACTCCGGTCGGCACCCGTGTGGCGCTCATCAATGAGCCGGTGAAGATCTCCCGCTTCGGCGGTGAAGTGTGGCTCGAAGTCCATCCGCCGGTCGACGAAAAGGGGCAGGTGCTCGGTGTCGACCTCGAGGTGTTCGAGTCGCGGCTGAATGAATTGCTCGGTGACGCGCAAGTCATCATCGACTGGGAGATGGCACTGCGTGCTTTGCGCGAAGCGACAGGCATGCCGGTGCTAGTTGGTCTCGAGTTGGCGCCGGAAGGCGCTGCCGAGGCCGAGGTGCCCGCAGTCGCTGCGAGCGTCCCGGCGCAGAGGCCGTGAGCGCGCAGAGCGAGGAATCATCCATAACGCCGCGACTGTCGCCGTGGCGCCTGCTCCCCGGTCCGCTCCTCTTCGTCGCCACGCTTTTACTGCCCGCGCCATCCGGATTCGAGGGCACCTCTTGGCAGGTGCTCGGGCTCGTCGGTTGGATGGCCCTGTGGTGGGCGCTTGAAGCGATCCCGTTGGCCGCCACGGCACTGCTGCCGATCGTCATCGTGCCGCTCATCGGTGTCCCGGATGCGCGTACGGTGCTATCCGAATACGCGAATCCCTCGGTGTTGCTGCTGCTCGGTGGCTTCCTGGTCGCGCTGGCGATGGAGCGCTGGCATCTGCATCGTCGGATGGCTTTCGCGATCATGCTGAGGGTCGGCACCGATCCAAGGCGGCTAGTGCTCGGCATGATGCTCGCCACCGGTTTCATCAGCATGTGGGTGTCGAACACATCGAGCGCCCTGATGATGCTGCCGGTCGCGATCGCCATCGCCTCGATGACTGCGCCCATCGGCGCGGCACCGGCGGGGCGGGATCTCGCGCACTTCACCGCCGCGTTGCTGCTTGCGGTCGCCTACGGAGCGACCATCGGTGGCATGGGGACCTTGATCGGCACGCCGACCAATGCGCTCGTGCAGGGTTTCATGGCCCGCAATTTCGGTGTCGATATCACCTTCTTGGACTGGCTCGCATTCGGCTTGCCGACGGTCGCGCTGTTGTTGCCTGCTGCGTGGTTCCTGCTGGTGCGGGTCGGGCTGCCGTTCGATCCACGCCGTATCCCCATCGATCGCGCTGCGGTGCACGCCGGGTTCGCGGGGCTCGGGGGCCTCAGCATCCAAGAGAAGCGGGTCGCGGTGGTAGCGCTCGCGGCGGCGTTCCTTTGGGTCACGCGGCCTTGGCTGAGCGCCCTCCCGGGGCTCGCCGGGCTCGATGACACGGTCATCGCGGTCGCCGCTGGGCTGAGCCTTTTCCTCATCCCATCCGGGAATGGACGCGAGGCTTTGTTGCGTCCGTCGGATCTTGCCGTTCTACCGTGGCCGGTGCTGCTGCTGTTCGGTGGCGGACTGGCGCTTGCCGCGGCCATCCAACAGAGCACGCTGGCGCAAACGCTGGGCGTGTTGCTCGCGGGACTAGGTGGTTGGCCGTTGCCGGTGCTGATCGTCGCGATGGTGTTGTTGCTGATCGTTTGGACCGAACTCAACAGCAATGTCTCGACGGCTGCGACCTTCATGCCGATCATGGCGGCTGTCGCGGCCGGCTCGGAGCACTCGGTGTTGGCGCTGGTGGCGCCCGCC
>DBCG01000114.1 GCA_002292945.1 Proteobacteria bacterium UBA964 | reverse complement strand
GCGCTTCTTCTCGCCGCCCGAGAACCCTTCATTGACCCCGCGCGAGAGGAACGCCTCGTCCATCTGCATCAGCTTCATCTTGCCGCGCACCAACTGCAGGAACTCGAAGGCGTCCACTTCAGGCAAGCCGCGGTGCTTGCGCGCTGCGTTGAGCGCGGCCTTGAGCAGGTAGACGTTGTTCACCCCAGGGATCTCCACGGGGTACTGGAAGCCGAGGAAGAGGCCAGCCTGTGCCCGTTCTTCGGGGGCCATGGTGAGCAGGTCTTGGCCGCGGAAGAGCACGCTGCCGCCCGTGACCTCGTAACCTGGTCGCCCGGCCAGCACATAGGCGAGCGTGCTCTTGCCCGAGCCGTTCGGGCCCATGATCGCGTGCACCTCGCCGTTCGGCACTCGCAGGTTGATCCCGTCGAGCACCTTGCGGTCGCCGACGCGGGCGTGGAGGTCTTTGATCTCTAGCATGGGTCAGGTCTCTCTTTCAGCCCACCGCGCCTTCGAGGCTGACGGCGAGCAGGTTCTGGGCTTCCACGGCGAACTCCATCGGCAATTCTTTGAATACGCTCTTGCAGAAGCCGTTGACGATCATGTTGACGGCATCTTCTTGCGAGATGCCGCGTTGCAGGCAGTAGAAAAGCTGGTCTTCGCTGATGCGCGAGGTCGAGGCCTCGTGCTCGACGGTGGCGGTGGGGTTGCGCACCTCGACATACGGGAAGGTGTGCGCGCCGCAGCGAGCGCCCATCAGCAGCGAATCACATTGCGTGAAGTTGCGCGCGCCGTGCGCCGTCGGCAGGATCTTGACGAGGCCGCGGTAGGTGTTCTGGCCGCGACCCGCCGAGATGCCCTTCGAGACGATCGTGCTGCGGGTGTTGGCCCCGATGTGGATCATCTTGGTGCCGGTGTCGGCCTGCTGGCAGTGGTTGGCGAGCGCCACCGAGTAGAACTCGCCGACCGAGTTGTCCCCGCGCAGCACACAGCTCGGGTACTTCCAGGTGATCGCGGAGCCGGTCTCGACCTGGGTCCAGGAGATGCGCGAGTTGCGGCCGCGGCAGTCACCGCGCTTGGTGACGAAGTTATAGATACCGCCGACGCCGTTCTCGTCGCCCGGGTACCAGTTCTGCACCGTCGAGTACTTGATCTGCGCGTCGTGCTCGGCGACGAGCTCGACCACCGCGGCGTGCAGCTGGTTCTCGTCGCGCATCGGCGCGGTGCAACCTTCGAGGTAGCTCACATGGCTGCCTTCGTCGGCGATGATGAGCGTGCGCTCGAACTGCCCGGTCTTGGCGGCGTTGATCCGGAAGTAGGTCGAAAGCTCCATCGGGCAGCGGACCCCTTTCGGGATGTAGACGAACGAGCCGTCCGAGAACACCGCCGAGTTGAGGCAGGCATAGAAGTTGTCGGCGTGCGGGACCACGGATCCGAGATAGCGCTCGAGCAGCTCCGGGTGCGAGTGCACGGCCTCGGAGAAGGGGCAGAACACGACCCCCGCCTTGTGGAGCCGGTCTTTGAAGGTGGTGGCGACCGAGACGCTGTCGAACACGGCATCGACCGCGACCCCGGCGAGCCGCGCGCGCTCGTGCAGCGGCACGCCGAGCTTGGCGTAGGTCTCAAGCAGCTTGGGGTCGACCTCTTCGAGGCTTTTCGGGCCGTCGGTCTTCTGCTTGGGCGCCGAATAATAGGAGATCGCTTGGTAGTCGATCGGTTGCACGCGCACATGCGCCCAGGTCGGCTCTTGCATCGTGAGCCAGTGTCGGAAGGCCTTCAGGCGCCATTCGGTGAGGAACGAGGGTTCACCCTTGATACGCGAGATCGCGCGCACCACATCCTCATCGAGGCCGGGCGGCAGGCTGTCCGATTCGATGTCGGTGACGAAGCCGTGCTGGTAGCCGCGGCTGACGAGTTCCTCGAGTTGGGCGTCGTTGCTCATGGTCGTGCTCTTCATCGGGTGAGTGCGGCGGCGGCGCGGCCACCGACGGCGGGGCGCAGTTCGCGCTCGAGGGCGTTGAGCCGCAGTTCGGTCTCATCGAGTCCTGCCAATTGCAAGAGCGAGACCTCGTACAGCGAGCGGCGCAGCGCGAGATTCACCCGCTGCCACGCGCGTCCGACGCCGCAGGTGGTCTCGATCTCGCAATGGCCGCGACCGACCGAGCAGTCTGTGACGGCCACCGGGCCTTCGAGTGCATCGAGGATGGCCGCTGCGGAGATCCCGATGGCCGGTCGGGCGAGGGCGTAGCCGCCGCGCAAGCCACGCACCGAACGGACGAGGCCGGCGCGTTGCAGCGACTTCAGGACCTTGCTGACGGTCGGTGCCGCGATCCGGGTGCGCTGCGCGAGGTCGGCGGTGCTGAGCAGCGACCCGGAGGGTGCCCGCGCCAATTCGGCCAGTAGCACCGTGGCGTAGTCGGTCATCTTGCTGATCCGGATCACGGCGGTCGGCCTCGGCGAACGATATAGGACCATTTTAGTACAGATTGTGGCCTGATGCATCCCGTGGCGGTCGATTTCCGGGCGTTGTGGGCGCCGGGGGGGAGGGCGCATTTGCTAAAATATTGGGCTGACAGGGTCACGACTCTCCGGACCCCCCTTACAGGAGCAGATGGCAGATGAACCACTCGGAACTTGAGCGCATCGCGCGCGGTATGGTCGCCCCCGGCAAGGGGATCCTCGCTGCCGACGAAAGCACCGGCACCATCAAGAAGCGTTTCGATGCCATCGCGTTCGAATCGACCGAAACGAACCGCCAGCTCTACCGCGAGATGCTGCTCGCGGCCCCCGGCATCAACGAGGCCATCAGCGGCGTGATCATGTACGACGAGACGCTGCGCCAGAAGACCCGCGCCGGCGTGCCGTTCCCGCAGCACCTCGCATCGCTCGGCATCTTCCCCGGCATCAAGGTCGACCAGGGCGCGAAGCCCCTCGCCAATTTCCCGAACGAGACCGTCACCGAGGGTCTCGACGGCCTGCGCGAGCGGCTCAAGGAATACCACGGTCTCGGCGCCCGTTTCGCCAAGTGGCGCGCGGTCATCGACATCGGCGCGGGCTATCCCACCCGCTTCTGCATCGAGGCCAACGCGCATGCCTTGGCGCGATATGCCGCGCTCTGCCAAGAGCAGGGCATCGTGCCGATCGTCGAGCCCGAAGTGCTCATGGACGGCGCGCATTCCCTCGAGACCTGCGAGGCGGTCACCGACGAGGTGCTCTGCGAGACCTTCCGTGCGCTCGCCGCGCATCGTGTGCACCTCGAGGGCATCGTGCTCAAGCCCAACATGGTCATCTCCGGCAAGAAGAACGCCGCCCGCGCGACGCCCGAGCAGGTCGCCGAGGCGACGGTGCGTTGTCTGCGGCGCTGGGTGTCCCCGGCGGTGCCCGGCATCGCCTTCCTGAGCGGGGGCCAGAGCACCACCGAGGCGACGCTGCACCTGTCGCTCATGAACCGCCAGCCTTTGCCTTGGGCGCTGACCTTCAGCTACGGCCGCGCCTTGCAGGACTCCGCACTGAAGGCCTGGGGCGGTAAGCCCGCGAACTTCGAGGCGGGTCAGCGCGAGTTCATGCGCCGGGCGCGCCTGAACGGTCTCGCCGCCAAGGGCGGCTACACCGCCGACATGGAATCCGGGGCCGCCTGAGGATGCCCGACGAGGACACCCCCGATCGAAGTCGCGATGCCGTGGTGCAGGTCCGTGGACTGCACTACCGGGTCGACGCACGCGAGATCTTCGCGGGGGTCGACCTCGAGGCGCGCCGGGGCCGCATCACCGCGGTGATGGGGCCGAGCGGCACCGGCAAGACGACCTTGCTGCGGCTCATCACCGGGCAGGTGGCCCCCGACCAAGGCAGCGTGGCGGTCTTCGGGCAAGAGGTCGCCGGCCTCGACACCCGGGGGCTCTACGGTCTGCGCCGCCGGATGGGCATGCTGTTCCAGAACGGCGCGCTGCTCACCGACCTCTCGGTCTTCGAGAACGTGGCGTTCCCGGTCCGCGAGCATGCGCGCCTGCCTGAGCCGGTGCTTCGGCAGTTGGTGTTGACCAAGCTGCATGCCGTGGGCTTGCGCGGTGCCGCCGACCTGATGCCCACGCAGCTGTCGGGCGGCATGGCGCGCCGGGTGGCCTTGGCCCGCGCGATCGTCATGGACCCGGAACTGCTGATCTACGACGAACCCTTCGTCGGTCTCGACCCGGTCTCGATGGGCGTGATCGTGCGGCTGATCCGAGAACTCAACGATGCGCTCGGCATCACCAGCATCGTCGTCTCGCACGATGTGCGCGAGCTCGCGACGATCTCGCACCACAGCTATCTGCTCTCCGGCGGCAAGGTCGTCGCCGAGGGCACGCCCGCCGAACTTGCGGCGAGCCCAATCGCCGAGGTGCGTCAGTTCATGAGCGGCGAGGCCGACGGGCCCGTGCCGTTCCACTATCCGGCCGGGGACTACCACGCGGCACTGCTCGGCAAGGGTCAGGGGCGGCGACCATGATCGAGTCAGCGCTGCGCAACATCGGTCGGGTCGCGATCTTCCTCCTGCGATTGCTGCGCCAGACGGGCGTCGTGTTCACGGAACCGCGCGCGGTGATCCACCAGATCTACAACTGCGGCGCCCGCTCGCTCGTGATCATCATGCTCTGCGGGCTCTTCGTCGGCATGGTGCTCGGTCTGCAGGGCTTCGATCTGCTGCAGCGTTTCGGTTCAGAGGACGCGCTCGGCGTCGCCGCGGCGCTCGGCTTGCTGAAAGAACTCGGCCCGGTGGTGACGGCGCTGCTCTTCGCCGGTCGCGCCGGAACGGCGCTCGCCTCCGAGATCGGTCTGATGCGCGCCACCGACCAGCTCACCGCCATGGAGATGATGGCCGTCGACCCCTTGCGCAAGGTCATCGCGCCGCGTTTCTTAGGGGGCATCGTCGCGATGCCGCTGCTGGTGGCGGTGTTCAACGTCATCGGCATCTTCGGCGCGCAACTCATCGGCGTGCAGCTGATGGGCGTCGACACCGGTGCGTTCTGGTCGCAGATGCAAGGCGCCGTCGAGCTCGGTGATGTCAACGAGGGCATCGTCAAGAGCGTCTGCTTCGGCTTCGCCTGCAGCCTCGTCGCGGTCTATGAGGGCTATCACGCCACCCCGACCGCTGCGGGCGTCGGCCTCGCCACCACGCGCACGGTGGTGATCTCCTCGGTGCTCACGCTCCTCATCGACTACATCCTCACGGCCGCTTTCCTCGGCCGGTAAACCCACGCCGGTAACACTTACGATGGTGACTCCATGAAATCCAATCGCTCGCTCGAGATCGGCACGGGTCTGTTCGTGCTGCTCGGCTTCGCTGCGCTGATCTTCCTCACCACGCAGTTACCGGGCAGCGGCATGACCTTCGGCAAGGCCGACGGCTACAAAGTCCTCGCCAAGTTCGACAATGTCGGCGACCTCAAGCCAGGCTCGCCGGTCAGCATGTCGGGCGTCCGCGTCGGTCGGGTCGAAGCGATCGCCTTCGATGCGGCGGACTATCGCGCAGAGGTCACGCTGCGGATCGAGTCGCAGTACAACCGCATCCCCGACGACAGCGATGCGAGCATCCAGACCGCGGGCTTGCTCGGCGGGAAGTATGTCGGGCTCGGCGCCGGCGGTTCGGAAACTTTCCTGGCCGACGGCGGTCGTATCGAGTTCACGCAATCGGCGATCGTGCTCGAGTCCCTCGTCAACAAATTCTTCGCCAACTTCGCCGACAAGGGCGGCACGACGACCACCCCCGAAACTTCCACCGAGGAAAATCCGTGATGAGTCCTGTCCTCTCGCGCCTCCGCCGCACCGTCCTCGCCGCCGCCATCCTCGGTGCGGCATCGCTTGCGCTGCAGCCGGCGCCCCTGCAGGCGCAGGCCGCGTCCCGCGCGCCCGCTGCCGCGGTGGTCGACACCAGCGGCCCGACCCAGCTCATCGAGAGCGCAGCCAACGCCATGCTCGGCGAGCTCGACGCGCGCCGTGCCGAGTTCCGCAAAGACCCGCGCAAGCTCGAGGCCCTGGTCGAGCGTTTCTTGTTGCCGTATTTCGATGTCGATCACGCCGCCCGTCTCGTGCTCGGCAAGCACTGGCGCACCGCGACCCCAGAGCAACGCCAACGTTTCATCGACGGTTTCTACGGGTCGCTGATGTCCAACTACGGCGATGCCTTGGTCGAGTTCACCGGCGATCGCATCCGAGTATTGCCCTCCACCGTGGCACCCGATGCCACCTCGGCCGTGGTGCGCACCGAGGTCAAGCGCAGCAACGGCAGCAAGATCCCCGTCAACTACTCGATGCGCAAAGTCGATGCGGGCTGGAAGGCCTGGGATGTCGTCATCGAGGGCATCAGCTATGTGAAGAGCTTCCGCGAGGACTTCGGCTCCGAGATCGACCAGAAGGGGCTCGAGGCCGTCATCCAGCGTCTCGAGGCGCAGAACCGTCGCGGCGCCAGCACCGGGTCGCGGGGGTGAGCGATTTCTCCTTGCGCCACGGCGAGGGGTCACGGCTCTCGCTGCAGGGCGATCTGACCTTCGCGACCGCCCCGCAGGCCTATGCCGCAGGGCTCGGCGCCATCGCGGCGGCGCCCGCGGGTCCGTTGGCGATCGACTGCAGCGCCCTCGGCGATTCCGACAGCGCAGGCTTGGCCGTGTTGATCGAGTGGTGTGCCATCGCGGCACAGCGCGGCGTGGCGCTGAGGTTCAGCGGCTTTCCCGACCGCTTGATGCGCCTCGCCGAGATGAGCGAGGTCGAGACGCTGCTGCTCAGCGAGGGCTGATCTCCGACGAACCGGCGTCGTCCGTCGGATCTTCCGGATCTTCCGGATCCTCGAGATCCTCCAGTAAGGTGTCGTCCTCGAGCGGCACATCGCCGTCCCGAACCAAATATTCCCGCCGCTGAAGATACGCCGATCGCACGAACGCGTAGGGGTCGCCCGTGCGCTCGAGCAGCGCATCGGCGTCGAGCAGGCGGACCCGGCGATCGAACTTGTCGGCGGCCCAGAGCGTCCAGCGGGTGCTGTCGTCCTCGAGGTAGGCGCGGGGCTCGGTGAAATCGTCGGCGAAACTGCCGATCCCATCGCGCAGGGTATACGGCCCGACGAACGGCACCACGATGTACGGCCCCGGCGGGACACCCCATCGCCCCAGGGTCTGCCCGAAGTCCTCGTCGTTGCGGTCGAGGCCCGAGGCGGTCGCCGGGTCGAGCAGACCACCGAGCCCGAAGGTGGTGTTGAGCACGAAGCGCGCGGTGTCGGAGGCGGCCGCGGTGAATTTGCCCTGCAGCAGGTTGTTGGCCAGGGTCACCGGATACTCGGCGTTGCTGAAGAAATTGCTGACGCCGGTCTGCACGAACTGGGGGGTGACTTTGCGGTAGCCGCGGGCGAGCGGCTTGACGATCGCGCGGTCGAGCCCGTCGTTGAAGGCGTAGGTGCTGCGGTTCAAACGCTCGAGCGGGTCGCGCGGGTCAGGCGTCGCCTGCGTCGGCACGGTGGCGCAGCCGCCCAAGGCGAGCGCCGCGAACAGGATCAGCAAGGGGGCGTGGTGAGAGGGCGAGGGTGACATCTTCGGCTCGGCGGGGCTCAAGTTCAGCGTGTCACCCCAGTTTAGCATTTCCGTCCGGTC
>DBCG01000048.1:45895-46258 GCA_002292945.1 Proteobacteria bacterium UBA964 | reverse complement strand
GGGGCGCAGCGCCGCGCCGTAGTGCCGCCGCGCGAGCTCGAGCGCCCCCTGCAGCAGGGCGACCCGCGCGGGGCCGAGGCCCGCAGCGGCGAGTATGCGGTCCCGGTCGGCGGCGAGCAGCCCCCGCAGCGAGCCGAAATCGTTGAGGAGCTGGCGCGCGAGATCGAGGGCGCCGACACCGCGCAGACCGGTGCCGAAGAGCAGCGCGAGCAGCTCTGCATCCGACAGCGCCGCCGCACCGCGTTGGAGCAGCTTTTCGCGCGGGCGCTCGGACGCCGGCCAATGGCGGATGGAGCGCGCGGCGACAGGGTTTGGATGGGTGGTCTGCAGGTCCGGCATGCCGACAGCATCGTCGCCGTCACC
>DBCG01000048.1:45578-45793 GCA_002292945.1 Proteobacteria bacterium UBA964 | reverse complement strand
CGCCCGCTCAAGGTCCGTCTGCTCGACCCGCGCCTCGGTACGGAATTCCCGCTCCCGGCCTACGCCACCGACGGCTCCGCGGGGCTCGACCTGCGCGCCTGCCTCGATGCGCCGCTCGAGCTCGCGCCCGGCCGCGCAGAGCTCCTGCCGACGGGGCTCTCCATCTGGATCGAGGATCCGGGTCTCGCAGCGGTGATCCTTCCGCGCTCGGGTCT
>DBCG01000048.1:43240-45468 GCA_002292945.1 Proteobacteria bacterium UBA964 | reverse complement strand
AGCCCGGCGAGCGCATCGCGCAGCTCGTCGTGGTGCCGGTGGTGCAGGTGGCCTTCGAGATCGTGGACGACTTCAGCGCCACCGCGCGCGGCGCCGGTGGCTTCGGCAGCTCGGGGACGCGCTAGGCCCGCTCGACGATCGCCGTCACGCCCATCCCGCCGGCGGTGCACACCGAGATCAGGCCCCGCCGCGCGGTCGCATCCTGTGCGAGCAGTTTTGCGAGCGTCGACAACACGCGCGCGCCGGTCGCAGCGAACGGATGTCCGACGGCGATGCTGCTGCCCTTCACGTTGAGCTTGGCACGGTCGATGGCCCCGAGGGGCGCATCGAGGCCGAGCCGCTCACGGCAGAACTCGGGCGACTCCCAGGCGGCGAGGGTGCAGAGCACCTGCGCCGCGAACGCCTCGTGGATCTCGTAGTAGTCGAAGTCCTGCAGCGTCAGGCCCGCATCGCGCAGCATCGCGGACACCGCATAGGCCGGCGCCATCAAGAGCCCCTCGTGGCCGCCTACGAAGTCGACCGCCCAAGCCTTGCCGAAGGTCAGGCGCGCGAGCACGGGCATGCCCCGCGCGCGAGCCCAGTCCTCGCTCGCGAGCAGCACGGCAGCCGCGCCGTCGGTCAGAGGCGTGCTGTTGCCGGCGGTGAGGGTACCGGCGGTCGAGCGGTCGAAGGCCGTGCGCAAGGTCGCGAGCTTCTCGACCGAGGTGTCGGCGCGGATGTTGTCGTCGCGCTCGAGCCCCGCGAAGGGCACCACCAGGTCATCGAAGAATCCGTCCTGCCACGCCTCCGCGGCGCGTCGATGGCTGTCGCAGGCGAGTTGGTCTTGCGCGGCACGCGGGATGCTCCAACGCTTGGCCATCAGTTCGCAGCTCTCGCCCATCGAGAGCCCCGTGCGCCGCTCGCCGGCGTCCGGCACCTGCGGCTTGAAGTGCCTGGGGCGCAGCCCGAAGAACGGTTTGATGCGCCCCCAAGTGTCGCGCGCGCGGTGCGCCCGCAGCAGCAGCTGCTGGTACTCGCGCGTATAGACGACCGGCGCGTCGCTCACCGTATCGACGCCTGCGGCGATGCCGGCATCGATCTGGCCGAGCGCGATCTTGTTGGCGATGGCGATCGCGGCCTCGAGGCTGGTGCCGCAGGCGCGTTGCAGATCGAAGGCCGGCGTCTGCGGGTCGAGCCCTGCATCGAGCACGCACTCGCGTGCGAGGTTGAAGTCGCGCGAGTGTTTGATGACGGCGCCTGCAGCCACCTCACCGAGCCGCACGCCCTGCAGTCGATGGCGCTCGACGAGACCGCGCAGCGCGGCGGTCAGCATCGACTGGTTGCTCTGCGCCGCGTACGCGCCATGCGCGCGCGCGAAGGGGATGCGGGTGCCGCCGACGAGGGCGACCGGACGGACTGCGTTGCCGACGAGCATCTTCGCGTATCTCCCTTCGCCTCAGCGCGCTTCGCCGCGCCGCACGCGTTCGAGGTAACGATCGCGTAGCAGCGTATGACGCGATACGCCGGACTGCACCTGGCCATCGGCCAACACGAGGTCGGCGACGCTGCTGACCTCGAGCGGGTCTCCCGACCACAGCACGAGGTCGGCGGTGCGGCCGGGCGCGAGCGTGCCGAAGCGGTCGCCGACGCCGAAGATCTCGGCGGGCACGCGCGTGATGGCCGCCAAGCCCGCCGCCCACGGCAGGCCGTGCGCGACCGCGTTGCCCGCCGCCTGACGCGTCTTGCCGGCGTCGTCGATGTCGGGGCTGCGCATCGAGATGACCACCGTCACACCCGCGGCGTGCAGTCGCGCGGCGTTGTACATCGTCGCGCCGACGGCATCGAAGCTCGAGGGCAGGTTCTCGAGCGGATCGATCATCACCGGGATGCGGGCGGCCGCGAGCTGCGGTGCCACGCGCCAGGCCTCGGCGCCGCCGCGGATCGCCACGCGCATCTTCTCCTGCTGGGCGAACTCGATGGTGCGCCGGATGTCGACCGCGCGGTCGACATCGAACACGAACACGCCGCCCCCCTTCAGGAACTCGAGCAGCACCTGCCGGCCCGAAGGCGACAGCAGCCGCTCGTCGTGCACCATCACGAGGTTCGGCGCTCGCGCCTCAACCAGCGCCTGCCGCAGCAACATGAACTGCGCCGCGCGGCTGCCGCCCGAGAGGTCGTTGGCGTCACCGCCCAAGTCGATGAACATCGCACGCGGCGCGAGCGCCTCGCGGCCGGCGAGGCTCGCCGGG
>DBCG01000048.1:828-43222 GCA_002292945.1 Proteobacteria bacterium UBA964 | reverse complement strand
GCCGGGGCGCCCTGACCCGCGACGATGCTGCCCCCCGCCGCGGAGCCGGGCGTCAGGACGGTGAAGGTGACGCCGTTCATGCGGTGCACCACCAGCGACTGCGCGTCGGGGTTCCAGGCCTGCGTCACATCGAACTCGGGGCGCATCTGTCCGAGGCGCTGCGAGTGGTCGCCGTTGCCGCTGTCGAGGCCGATCTCCTCGAGGCCGATGCGCGTGAGACCGCCGAAGATGCCGGGGGTGACCGGGCGACCTGCGGCGTCGACGATGCGGGCGCCCGCCGGCGCGGCGAGACCCTTGCCGAGGGCGGTGATCTTGCCGCCTTGTACGAGCACGTCGGTGGCGGCCTGCGGTGCAGCGCCGGTGACGCCCGTATGTACCGTGGCGTTACGGATCAGCAATGCCTCGTCGGCCTGCGTTACCGGTGCGACCAGGGTCGCGAGCGTGGCGAGTGCCGCGATGACAACCGCGGTGGACTGCGAGCGGATCATTGCGACACCCCCGGAGCGGCCGGCTGGCCGAGCATGAAGTCGGATTCGGGCAGCGGTCGCCGCGCCCCGCGGTCGAAGCGCATGGCGCCGTCGATGAACACCTGTTCGGTGAGCGCGTAAGAGCTGAACGGACTGCCGTTCCAGACCACGACATCGGCGGCCTTGCCGACCTCGAGCGTGCCGGTCTTCTCGGCGATGCCGAGCGCGCGCGCGGGATTCTGCGTGATCCAGCGGATGGCGTGCTCCGGCGCGATGGCGATGCCGGCTCGCGCTGCCGACGCGATGCCCTTGCCAGCCTCTTGGTTCAGGCGCTGGATGCCCTCGTCGGAGTCGGAGTGCACGATGGCGCAGCCGCCCTTGGCGGCATCGACGATGACCATGTTCTCGGGGATGGCGTCATAGGACTCCATCTTGAAGCCCCACCAGTCGGCCCAGACCGCCGCGCACACGCTCTGCTCGGCGAGCAGGTCGGCGATCTTGTAGGCCTCGGTGGCGTGGTGGAAGGTCGAGACCTTGTAGCCGAATTCTTTGGCCATATCGAGCACGATCGCCATCTCATCGGCGCGGTAGCAGTGGTTCTGCACCAGGATCTCGCCGCGCAGCACGGCTGCCATCGTCTCCATGCGTAGGTCGCGCTTGGGTGCACGCAGGTCCTTGGCGCCCGACGCGCGGCGCGCCTCGTACTGCGACCAGTCGCGCTGGTACTCGACGGCTTCGGACCAGCTCTGGCGCCACGACGCCACATTGCCCATGCGGGTCGAGGGCAGCGTGCGGCGGTTGCCGTAGACGCGCTTCGGGTTCTCGCCGCAGGCCATCTTGAGGCCATGCGGCGCGTCCGGGAACTTCATGGCCTGGTAGGTGACCGCCGGCACGTTCTTGAGCGTCACCGAGCGGCCGCCGAACAGGTTCGCCGAACCGGGCAGCACGTGCAGTGTGGTGACACCGCCCTCGAGCGCGGCCTCGAAGCCCGGGTCCTGCGGCCACACCGAGTGCTCCGCCCAGACGTTGGCGGTGTTGGGCGCGGTGGCCTCGTTGCCGTCCGAGTGCGCATCGACACCCGGCGAGGGATAGACGCCGAGGTGCGAGTGGATGTCGATGACGCCGGGCGTCACCCATTTGCCGCGGCCGTCGATGACGCGCGTGCCCGGGGCTGCGGCGAGCCCACGCCCGACCGCCGCGACTTTGCCGTCGCGCAGCAGTACATCGGCGCCGTCGAGCCGCTCGCCGGTGCCGGTGAGCACCGTGGCGCCGCTGATGAGCACCTCCGGGGAGCTCGGTGCCCGATAGGTCGAGGGGAAGGGTGCCGTCTTCGTGGCCTCGCCGGTGGCGGGCTTGGCCGCCGCCGTCGCGGCATCGGGTCGGTCGGGGCGCTTGACCGCGGTGGTCGGCGTACAGGCTGCGAGCAGCAGCGCAAGGCTGGCGCCACAGGCGGCAAGGGTGCGCCGATCGGCGTGGTGTCGACGGGTCATGGTCTCTCCCTCCACGGGTTCATGCTCGGGCAAGTCCCGTAAGAGTAAACGCTGGCTGGCGGGAAGACACGCTGCCCCGGCGCGGTTGCGCCGCGAAGCCGCTCGGGGGCAAGATGCGACCCCGTCCTGCGTCCGCCCCGAATCACCTGGAGGCTCCGGCATGGCCTTCGCCAGCTTCGACGAGTTCTACCCGTTCTACCTCGGCGAACACGCCAACCGCACCTCGCGCCGCTTGCATGTGATCGGCACGCTGTTGGCGCTGACCCAGTTCGCCGGCGCGATCATCCTGCTGCAGCCGCGGTTGCTGCTCACCGGCTTGCTGCTCGGCTACGGTTTCGCTTGGATCGGCCATTACTTCTTCGAGAAGAACACGCCCGCAACCTTCAAGAACCCGCTCTACAGCCTGCGCGGAGATCTGCGCATGGCCCGTGACGTGCTCAGCGGGCGCATCGCCTGGTGACGGATGCCGTCGGCTCCGGCCGGCGTATCCCTCACCATCCCACACCCCATGCCCACGACCCGCATCGACCGTGCCTTCGAGCGCCGCCTCGCGGCTTTCGTGAACGCCGGGGAAGTGCGCGCCCTGCAGGGCGGGCAGCGGGGCGTCGAGAAGGAATCGCTGCGGGTCACGCCGCAGGGCCATATCTCGGCGACGCCGCATCCCGCTGCGCTCGGCGCCGCGCTCACCCACGCGCACATCACCACCGATTACTCCGAGGCATTGCTCGAGCTCGTCACGCCGACCTTCCGCAGCAACCCTGAACTGCTGCGTTATCTGCGCGACCTGCACCAGTCCGTCTATCAGCGGCTCGATGACGAGCTGCTGTGGGCCGCCAGCATGCCCTGCGTGGTCGAGGGCGACGCCAGCATCCCGATCGCACAGTACGGACCCTCCAACATCGGGCGCATGAAGACCATCTACCGCGAAGGGCTGGGGATGCGGTACGGACGCGTCATGCAGGCGATCTCCGGCGTGCACTTCAACTACTCCTTCCCGGAGCGCCTATGGGAGGGTTGGGCGACGATCCGCGAGTCGCGCGATTCCGGTGCGGATTTCGTCTCGGCGAGCTACTTCGACCTCTTGCGCAACTACCGCAGGCACGGCTGGATCGTGCTTTATCTGTTCGGCGTCTCGCCGGCGGTCTGCAAATCCTTCCTACGGGCGCGCGGCGAAATGCTGCCGGAGTTCGGCCGTGGCACCGCGTGGGAACCCCATGCGACCTCGCTGCGCATGAGCGATCTCGGTTACCGCAACCGCAACCAGTCGGGCGTCGAGGTCTCGGTGAACAGCCTGCAGGATTATGTGCGCGACCTGACGCGCGCCATCAGCACGCCGCACCCCGAGTACCAGCGGCTCGGCGTGAAGGTCGATGGCGTATACCGTCAACTCAACGCCAACTTGCTGCAGATCGAGAACGAGTACTACGCCTTCATCCGCCCCAAGCGGGTGGCGCGCTCCGGCGAGCGCCCCACCAAGGCGCTGCTGCGCGGTGGCGTCGAGTATGTCGAGGTGCGCTCGCTCGATGTCGATGCCTTCGATCCGGTGGGCGTCGAGGAGGGTACGCTGCGCTTCCTCGAAGCGTTCATGGCGTTCTGCCTGATGCGCGAAAGTCCGCTGATCGATGCCGCCGAGCAGGGCGTGCTCGATGGCAACCATGTCACCGTCGCGCGGCGTGGACGCGAACCCGGGCTTCTTCTGCGACGAGATGGCCGCGAAGTGCCGATGCAGGACTGGGCGCGGGAGATCCTCGACCAGATGCAGGGGATCTGCGAACTCCTCGATGCGGGGAATCCGCAGCGGCCGCATGCCGCGGCGTTGGCAGCGCAGACCGCCAAACTCGACGATCCCGCCGTCACACCCTCGGCAGGGCTGATCGCCACGCTGCGCAGCTCGGGTGAGTCGTTCTTCGATCTGGCGTTGCGCACCTCAGCCGCGCACAAGACCCAAATGACGGATCTGCCGGCGCTCGATGCGGCGCGGGCTGCCGAGTTCGCCGCCGATACGACCGAATCCTTGTCCAAGGCCGAGGCCTTGGAGCGAGCGCCGCAAGAAGATCTCGACGCGTACCTCGACGCTTACCTCGCCTGAGCGTCAATCCTCGTAGATCCCCACCATGCGGCGTCCGCTCGAGTCGCGCAGGCCGCGGAACATGCCGGGGCTGTTGAACTCCAGCACGAGATTGCCTTGCGGGTCGACCGCGATGATGCCGCCCTCGCCGCCGCGCTGCACGAGCTTGCCCTGCACGACCTCTTTCGCGGCGCGCTCGAGCGACCAGCCTCTGTACTCGACCAGCGCACAGATGTCGTAGGCGACGACCGAGCGTATGAAGTACTCGCCGTGGCCGGTGGCGGAGACGGCGCAGCTCGCATTGTTGGCGTAGGTGCCGGCGCCGATGATCGGCGCATCGCCGATGCGGCCCCAGCGCTTGTTGGTCATCCCGCCGGTGGAGGTCGCAGCGGCGACATCGCCCCGGGCATCCACCGCGACGGCGCCCACCGTCCCGAGCCCCTGCAGCTCGTTGCGGGGCGCGCTGCGGCCTTGCAGCACGCGATCGAGCTGTTGCCGGCGTGTCGGGGTGATGAACCAGTCGTTCGGTACGCGCTCGAGACCCTTGAGGCCTGCGAACTCTTCAGCGCCCTCGCCTGAGAGCATCACGTGGGGCGAATCCTCCATGACGCGTCGCGCGAGATCGATGGGATGGCGCACCGTGGTGACGCCGGTGACCGCGCCGGCGGAGAGATCTTTGCCGGACATGATCGAGGCATCGAGATAGGCGCGGCCATCGTGGGCCAGCACCGCGCCGCGGCCCGCGTTGAAGAGCGGGTTGTCCTCCAGGAGCCGCACCGCGGTGGTCACGGCATCCAGGCTGCTGCCTCCCGCCTCGAGCACGGCGTAGCCGGCGTCGAGCGCCGCTTCGAGCCCTTGGCGATAGGCTGCGCCGCCATCCGCGCCCAACTGTTCGCGGGCGATCACGCCGGCGCCGCCGTGGATCGCGATCGCAAGGCGACGGGGTGTCGCCGGCTGCTCCGCCGCCGAGGGTGCTGCCGTGGCTGCTGTCGACATGGTCAGGATCGACGCCATTGCCACGAGGGCGGCATGGCGCAGGGGACGCAGGACAGCTCGATGCATGGCTTCATTCCTTGGGTTGGACGTTGCAATCTTTGAGCGCGATGGACGGATCGGTGAGCCGCGAGGGGTCCGGTCGCAGCCGCGCCGGGATCAGCTTGCGGGCCGCGAGGTGGTCCTTGGCGACGTTGATGGTGTCGATGGCGAGCAGCTCGCCGTCACGCAGGTAGCAGCAGGAGAACGCGCCGCTCGCAGGGTCACCGCGCAGCACCACCTGATCGTGGCCCTGTGAGAGGCCCACGATCACCAGCTTGTGTTCGTACTGGTCGGACCAGAACCAAGGCACCCGCTCGTGCCGCGCCTCGATGCCGAGCAGGTCGGCGGCGGCGGTGTTGGCCTGCTCGACGGCGTTGTCGACCGATTCGAGCCGCACGCGTCCACCGTAATGCACTGACGGGTGGTTGGTGCAGTCGCCGATCGCGTGTATCGCCGGGTCGGCGGTGCGACAGCGTTCATCGACCTGGATGCCGTTGTCGCAGGGCAGGCCGGCGTCCTGCGCCAAGCCGTCGTTCGGCAGCACGCCGACGCCGAGGACCACCACATCAGCCGGGAGCGTACCTGCCGCCGTGACGACCGCACGCACCCGTCCCTCGGCATCCCCCTCGAGGGCGAGCGGCCGCGCGCCAAGTCGGATGTCCACGCCGCGGCGCGCATGCTCCGCCTCGTACCAGCGCGATACCGGTTCGGCGACGACGCGGTTCATCACCCGTTCGGCGACTTCGAGCACCGTGACTTCGAGCCCGAGCTGCCGAAGGGTTGCGGCGACCTCGAGCCCGACGTAGCCGCCGCCCAAGATCACCGCCCTTCCAGCCGGGCGATCCAAGGCGCGCAGCGCATCGGCCCGCAGTGCGTCGGCGTCCGCGATGCTGCGAAGCACATGGACTGCGCCCAGGTCGATGCCGGGCAGCGGCAGCGAGCGGGGGCGGCTGCCGGTGGCAAGCACCAGGGCGTCGTAAGGGTGTGCGCTGCCGTCCGCCAGCCTGACCTGCCGCGCGCTGCGCTCGAGACGGGTCACGGTCTGGCCAAGGTGCAGATCGACTTTCTGTTCAGCGTAGAACGCCGCTTGGCGCAGCTGCAGGCGATCGACCGGCAGTCCGCCCGCCAAGTACTTCTTGGAGAGCGGGGGGCGTTGGTAGGGCAGCCAGGGCTCCTCGCCGAAGACCGAGATCGCGCCGCCATAGCCGCGACGCCGCAGTGCCTCGACGAACTGCGCTGCGGCCTGTCCGGCACCCACGACCACCACATTGCGAAGATCCGTCATCGTCATGGGCCGGGATGATAGGCGGCGGCACGGCCCGGCACCACCGAGCGGAGGCGCACCATCGACGGGCGCGCGCGGCGGTCGACTGCGCCATAATGGTGCGGGGAGCGGGTCCGGCCAACGCCAAACCCCTGCTTTTCAGTGTCGCCAGCGTGGCACAGAAGGTGCAATATCCCATTCGTCGCGTACGGACCCTGCATCGGGAGAATCTCGCCATGAAACTCATCACTGCCATCATCAAGCCCTTCAAGCTCGACGACGTGCGCGCCGCGCTGTCCGATATCGGCGTCTCCGGCATGACCGTCACCGAGGTCAAGGGCTTCGGCCGTCAGCGCGGTCACACCGAGCTCTACCGCGGCGCGGAATACGTCGTGGATTTCGTCCCCAAGACCCGTATCGAGGTCGCGGTGCGAGCCGACCTCGCCGACCAAGTAGTGGAAGGCATCGTGAAGGCCGCCAAGACCGGCAAGGTCGGCGACGGCAAGATCTTCATCACCGACATCGACCGGGTCATCCGCATCCGCACCGGCGAGACCGACGAATCGGCGCTCTGACCCGTATGCCGAAGGCCATCCGCCTGCACCAGACCGGTGGCCCTGAGGCGCTGGTCCTCGAAGATTTCGCTCCGGGTCCGCCATCTGCGGGCGAAGTCACGGTGCGCCACACGGCCATCGGTCTCAACTTCATCGACGTCTACGACCGGACCGGTCTGTACCCGATGCCGCTGCCCGGCGGTCTCGGACGCGAGGCGGCGGGCACCGTGGCGGCCGTCGGGCGTCGCGTGCGTGGCTTCCGGGTCGGCGACCGGGTGGCCTATGTGCTCGGCCAACCGGGAAGCTACGCAGACCTGCGCAATGTCGCGGCCGACCGCCTCGTCAAGGTACCGCGAGCGGTCAGCGACGAGCAGGCCGCCGCGTTGATGCTCAAAGGCCTGACGGCGCACTACTTGCTGCGCCGCACCTACAAGGTCCGGCGCAACGACTGGATCCTCGTGCATGCGGCAGCCGGCGGTGTCGGTCTGTTGCTTTGCCAATGGGCGCGGGCGCTCGGGGCGCGGGTCATCGGGGTGGTGGGCAATGCGGAGAAAGCCGCGCTCGCCAAGCGTCACGGCTGCCGCCATGTCCTGCTGTCGGGCAGCGGTCCGCTCGCGCCCGAAGTGCGGCGCTTGACGCGCGGTGCGGGCGTCGCCGTGGTCTACGACTCGGTAGGCCAGGACACCTTCATGGACTCGCTCGACGCTCTGGCGCCGCTCGGCATGATGGTGACCTACGGCAACGCCTCCGGGCCGCCCCCTGCGATCTCGCCGCTCGAACTCGCCAAGCGTGGCTCGCTGTTCCTGACACGGCCGACGTTGTTCGCCTACATCTCCAAGCCCGCAGAGCTTCAATCCGCGGCGCGCGAACTGTTCCGCATGGTGTCCTCGGGCAAGGTGAAGCTGCGTATCGGGCAGCGCTACGCCCTCGCTGACGCGGCGGATGCACACCGCGATCTCGAGGCCCGTCGCACCACCGGCTCGACGGTGCTGCTGCCCTGAGCGCTGCAGCGGCTGGCGGCATGCGGCCGCTCCGCCCCCTCAGCCGATCGGCCCTTGACCTGGCTTCAGCACGCCGATCAGCGCCGAGATCGCCACCCCCGCCCAGATGATCAGTACATAGGGGCGGCAGGCCGCCATCCCGTCGGTCATCTGGCGGTCGCTCTCGGGCGTCGGGCCGCTGGCGGCGAGCGTACGGAAGCCGTCGATGAACGGCGGGATCTTCAGCCGGATCATGAAGCCGCAGAAGATCAGGAACGCGAAGATCAGCAGTTTCGCGGCGAGCCATGGATAGGGCCGCAGCGGCCCCGTCGTCCAGTGGTAAGCGACCGAGGCGACGATCGCTGCGATCATGAACACGCGGAAGCGACGGTCCCAGGTCGCGAGCCTGCGACCGAACTCCGTGCCTTCTTTGGTGTGGACGGTGTGCACCACCCAGACCCAGACCGGACCGAGCGCGAGGATGGCGAGCAGCTGCCATTGCGGGTGCTCGTAGCCGATGTAGTGCGCGAGTGCGCCGCCCACCGTGAGCGTCAGCGCGAGACAGTATCGCGGCAGCATGTCGAGGTTGATGAAGATCTTGAAGGCCGTGAGCCGCGCCTCGCGCGAGAGCGTCGTGTCGGTGACGAACTTGCTGGAGTAGAACACCCCGGCATCACCGCCCAGCCAATACACGAACAGCAGGATGTGCAGGTATCGCAGCAGCCCGTGTGCGAGTCCGATCTCCTCGACCATGTCGTCCTCCTCTGGGCTCGGGCGTCGCGCCTAGACGGCGTTGCGGACTTTCGGGTCGCCGCTGCGGATATGACGGCTGCGTAGCGAGGCCGTCGCGATGAAGACCTCGCGCAGGAAGTAGATCAGCCCTGTCATGATCGTGACCATCGCAGCGACGAACACCATGGCGATGGCGCGAGCGAGCGAGCGGTCGAGCAGTGCATCGATGAACATCATCCCGATCAGGCCGCAGATCATGATCGCTGCGATGGTGCACAGCACGATGCCGCGCTGGATGAGTTTCGCGCGGATCGCGAGCATGTCGCGCAGCGCGGTGAGCTCGGCCGTCTCGTCGGGTTCGTCGGTCTTGAAAGACACCTCACGCGCCCGATCGATCACTCTCGCGAGGCGCTGCGTCAGCATCGACAGGAAGGTGCCGATGCTGGTCAACAAAAACGCCGGGGCGAGCACCAACTGGATGACGCGCGAGATGTCGGTGAAATGAAATTCGGTCATGGTCCTGGGATTCTAGACCTTTTCCGTCGTATCCTCATGCCACCATGTTCCTCGGCTCGGCCGAGGCCCCGTTCTTTGGACCGCAAAGCATAGAGGTTGTCATGCGCATGTCGCCCGCTCTTGCCGCCCTGATGGTCACGCTCGCTGGTTGCACCGCGCAAGGCGGTGGGACGACCCCGGGATCCGCCGCTGTCGCCGCCACTTCGGCGATCGCACTCCCTGCCACCGAGGCGGGCCGTCGGCTCGAGGCGAACCGTTGGGAGCTCGTCTATTGGGAGGGCACGCCGGTGCCGCACGGTGACAACGGCGAGCCCGTGATCCTGACTTTCGTCGAGGGTCGGGTCAGCGGCCACGCGGGATGCAACCGCATGATGGCGGGGTATGAGCTCGGGCCCGAGGCCGGACGGATCGCCGTCAAGGCACCGGTCACCACACGCATGGCCTGCGAAGAGGGCCGCATGAAATTCGAGGCGGCCTTCACCAAGGCCTTCGGTGCGGCGACCGCCGTGCGCTTCGAGGGCAACCATCTGCACCTCGATTCGCCGGGCGTACCGACCCTCAAATTCCACCTGCGCGAACTGCAGGGCGGTTAGAACGCCGGGCGCTTGCCGCGCCTGAACGGAGCGTCGAGCGCCGCGAGTTCGCGTGCGTCCCGCGAATACGGGTCCGGCTTGAACACCACGCTGCCGTCGTCGTCGCGATCGGCGGTCCAGTAGATGATGAGCACCGGCACCTTCTTCGCGAGGCGCAGCGTGCGGGTGTCGCCAGCTGCCACGGCGGCATCGAGCGCCGCTCGGTCCCAGCGGACCGGGTCGGCCAGCAGCATCTCGGCGAGCTCCAACGGACGCTCGGTGCGGATACAGCCCGAACTGAAGGCGCGCACGGTCTCGTTGAACAGGGTTTTGCTCGGTGTGTCGTGCAGATAGACGAGGTGCGGGTTCGGGAAGTTGATCTTGACCACGCCGAGGGCGTTGTCGGGACCCGCATCCTGCCGCAGCATGAACGGGAAGTTCGAAGCGGAGTAGCGGCTGAAGTCGATGGCCGCCGGGTTGAGTTTGTTGCCGTTGCGATCGATCACCGACAGCCGCTTGCGCGTGAGGATGCTGCGGTCGTTGCGCCGCAGTGAGGGCAGGATGTCCTTGGTGAGGATGCCGGGCGGTACGGTCCAGGTCGGGTTGACGACGATGTTGTCGATGGTCGATCGGAACACCGGCGTCTCACGGAACGGCTGACCCACCACCGCGCGGGTGCGCCATCGCCGCTGGCCATCGACCAGATAGCGCACCTCGAAGCCGGCGATGTCGACCACCACCAGCGCCCCGTCATCCTTGATTTCGTGCAACACCTGTCGCGCGCGCTCGAGGTTCACCCGCAGTTGGTCGACCCGCTGTTTCGCCGGCACGTTGAGCGCACGCGTGGTGCCGGGGCCGAGCACCCCATCGGCGTCCATGCGGTGGCGGTGTTGCGCGTGCTTCAGCGCGGCCTCGAGCGTGGTGTCGAACAGTTCAGGCGCGGTCGCCGCGACGGCGGGCGGTACCGCCTGGGACTTCGCGACGGCGGCGAGATCGCCGGTGATGGTGAGGCGTTGGCGCAGCACCGGCACCCGCGGATCGGTGTTGCCGACCTTCAAGGCCGGACCTTCAGGGATGGTCGGCCAGCCGCCGAGCGCCGCAAGGTTACGATAGGCGGCGAGCGACTCGCGGCCGGCCTTGTAGAGCGGATGCTGGGGACGCGCCGCGGCGACGCTGGCGAGCAGGCGGTTGCGGGCGATGGCGTCACGCACGAAGGTGACCGCATCGACCTCGCGGATGTCACGGCCACTGAAGTTCCAGTTCGCATCGAGCGATACCGGGTCGACCTTGCCGAAGTAGAGGTGGTAGAGCACGAGCGCATACGCATCGGTGGCCAGCAGATCGAGCTTCGCTTGGTCGATGGGCGGCAAAGGCTTGCGCTGCATCAGCGTTTGCAGCGGCTTGAGGTGGTAGTCCTGCGGGCGAAGACCATCGTCCTCGATGTCCTTCAGCACCTCGATGAGCGACACGAGACGCGCACGGTCCCATAGCGGGGTGTACGCGTTCTCCGAATAGAGCTTGCCCAAGGTGCGCGAGGCGAACAGCGGTTCCCCATCAACGCTCACCGATCCACCGGCGTTGATGATCTCGATGCGTTCGCGCAGCGCTTCGGTGACCGGATTGGCGACGGGCAGCGCGGTCGCAGGGGGGCGGGCCGGCGTGGGAGGTGCAGGTTGCGGCAGGACTGGCTGCGCCGCGAGCGGCGAGGCGTACGCGAGCGTGGCGGCGAGCAGCAATACCCAGGCCTTGGTGCGCAAGGCGTGGGGAGCGATGGCGGTGAAGGTGTCCAAAGGGGTTCCTGACGGTGAGCGGCGATGATGGGGTGCGCGCATCATACAATCCCCGTCATGAAACCCGCCGAGGCGTCGCATCTTGGTCCCGCGCTCATCGCTTGGCATCTGCGCAGCGGTCGCCACGATCTGCCGTGGCAGCGAGCGCGCAGCCCTTACCGGGTGTGGGTCTCGGAGATCATGCTGCAGCAGACGCAGGTCGCGACGGCCATCCCGTACTACGAACGCTTCATGTTGCGCTTTCCGGACATCGCAGCGCTCGCGGCGGCGCCCATCGACGAGGTGCTGCATCTTTGGACCGGGCTCGGCTACTACGCGCGGGCGCGCAACCTGCATCGTGCGGCGCAACAGATCCGCGACCGGCACGGCGGTGAGTTCCCGTTCCGTTTCGACGAGGTGATCGCGCTGCCCGGCATCGGCCGCTCCACGGCCGGTGCGATCCTCGCCTTGTCCCGGGATGAGCGGCATCCGATCCTCGACGGCAACGTCAAGCGCGTGCTCGCGCGCTGCTTCGGTGTCGAGGGCAGTGCCGCGGAGCGTGCGGTCGAGCAGCGGTTGTGGGCGTTGTCGGAGGCCGCTACGCCCGCGGACGGTGTCGCGACCTATACGCAGGCCGTGATGGACCTCGGCGCGACCCTGTGCACCCGCCGCAGACCCGCCTGCGCGCTCTGTCCGTTGAGCGAGGGTTGCAGCGCGCACCGCAGCGGTCGCCAACACGAGATCCCGGCGCCGAAGCCGCGCGCGCGTGGTGACGCACGCCCATCGAGACGCTGCTGGATGCTGTTCGTGCGGGATGAGCAGGGTGCGGTGTTCCTCGAGCGCCGGCCGGAACGCGGCATCTGGGGCGGACTCTGGTGCGCGCCCGAGTTCGCCTCGGCGAGCGCCGCGACAGCATGGGCGAGCAGCCAGTTCCCCGCGTGGCGCGGCACGCCGCAGGCGCTCGCGTCGGTGCCGCATTCGTTCACCCACTTCGACCTCGAGATCATGCCGCTGCTGCTCGACGGTGCGCCGGCCAGCGTGGAGCCTGCTGCGGGCCTCTGGTATAACCTTCAGGGTGCCGAGGGTCCTGCTGCGGTCGGCCTGCCGGCTCCGGTGAGGCAATTGCTCGAAGGGCTCACCGTCACGTTCCTTTGACCCTCGATCCTTCGGATCTTCGACAGTGAGGCAGGCTATGGCCGAGGTTCCCGTCCGCATGGTCCAGTGCGTGGTGCTCAAGCGCGAAGCGCCCGGCCTCGACCGGCTGCCTTATCCCGGCGATCTCGGCGTGCGTATCTGGCGGGGCGTGTCGAAAGAAGGCTGGCAACGCTGGGTCGCCCACCAGACGATGCTCATCAACGAGAACCGCTTGGTGCCGATCGAACCGAAGGCGCGCAAGTTCCTCGAGGGCGAGATGGAGAAGTTCTTGTTCGGCGAAGGCGCGGCCAAGCCAGAAGGTTTCGTCGCTCCGACATGAACCCGATCCTCTACGCGATCCCTATCTTCATGGCCACCGTCGTATTGGAGGCGGTGTTGGCGTGGCGGCTGCGCGGCAACCGGATCGCCGATGCTGCGGGTGGCAGTCGCGCGATCTACCAGTTCGCCGATTCGGTCGGCAGTCTGCAGATCGGTCTTCTGAGCCGCATCGCCGCCGCTTTTCCACGGCTGCTGACGGTCGGCCTCTACATCCTCGCCTACCAGCAGTTCGCGGTCGTGGAATGGGACAAGTCCAACCCGCTCGCCTGGGTCGCGGCGGTGGTCGTCTACGATTTTTTCTACTACTGGAAGCACCGTGCCAACCACGAGGTGCGGATCATGTGGGCGGGTCATGTCACCCACCACAACAGCGAGCACTTCAACCTGTCGACGGCGCTGCGCCAGTCCTCTACGACCTTCGTCTTCGACTGGATGTTCTACCTGCCCATGGCGGTGATGGGCGTGCCGCCCGAGATGTGGGTGACCGCAGCGCTCATCGACCTGCTGTACCAATACTGGACGCACACCGAGCTCATCGGTCGGCTCGGTTGGTTCGACCGCGTGTTCGTGAGCCCGAGCAATCACCGCGTGCACCACGGGCAGGACGATTACTGCATCGACCGCAACTACGGTGGCATCCTCGTCGTGTGGGACCGGCTGTTCGGCACCTTCGCCGACGAGCGTGACGGCCCGATCACCTACGGCGTGCGCACGCCGCTGCGCAGCGTGAACCCGCTGTGGGGCAACCTGCACTACTACACCGTCATCTGGCGCGATCTGCGCGCCGCCCGTGGGCTCGCCGCGAAGCTCGAGGCGTTGTTCGCGCCGCCCTCCGGCTGGCAAGGCGAAGGTCTTGCCGGGTTCGATGCGGCGGCGTTCCAGCGCCACGAAGTGAGCGTGTCGCCGGGTCTCGCCCGTTATGTGGGCGCGCAGCTCGTCGTCAGTCTGCTGCTCGCCTGCACCTTCCTCTACCTGTTCCCGCGCTGGGACGCTTGGCAAGGCGTGCTCGCGGCGGTCTGGATGGTCGCCGCGTTGGCGGCACCTGCAGGGCTGATGGAGGGGCGGCGCTGGGGGCGCTGGCTCGAGGCGACGCGCTGGATCGTCGCGCTGCCGGTCGCCTGGCTGCTTTTTCTTTGAATACGCCTGCTTGAGCGGACGGATGCCGCCGCGATGACACCGGACGCGTTCTCCGACCTCGTCCTCGCGCTCGTCTGTGCCGTGCTCGCGCATCGCTGCCGCGCCGACGGCCGTGGCGGGATGGGCGTCGCCTGCCTGCTCATCGGCATCGCCGCGCTTCTCGGCGTGTTGCGGTTCTCATCATGGGAGCCCTTGGCCACGGCGGTCGGTGGTGCGCACCGTTTCGCTTCGCTGGTGGCGGCCGTGGCCGGCTTTCCGCTGCTGGCGTTCAGTTTCGCAAGCCCCGGCAGTGCGCTCGCGCGTCATGCGGTCGGCGCCTGGTGGCTCGCGTTCCCGATCGGTGGCTTCGGCATCGCGGTGTGGCTGCTGGGCTTCAAGGCCTGGGGGCAGCTCGCGCCTTTGCTGAGCGTGCTTGCGATCGCGTGGGTGGTCCTCCGTCACGGTGGAGGCCGCAGTCGAGCGGCAGCGCTCACAGGCGTACTGTTGCTGTTCGCCGGTTTCGCGATCGCCGCCGGCGCTTGGCCAACGGGCGGCGCGCTGCCTACACTGTTGTCGAAGACCCAAGCGCTGCATTACGCGCTTGCAGGCGCGTTGTGGTTGGTCGTCGGCAGCGCCGCAGCGCGCCGTGTCGGTAGGGAGTGAGTACGCGATGAAGAGCTTCTTTCTGGGATCCTTGCGGTCTGTCTTGGCCGCATCTGTGGTGGTAGCCCTCGGCCTCTTGCCGTCGTCCGAAGCCCGGGCACAGCAGCGGTCGCTGCTCGAATATCCGAGCATCCATTCGCCGCGGGTCGACCTCGACGGCATGGTGGTCAGCCAGAACGAGGCAGCCAGCGCGGTCGGCGCCCGGGTCCTTGCCGAGGGCGGCAACGCCATCGATGCCGCCGTCGCGGTCGGGTTCGCGCTCGCGGTGACGTTGCCGCGCGCCGGCAACATCGGCGGCGACGGCTTCATGACCGTATACCTCGCCGAGGAGAAGCGCGTCACCGTCATCGATTTCCGCAGCGTGGCGCCGGGCGCAGCGAAGCTTGGGATGTTCGTCGATGCTGAGGGGCGCGAACTGCGTGACGCTTCGGTCGGCTATCGGGCGGCCGCCGTCCCCGGCACCGTGGCTGGTCTTTGGATGGCGCACGGGAAGTACGGCCGCAACGCGTGGTCGTCGTTGGTCGCGCCGGCGGTGGCCCTCGCCCGCGATGGCGTCGCGCTGAGCGCCGACGAGGCCTTCGTCTTCGGGTGGGGGCGCGAACGCTTGAAGGCCAGCGCCGCTGCGCAGTCCGCTTTCTTCAAGGCCGACGGCACGGCCTACCGAGCGGGAGAGCGCCTGCGCCAACCGGATCTCGCTTGGACGCTGGACCAGGTCGCCACGGGGGGCGCCGATGCGTTCTACACCGGGGAAGTGGCCACGCGCATCGAGGCGGACATGCGTCGCCACGGGGGGCTCATCACGCGCGAGGATCTCGCGGCGTACCGAGCCATCGAGCGCGAGCCGTTGGTCGGCACTTACCGCGGCCACACCGTCTACACCCCGCCGCCGGCGAGCGGCGGCGCGGCGCTCCTCCTGATGCTCAACATCCTCGAGAATTTCGAGGTCGGCAAGATGGCCGCGGGATCCGCGGACTCGTTGCACCTGCTCGCCGAGACCATGCGCCTCGGCCATCGCGACCGGGTGCGGCACCTGGGGGACACCGGCTTCGCGACCGTGCCGGTGAACGGCATGACTTCGAAGGCCTATGCCGCCCGCCGTGCGAAGCTCATCAGCCTGCGCCGAGCGAGCGCCGACGGGGATGTCACCGCGGGCGATCCCTTTGCGTTCGAGAGCCCGAGCACCACGCACTACTCCGTCGCCGACCGTGAGGGCAATCTGGTGTCGGTCACTTACACGCTGGGGTCCGACTTCGGGTCGGGCGTCGTCATCGAAGGCGGCGGATTTCTGCTCAACAATCAGATGGACAACTTCAGCCATGAGCGGGCGTTCCGCGCGGCACAGCGCGGCGAACCCGAGCCACCGAATGCCATGCAACCCGGCAAGCGGATGATGTCCACGATGATGCCGACGCTCGTGTTCCGTGGTGACAAGCCGTGGCTCGCGGTCGGCACGCCCGGTGGCGGCCGGATCATCAACACGGTGCTGCAGGTGCTGGTGAACGTCATCGACTTCAAGTTGAACATCGACGAGGCGACCCACCAACCGCGTATCTCTCAAGGCGAGGGCGCGCTTGAGGTCGAACCGAACTTCAATCCCGATACGCTGGCGCTGCTGCGGCGCAAGGGCCACAAGCTCCGCCAGAGCGAGACGATGGGAAGCGCGCAGTCGATCGCCATCGAGGGCGACTTTTTCCTCGGCGCCGCTGACCCGAGGCGGCCCGGAGCGGCGGCCGTGGCGCCTTAAGTGACCGCGGTCGAGCGGCGGAAAACCGCGTCTATTCAGCGGCTTGCCTGACCACCCGCTTGACGCGCCGCCGTCGCGCGAGTCTAATTGCGTCCCCCCGATCGGGGTCTCTGCTTGCCCGAGGCCGGGTAGCTCAGTTGGTAGAGCAGCGGATTGAAAATCCGCGTGTCGTTGGTTCGATTCCGACCCCGGCCACCATCCTCCAAGATCCCCGTCCGGTCTCCCCGAAGGCCTGCCCGAGGACTCTCGTATGGATTTTCCGCCGACCCGCCAAGCTGCGCTGGCGCGCATCGACGCGGTCCGTCCGGAAGACTATGCCCGCAGCCGCAACGCGATCGAGGGCGCCGTCACCTATCTGTCGCCGTACATCACGCACGGCTTGGTCAGTCTGCCGGAGGTGCTCGCTGGTGTGACGGCTCGTCACCCGCTCGATGCGCAGCACAAGTTCGTGTTCGAGCTCGGTTGGCGGGAGTACTTCCGCCATGTCTGGGGCCATCGGGGCATGGGGATCATGGACTCGTTGCATGAAGGCGTATTGCCCGATGCCCGATACGCCTCGCAGCTGCCGACGGACATCCGTGAAGCCGCCACGGGTGTGCCGGTCATCGACAGGGCGGTGCACAGCCTGTACGCGACCGGCTACCTGCACAATCACGCGCGCATGTGGTTGGCGAGCTATGTCGTGCACCTGCGCAAGGTGCATTGGCGGGTCGCGGCCGACTGGCTCTATGGGCATCTGCTCGACGGCGACCTCGCGAGCAACCACCTCAGTTGGCAGTGGGTGGCCGGAACGGGCAGTCGTAAGCCTTATCTCTTCAACGCGGACAATGTCGCCCGTTACGCGCCCGCTGCATGGCACAGCCCGGGCAGCGTGATCGATCGGTCGTACGAGGCGCTGGATGCGATCGCGCGGCAGGTACCCACCCCGGTGCGCGCAGGAGACGACGCGTCGGCGGTCGAGTCCGCGCGCCTCGAGCCGCCACTGCGCACCGCGCCGCCTGCCGGACTCGGTGTGACGCCGCCCGATCCTGCGGCTGTCGCAGATCGTGAGGTGTGGCTGATCCATCCTTGGAATCTGGGTGACCTCCCGGCGTCGCTGCCCCAGGGCGTGATCGTCGTGGGCATCTTCCTCACCGATTTCCACCGCGTCTGGCCGTGGAGCGATCGGCGTTGGCGTTTTGTCGCGCATCGCATGGCCGAACTCGCCTCGCTCCGTTGGCACGGGGATGCGGCGTCCATCGGCGCCGCCTTGCAGGGCGCCCGTCAGGTGCGCAGCGTTGATGACCCCCACCTCAGGCCTTGGCTCGCGCGCTGGGCCGGATGCGAGGCGGCGCCCACGATCTTCCCGATCGTCGATCGGCGCTGTGATTCGTTCTCGCAGTGGTGGAACCGGGCCTCGCGCGGCGTCGGTGACGCCGCTGAGTTGCTGAGCGTCTGATCCGCGCCTGCGATCAGTCCGGCAGGAGGTGACCGGTCTTCACGAAGATCGTGCAGCCCGTCTCGCTGAACGGCGTGTGTTGGCTCATGTGCGGGCTTCTGATCCACGACCCTTCAGGATAGGTGCCGTGCTCGTCCGAGAACACGCCGCGCACGACGAAGATCTCTTCGCCGCCGTAATGACGGTGGGTGCTGAAGCGGGTCTCCGGCGCCCAACGGACCAAGGTCGAACCGGCACCTTGGCGCATCAACGGCATGACGCTGAGACCCGGGACCATGCCCTGATGCCAAGGCGCGCTGCGGGTGTCGACGACCTCGCGCACCGTCTGGTCGGGCCCGAGATGGCGTAATTTCACGAACAAGGTGCAGCCCGTCTCGCTGAAGGGTGCGTGTCTCGATCCCGGCGGACTCATGAGGTATGAACCTGCGGGATAGTCGCCCGTCTCATCGCTGAAGATGCCGTCGAGGACCAGGATCTCCTCGCCGAGATCATGCGTGTGGGCGCTGAACCGGGCGCCCGGCTGGTAGCGGACGACGGAGGTCGCGCGGGCGACCTCGCCCCCTGTCCGGTCGAGCATGCGTCTCTCGACGCCGGCCTCAGGGCTCTCGATCCACGGCAGGTCGTGATGGCGCAGGACGACCCGTTGGCTGTAGTCTGGATTGATGAACATCGTCCGCTCTGTCGATCCGTTGCAAGCCCGAAGTCGTCGCGAGTCTACGCGGAGGCGTCGGTGGATTCCATTCACGGCCGCGCTGCTCGCTTTTCTTTGCGGGGCGCTGCCGCTGACGCCGATCGTCGCCGCGCCGGTGCCGGAGGCGCAGCGGATCCCGGTGGATCTTCGACGCACCACGCTCGTGGTCCGCGACATCGACCGTTCCTTGCCGCTCTACCGCGACGCGCTCGGGCTGACGGTGATCTACGACCAGGTGATCGGCGGCACCACGCGCCTAGTGTTGCTGCGCGCCAATGACGATTTCGTCGGCGTACTCGGCCTGATGCAGCGGCTGAACCTCGCCGAGGCAGTCCCCGCGCCCGAATTCCGCAAGGCGCAGCCGGGCGATCCCATCCTGGTGTTCAACCTGCAGGATCTCGAGACGCGTTTCGAGCGGATCAGCGCCACGCCGGATGTACGGGTCGCCGAAGCGCCGCGCCGCATCGAGTATCCAGGTCCGGGTGGCAGCGTCATCCCGGTGCTGTTCAGCGCCGTCTGGGACGCTGACGGCAACTTCATCGAGCTGAACCGGATACTCGGCGCGCCCGCAGGGCGTTGAACAGCGCGTCAGCCGCGCGGGCGATCAGCCACGCAGTCGGCTGAACTGTACGGCGCCACCGTCGGCGGGGAGGGTGATGAGCATGCCGTCGTGACCGAGGTGCACGCCCGATTTGCGCACCTCGCTCACACCGCGCAGCCATGGCACTTCGATGAAGTCGAACGGCAGGGCGCGCCAGGGGATCGGCGGCGCGATGTGCGTGAACACGAGTTCGCGCACGCCCGCCTCGTTGGCCAATTGTGCGGCCTGCACGGGGGTGAGGTGGTAGTCGGTGGTGTCGCGCAGCACGCCAGCGAGCCGTCCATCGCCGCCCGTCTCGATCACGCCGGCCACCGTCTCGAGCATGTGGTGGGCTTCGGCCTCGCTTACGAGTACATCCGAACCGCGTGCTGCTGCAACGAGCGGCGGATAGAAGGTGGTGTCGCCGCTGATCACCACCGATCGCCCCCGATAATCGAAGCGGTAGGCGAACGCCGGGGTGACGGGCCGGTGGTCGACCTCGATGGCGGTGACCTTGACGCCGCCCTGCTCGAACACGACGGCGCTGCGGCCCTGCGGCGCTTCGCCCGTGCGTGCCAAGCCGATGAGGCGCGATTGCATCACCGCCGCGACCGGAGGCATCAGCCCCTTGCCGTGGTCGTGGTGCGCATGACGATAGCCGCTGTCGAGGGCGTAGACGGTGTTGAAGCCATCGACCACCTGCTCGACACCCTCCGGTCCGTGCACCTGCAGCGGCTGGCGCCGCCCCTGCGCCCAGCCCATGAAATTGAACTCGCCGAGCTCACCGATGTGGTCAGAGTGGAAATGCGTCAGGAACACATGCTCGATGCGGGTCACCGGTACGCGCCAGAGGGCGAGGTTCTCGCTCGCTTCAGGACCGATGTCGATGAGGAAGATCTGTTCGCCTGCCGCGATGATCGTGCAGGATTTCGCTGCATCCCTCGCTGGCATCGGGCTCGAGGTGCCGCAGAGCAGTACGCGCAGCGAATCGCTGTCCGGGGGCAATGGGTCTGGCCGCGAGACCTGGGCGCGCGCGCCGCGCTCGATCACGGCGTTCTGCAGCGTTGGCGAGAGGCGGAAGGCGACGTAAGCGGCGGCCGATGCCGCGATCGTTGTGAAGAGCAGAAGTGAGCTGAGCCGACGCTTCATGATGTCGTCCGTGACCAGAGGTACCCGGCGCGAATGTGACTGTTTGGTGGGTGCACTGCAAGTATGATCGCGGACGCAGGTGGATCCATCCTGTCATTCCGGTCGCGGTTCGGTGCTGTTTTGGGGTTCCGTCATACCGCAGCATCGGTCACACTGTCGGTGCAGGCGACAAGTGGCTTGCGACCCCCCCTAATCCTCTCCTGCTTTCTCCATCACCGGCTGCAACGATGAACTTCAGGGAACTGCGCGACGTCTTCGGCCTCTTCACCACGGGGGTCACCGTGGTGACGGCGGTCGGACCTGATGGCGAGTCGGTCGGCATCACCGCGAACTCCGTCACCTCCGTGTCGCTCGAGCCCCCGTTGGTCCTGTGGTGTCTCGCGAGCGCGAGCAGCAAGCTTGCGGCGTTCGCGCCGGGGATGCCCTTCGCGATCCATATCCTCGCCGCCGACCAAGCGGAACTGGCCTTGCAATTCGCGCGCCGCGGCACCCGTTGGCCCGACGATGCGTCACCTCCGGGGGCCGCTGCGTCGCCGCCGCAGGTCCCCGGCGCGATCGCGCGCATCGAGTGTCGCACCACGGTGTGGTTCGAAGGCGGCGATCACAAGATCATCCTGGGCGCCATCGAGGATCTGCAGGCGCAGCCGGCCGCGCCTCTGGTGTTCCATGCCAGCCGTTTCGGTACGTTCACAGACCAGCCGGTGGCAGACCTTGCGCCGCTGCAGCGCAGGTCCTCCGGTCCCTGGGACTAGAACCCCCGGAACTGCGCGAGTTCGTCGACCGTGATGCGATCGCGCGGAAAATCATTGACCGGATGTGCGCGGTCGGGGTGTCCGACCGCCATGCCGCAATAGACCATCTCCTCGGGCGGCAGCGCGAAGCGCGCCGCGAGCTGCGGCCTGAACTGCGCCCAAGCTTCCTGCATGCAGCAGCCGAGCCCGCGTTCCTCGAGTAACAGCGCCACTGTCTGGATCAGCATGCCGAGATGGGCCCATTGTCCGTGCGCGACGCGACGATCGAGGATGAAGAAGAGCCCCACCGGCGCATCGAACAGCTCGAAGTTGCGCGCCACATGGCGAAGGCGCGCCGGCTTGTCCTCTCGCGGGATGCCGAGCGCGCGGTACATGTCCTCGGCGAGCGCGAAGCGCCGCGTGCGCAGCGGTTCCCAGAGGTTCGGTGGATAGACCGGGAACTCGTCGTGGTTGGCGAGCGATGGCGTGCCCATCGACTCGAGCGCCATGCGCACCACGGCATCGCGTTCGTCGCCCGCCACGGCGATGATCTTCCACGCTTGGACATTACTGCCCGAAGGTGCCCAACGCGCCGTGTCGAGCACCTCTCGTAGAGTGGCTTCGGATACAGGGGTGGGCAGGAACGCACGGATCGAACGGCGTTGACGGACGGCTTCGGTGACGGTCATGTGTACTCCGGGTCAGGTCATCGGTGTAGAGGCAGGGCCGTGTCCATGAAGATCTCGTCGATCTCGCCTTGCTCGCCGGCTTGGGCGGCGCGCAAGGCTTGCGGTACGTCGAGGTGCGGCCCCAGCGACTGGATGAAATCCCAAGCGTAGCGACGCAGGAAGTTGCCGCGCCGGAAGCCGATCCAGGTGAGGTGCTTCGGCAACAGGTGCGCCACCTCGAAAGAGACGAGATCCTCGTCTGCGGTGGGGTCCACCGCCATCGCGGCGATGATGCCGACACCCAGCCCGCTCCGGACATAGGTCTTCACCACATCTGAATCGCGGGCGGTCAGCGCGAAGTCCGGCTCGAGGCCCGCGCGTGCAAAGGCCTCCGAGATCGACGACGGCCCGCTCAGGCTGAAGGCATAGGTCACGATCGGGTGCTGTGCGAGCTTCTCGAGCGTCAGCACCTTGCCGCGCATCCGCGCGAGTGCGTGACCGCGAGGCACGACCACGCGGTGATGCCATTCGTAGAGCGGCAGGCGCAGGCAGTGCCGGAACTCGTCCTGCGAGCCGGTGGCGATCGCAAGGTCGACATGCTCCGAGTCGATCATGTCGGCGATCTGCTCGGAGGTCCCCTGATGCAGGTGCAGCTTCACCTTCGGGTAACGCGTGCGGAAGCGCTCGATCACCGACGGCAGCACATAGCGCGCTTGGGTGTGGGTGGTCGCGATGGAGAGCGCGCCTCGGTCGACGGCGCGGGCGTCGAGCGACATGCCCTTGATCGCCTGTGATTCGCGCAGCATGCGCTGCGCGCGCTCGACCACGCGTTGCCCCTGTTGGGTGAGCCGTTTGAGGGCGCGGCCCTCGCGCACGAAGAGCTCGAAGCCGAGTTCGGACTCGAGCACGCGGATCTGGCGGCTGACGCCCGGCTGCGAGGTGTGGAGCTTCTGTGCAGCGGCAGAGATGTTGAGGTTGCACTCGACGATGGCGGCGAGGTAGCGCAGTTGCTGCAGCGTCATGCCGCGTCCGCCGCCGTGGGGCCCTCCGCGCGCGCGCGACCGCGCAGCAGGTCCACAGCCTTCTCGGCGATCATCACCGTGGGCGCGTTGGTGTTGCCGCCGATCAGCGACGGCATGACGGAGGCATCGATGACACGCAAGCCCTCGACCCCGCGCACCCGCAGTTGCGGGTCGACCACGCTCGCCGGATCGCTGCCCATGCGGCAGCTGCCGACCGGATGGTAGACGGTGTCGCAGCGCCGGCGCAGCACATCGCGGATCGCCGCATCGTCATCGATACCGGCCGTGAACAGGTCACGGCCCAACCAGCGTGCCAGCGACGGGGCTTTCAGCAGACGACGGGTGAGCTTGAAGCCCGCCACCATGTCCTCGAGGTCGGCGGGGTCTGAGAAGAACCCCGGATCGATGCGTGGCGCAACCAGCGGATCGGATGAGGCGAGCTCGACGCTGCCGCGGCTGCGCGGGCGCAGCACGCAGACGTGGCAGGAGATGCCGTGCCCGAGACGGATGCGGCGCGCATGGTCGTCGACCAGTCCGGTCACGAAATGCAGTTGGATGTCCGGCGCGTCGAGGTCGGGGCGCGTGCGCAGGAAACCGCCGCACTCGGCGAAGTTGCTGGTGAGCATGCCGCGACGCTCGCGGCGGAAGCGGCCGAACTCTCGCAGCACGCGTGCGGTGCCCGCGAAAGACAGGCCGAGGGTGTCGAGGCTCGGTGACTCGAAGCCGAAGATGAAGTCGGTATGGTCCTGCAGGTTGCGGCCGACGCCGGGTGCGTCATGCACCACATCGATACCGGACTTCTGCAGCAAGGCTCCCGGGCCGATGCCCGACAGCATCAACAACTGCGGCGACTGCAACGCCCCGCCCGCGAGCAGCACCTCACGGCGCGCTAGCAGTCGACGTCGTCGGCCGCCCTGCAGGACCTCGGCGCCGATCGCGCGCCGACCCTCGAACAGGATGCGCAGCACCCGGGTGCGGGTCTCGACGCGCAGGTTCGGCCGTCGACCGATGTGCGGGTGCAGATAGCCGCGCGCCGCGCTCCAGCGCTCGCCTTCGTGCTGGGTGACCTGGTACACGCCGAGCCCTTCCTGTTCGGCGCCGTTGAAGTCGTCGTTGAGCGGCAGGCCGGATTCCCGCGCGGCGTCGATGAAGCGCTGGTGGAAGGGGTTGTCGGTACGCAGGTCCGACACCCGCAGCGGACCGTCTTGTCCGTGGAAGGGGCCGCCCAAACGCCCGTTGCCCTCGCTCAGCCGGAAATAGGGCAGCACCTCGTCGTAGGACCAGCCGGTCGCGCCCTCCGCCGCCCAACGGTCGTAATCGTTGCGATGCCCGCGGATGTAGACCATCGCATTGATGGCCGAGGAGCCGCCGAGGCCACGACCGCGCGGCTGGTAGCCGCGACGACCACCGAGGCCGGGTTGCGGGACCGTCTCGAAACCCCAATTGTTGATCCGCGTCGGGATCATGGGCCACGCGCCGGCCGGCAGCCGCACGAACCAGCTGTCGCCGGTGCCGCCGGCTTCGACCAATGCCACCTGCAGCGACGGATCCTCGCTCAGGCGCCCGGCGAGCACGCAGCCCGCCGAGCCGCCGCCGAGCACCAGGTAGTCGACCGTATCTGCCTCAGGCGCAGTCATGTTCACCCCTTCAGCCGGACTTGCATCGCCACCCGTTCGAGGCGGGGGATGTCGAGGTCCAAAAATCCCTCTCCGCCAAGACCGCGCAGCCAGCTGCGCGCCGTGTCGCGGTCTGCGTCCGGCATCGCGCGGAATGCATCGAGCACACCCTGCATCTTCCAGAGCGTGAAGGGGATCGCAAGTCGCGTGAACCGGTGTTCACCCATCGGGAAGGTGACGGGGCCGAGCGTCCGGCTGAGCAGGGCGCCCTTGGGGCGGGTCTGCGCCGTACGCTGCGTTTCATCGAGGATGCCCTGCACCATCGGCAGGAATTCGCCGCAGATGATCCGCAACACGGGTTCCAGAGTGGGCGGGATCGTGTCCTCCGGCGCCTCCGGTGTCGGCGCACCATATCGTGCGCGCACGGCGTCGTGGTCGAGGCTCGCCATGCGGTCGATCCAGTCTCGCAGGTGTGGCCGAGGGTCGATCCACTCGCGCTTGGGCCAGGGGTCGCGCCCGAGGTGTCCGTACATCGTCGACTGCAGACCGAAATCGGCGATCGTCGGGTGGTTGCCGAGCAGGTAGGGCACCGCCGCGAAATGCCGGTCCAGCAGGTCGAGCATGTGCAACGACCATTCCTCCATCATGGCGTATTGCGACGGAACGATGCCGACCCGCGGAAGGTAGCCGCGCAACATGCTGGCCACCCGCGACACGAGGTAATTCTTGACGACCCGCGGTGCCCACGGTGCGAGCGCGTCACCGGCGTCACGTTGGAACAGCCCGTAGTTCTCCGTGTAAACCCAACGCGTGTGCATGGCGATCGGGATCCACCACTCGTCGCCCCAAGCCTCGATCAGTTCGGCAGCGATGCGCCGTCGGGGTGTGGAGGGGAAGATGGAGGGTTCCGGGAACAAAGGATCAAGCGCATCGATGATGTGCCGCGTGTCCTGCATCCAGCGGCCCTCGGGTGTGGTGATGGTCGGCATCACCCGTGCGCCCGTGTTGCGCTGTACCGGGCCGGTCAGCATGTAGTAGCTGACCGGGACTTCGGTGAAAGGGACCTTCTTATAGATGAAGTAGGCGCGCAGCTTGCCCGCGAAGTACGAGAGATGCCAAGCGTAGAGCGTGTAGTTTCGGTTCATGGAGGCCTACCTTAGAGGTCGGATGCGGTCCTTTTAGGGGTCAGTAGAGCAGCGCCGCGCGGCGGGCGGCAAGAAAGACATCGAGGTCGCCGCGCCACGCCGCCTGGATGTCGGTCAGGGCATCGCCCTGGCTGATGCGTGCGGGCAGGGTCGTCTCACCCCAGTGGCGGCCGATGATCTGCTCCTCGGCCCAGGCGATCTTCCCCGGATACAGGCGCTCGAGGGTCGCGAGGACGGTGAGCGCCGTACGCAGCGGTTCGAACGCGCGCGGGTCGTCGAGATGTAGACGTACGCCGCGAAGGGCCTTGTCCTTGAATCCGCCGTAGAAGGGCTTCACGGCCAAGGCTTGGAACCTCACGCCTGGCAGACCGGAGGCATCGAGCGCCGCCGCCAGTTTCGGTGGATCGATGAACTCCGCCGCGACGATCTCGAACGGCAGGGTCGTGCCGACGCCGTCGCTGAGGTTGGTCGTCGACATCGCCACCATACCGGTGGCGACATAGAGGTGTGCCTGCCGGACGCCCGGGATGTGCGGTGAGGTCTGGGTCCAGGTGAGCCCGGTGTCCGCCCAGGTCATCTCGCGTCGCCAGCCGCGCATCGGTACGACCTGCAGGTCGCAACCGATGCCGAGCGTGGCATTGAAGAACCGCGCGACCTCACCGACGGTCATGCCGTGCGTGATCGGCATCGGTCCCCAACCGATGAAATTGCGCCACTGCTCGGGCATCACCGGGCCCTCGGTCAGGAGACCGCCGATGGGGTTCGGCCGGTCGAGCACCCACAGCGGCTTGCGGTGTTCGGCGCAGGCGCGCATCGCCTCGCCGAGCGTCGAGATGTAGGTGTAGGTGCGCGACCCGATATCCTGGATATCGAACAGCAGCGCGTCGACACCCGCCAGCGACTCGGGCGTCGGGCGACGCGTCCGGCCGTAAAGGCTCTGCACCGGCAGCCCGGTGACGGGATCGCGCGCATCCTCGACCGGATCTCCCGCTGGAACTTCGCCGCGGATGCCGTGTTCGGGGCCGTACAACTGCACGAGTTGCAGGCGCGGGTCTCGCGCTAGACGGTCGGCGGTCGGTACCAGATGGCCATCGACGCCGGATGGGTTCGTGATGAGCCCGATGCGCTTGCCGACGAGCGGCTCGAGGTGGGTGCTGCCCGGCGCGAGCAACACATCGACGCCGAGTTCGATCATGGGTCGGGGTGTCGTAGACGACCCGAGGGCGCCGGTCGGGACGGCACAGCAGACGGACACGAGCAGTAGGGCGAGACGTTTCATGCGGCGGGTGCGGGATTGTCCTCCGGAGGGTCGGGGGAGTCCACCGGTGCGACCTGCCTCGGCAGTGGCGGGATCAGGGCGTCTCGTGCAGCAGCGCGAGACCGGCGTCCACGACCGCCGCATCGAATGTCAGTCCACGGCCTGCGGTGAGGCATTCCTCAACCGCAGCGACCGGTAGCGCCGGGCGATAAGGCCGCGGATGCGCCATCGCTTCGATGGTGTCGGCCACCGCCAGGATGCGCGCCCCTTGATGGATCGCGCCGTCGCTGAGACCTTGCGGATAGCCGGAGCCGTCCAACCGCTCGTGATGTTGGGCGATGATCTCGAGGATTGGCCAAGGAAACACGACGTCCTGCAGCACCTGCAGACCGATCGGGACATGCGCCTGCAGCAGTTGTCGTTGTGGCGGCGTCAGCGGTGCGATCTGCATGAGCAGCTCGACGGGTACGCCGTTCTTGCCGATATCGTGCAGCTGCGCGGCGATGCGCACCGCATCGACCGCATCGGCAGGCAGGCCGAGCCGGTGGGCGATGCGCACGGACAAATCAGACACGCGCTCCATGTGTCCTGCGGTGTAGCCGTCCCGGGCCTCGATCAAGCGCACCAACGCCGTGACGGTGCCGTGCATACTGCGTGAGGCGGCCCCTTCGATCTCCTTCAGTCGCCGCTCGATGATCTTGCGTTCCGAGATGTCGCGGATGTTGCACTGGATCACGCGCTCGCCGTTGACTTGATAGGCGTTGCTCACGAACTCGACTTCGAGACGCGAGCCGTCGCGCGCCTGCAGGTCGAGGTCGTCGTAGCGGATGTAGCCCGAACGCTTGAGCTCCACCATGGCGCGCTGTGCGGCCTCACGGTCGCGGATCAGGCCGATCTCCCACAAGCGTTTGCCGATCAGCTCGTGACGGGTGTAGCCGATCAGACGGAGGATGAACGGGTTCGCGTCCATGATCCGGCCATCGGCGAAATCGAGGATCAGTATGCCGTCCTGCGCGGTCTCGAACAGGCGGCGGTAGCGTCTATCGCCTCGGCTCTCGCTCATCGTCGACCTCTGGTCGGTGACAAGGGCCAAGCGTAGGACAGAACGCCGCCGCGCAATGTGTGTTACAGCACGCTCGCGACGATGCCGCTCAGCGTTCGCCGGACATACGGCGGTACTCGTCCCTGATCTGTGCATAGCACTCGCAGGCGCGGTCGGCGAGCCCCCGCAGATCGAGGAGATGGATGCGACCGCGTGCATACTCGATCAACCCGTCCCGGCGCAGCGCATTGGTGGCTTCGGTGACCCCCTCGCGTCGGACCCCTAGCATGCCCGCGATGACTTGGTGCGTCAGCGGCAACAGCACGCCATCAAGCCGGTCATGGATCGCGAGCAGGACGCGTGCCACCTGCTGCTCGATGCCATGGTGTCGGTAGCAGGTCGCAGTCTGGCTGGCGGCGTTCAAGAGCGCTTGCATGTACCTAAGGACTATGCAGCGGAACGCCGGGTCGGCGTCGAACATCAGCCGCATGACGGATGTGCGCACGCTCAGCGCACGGCCTGGACATTGGACCGCCGCATCGGTGGACTGCGCTTCGACGCTCGTGAAGGCCGAGATGCCCACCATGCCCTCGTTGCCCACCATCGCGAACTCCGAGCCGTGGCCGTCGGCGAGCTCGCAGCGCAGCAAGACGATGCAATCGATCGGGAACACCACCCGGGCACCGGGCTCGCTGGGCGAGCTGATGGGTTTTCCGCGCTTCAACGGCCGCATCTCCGAGTGAGGTTGCAGCAATTCCCATTGTGATCGTGACAGCTGGCCCAGTATGCGGTTGCGTATTCGCTCGTCCGTGGTTGCATCCTGCATCGGCATGGACCTAGCCTACGCTTAATCGGGCGACGCATAAGAGTTTTTGCACCGCCTGCAGCAGGGGTAGACACCCGACGATCGAGGACTGAGAGCGACGCTCATGAACGACACGACATCGACCGCCATGACCAAGACCGATCGCCCCGCGCTGACGCCTGCGTTCAATCGCCGATGGGTGCTCGCCGACCGCCCAACCGGTCGCGAAGTGCGCGAGTCGGATTTCGCGCTCGATACGCAGCCGATCCCTGGGCTCCGCGACGGCGAGTTCCTGGTCCGGACGCTCTATCTCTCGGTGGCGCCGGTGATGCGGCAGTACATGCTGCAGGGCGGCGCCGGCGAGCGACCGCTGCAGTTCGGAGAGGTCATGCGCGGCCGAGGCGTCGGTGTCGTGGTGGCGTCGCGTAACCCGCGGTTCGCGCCCGGAGAGTTCGTACAAGGCAAGCTGGGCTGGCAGGAGTATTCGGTCAGCGATGGCAGCCCGTATTTCATGATGTACAAGATCGAGCAGCGCATCGCACCGCTCTCCACCGGCATCGGTGTGCTGGGTGTGACCGGTTTCACGTCCTATCTCGGTCTCATGCACATCGGGCAGCTGCAGCGTGGCGATCGGGTGTTGGTGTCGGGCGCAGCGGGCGGCGTCGGGTCGAGCGTCGCGCAGATCGCCAAGCACCATGGCGCGAGCCGGGTGGTCGGCATCGCCGGCAGCGCCGAGAAGTGTCGGATGTTGGTCGAGCGGCTCGGCTATGACGCGGCCATCGACTACCGCCGCGAGGATCTGCAGACGCGCCTCGGCGAACTGCTGCCCGAAGGGTTCGATGTCATGTTCGACAACGTCGGCGGCGAGACGCTCGATACGGCCCTGCTGCACCTGCGCATGGACGCGCGTGTGGTGCTCTGCGGGCGCATCTCCGAGTATCTCGGCGACGAGGAGCAGCCTTACGCCTTGCGCAACTACCAGCGACTGCACAAGCGTTACGCGAGCTTGCGCGGGTTCTTCATCTACCGCCTGGAGTCGATGTTCCCGCAGGCCGAGCGGGCGATGGCCGAGATGATCCACGCCGGGGCGTTGACGCATGCCGAGGATGTGCTCGAAGGCCTCGAGCGGATGCCCGAGGCGCTGATCAGGCTTTATTCTGGTGCCAACCGCGGCAAGCAGCTCGTCCGAGTCGACCCGCAGGCCGAGACCTACCGCCACCACAACCCTTGGATGACCGTCTAGGAAGACGGACGGAAGGCAGACACGGGATCAGCGCAGCATCCGTCGCCAGACAGAGTCGGGCATGAGGCCCGCGAACGGCCGCAGCAGCCGCCATGGAAAACCCGGCACGATGGCGCGGCGCTTGCGTCGCTCGATCGCATCCACGATCTCGCGCGCAGCGCGCTCGACCGGCACCGCGAAGGGGTAGCGCTCGATGTGCGGCATGATGTCGGTGACGACGAAGCCAGGCAGCACGTCGGTGACGGCGATGTCATGGCGCTCAAGCTCGATGCGCGCCGCACCCAGCCAGGACGAGAGCCCGGCTTTGCTCGCGCAGTAGGCGCCTTGCGAGGGGATCGTCAGCAGCGACGCGAGCGAGGAGATGCCGACCAGGTGCCCGCGGCCCTGCGTGATGAAATGCGTGGCCGCCACCTCCAGCGTCGCGATGGTGCCGATGAGGTTGGTCTGCAGGATGCGCTGCGATCCGTCGAAGCCGCCCTTGCCGATGCGCGTGAACTCGTTGATGCCGGCGTTGGCGATGAACACGTCGACGCCGCCGAGCGACTCCAAAAACCTGCTCAGCCGCTCTGCGCAGTGCGCCGTGTCGGCGACGTCCAGTTCCAGCAGGGCGGGCGGAGGTGCCGTGCCGCCGGCGGTGGCGACGATCTCATCGCGCAGCGACTCCAGCGTCGCAAGCCGTCGGCTCGCGAGGCCGAGCCGCCAACCGCGCCGGGCGAACTCCAGCGCGAGAGCTCGTCCGATACCGGCCGAAGCCCCGGTGATCACTACGGTGCGGGTCATAGGCGTCTCCGTCGTCTCCACAGGTACACGATACCGCCGAGCAGCGCGAGTGCAGCGGCCGCCCAGGCCAGCTTCGGCAGATAGACGAACCGCATCGCGTTCAGGATCACCTGGCGCCGCGGTTCGTAGCCTTCCGGTATCGGCAGGACGCCTTGGGCCTCCGCCCAGCGCGCCCACTCCGCTTGCATCGTCGTGAACTCCTGCGGTCGCGACGCTGCGAGATCGCGCGTCTCTCCCGGGTCGACGGCGATGTCGAACAGCTGCCAACGCCCATCGCCCACCGGCGGCTGGTTGCGCACAAGTTTCAGATCGCCGCGGAAGAGCGCGGCGTTACCGGCGAGCTCATAGCCCACCACCTCGTCGGGCGCACGGACGCGATCGGCTTCGCCGCGCAGCACCGGCAGCAGGCTGCGTCCCGTCGGTCGCGCGACCGGGCGGCCACCATATCCGCCGTCCGGGACCGCGATCCCGGTCAGTCCAAGCAGCGTGGGGAAGAGGTCGGTGACATGCGTGAATTCTTTGACGATATGTCCGGGGCGCTCGCCGGGGACCCCCGCCATGATCATCGGCACCCGCAGACCGCCTTCGCCCGCATAGAACTTCGAGGTGGCGAGCGGCGATGCCGCCGCGCCGGCCCAACCGGGGCCGATCGCGACATAGGCGCCCGGCCCCCCGAGCCGGTCGATGTCGCGCGTGTACTGAGTGCCGAGCCACAGCCGTCCGACCAGCAGCTCGTGCGGATCGGAGGCTTCGGCGCCGTTGTCGGAGAGGAACACGAACACCGTGCGTTCGTACTCGCCGGTCGCGCGCAGCTGCGCGACCACGCGGCCGAGCTGCTCGTCCATCGCCGTCGCCATGCCGGCGTAGACCTCCATACGCCGGGCGTAATGCCGACGGTCGTCCGGCGACAGCGCATCCCAGTCAGCCGCCTGCGGCACCATCGGCGCATCGGCAGGGACCAGTCCGAGCGACGCCGCGCGGTCGCGCCGCTCGCTGCGCAGCGACTCCCAGCCCGCGTCGTAACGGCCGCGATAGCGGTCGATCGTCTCGCGCGGCGCCTGCAGCGGGATGTGGTTGGATTGGAAGGCGAGATAGAGGAAGAACGGCTGATCCGACGCGCTCCCTCGGTCCTCGCGCAGATAACCGAGTGCGCGGTCGACGAAGAACTTCGAGGAGTAGTACTCGCGCGGCATCGTCGCCTCGCGGTCGTCCTCGAACCAGTAGACCTTGTCGGTGAGCGAGAGATAGCGCTGACGGGGGTCCCAGTTGTCGGACCCGCTGTCGCCCTGCACCAGCGATCGATCGAAGCCGCGGGCGCCGGGCAGGTTGTGGGCTTCCTTGCCGAGGTGCCACTTGCCGACCGCATAGGTCCGGTAGCCTCCGTCGCGCAGCAGCGTGGCGAGCGTCACCACACCGCGATCGAGCACGGTGAGGTAGCCCGGCTTGCCGTACTGCGAGAACGGTACCGTCTCGCGCATCGCGCCGACTCCGGCGCGGTGGTTGTCGACGCCGGTGAGCAGCATGGCCCGCGTCGGCGAGCATTCGGCGGAGACATGGAAGCTTGCGAAACGTGTGCCGCGCGCCGCCAACGCATCGAGCGTGGGCGTGGCGATCTCGCCGCCGAAGGCACCGACATCGGTGTAGCCCCAGTCGTCGACCACGACCAGCACGATGTTCGGCCGGTCGGGCGCCGTCACCGGTGGGGCGGCTGATGTGACCGGCGTGGAGGCGATCATGGCGGCCACGGCGAGCAGGGCGCCCGCGCACCGACGACGATCAGTTCGCGAAGTAGACATATTCGTCGTCAGGAGCCTGCGGGTCGCGCATCATCTTGTCGAGCGGGATGTAGCCGGCACCGAGGGTACGCCACAGCGGCTTGGCTTGTTGCCGGTCGATGTCGGCCAACGCCGCCTTCATCGCCGCAAGCTGGGCGGGTTCCTCGGCCGCGAGATTGCGCCGTTCGCCGGGGTCCGTGGCGAGGTTGTACAGCCAGTCCTTGCGCGGTCGCTCGGTCACCTGCAGCTTCCAGTCGCCTGCGCGCAGCACGCGGTAGTCGTCCGTACGCCAATAAAGGCTCTGGTGCGCCTCGCCCTGGCGCTCGCCCCGCGCGAAAGGCAGCAGGTCCACACCGTCGATGATGCGGTCCGAGGGTACCGGCCGTCCGGCTGCGGCCGCGACGGTCGAGAAGATATCGACGTGGCCGACCGGCGTCGTGACGCGCGCGCCGGCCGGGATTCCGGCGGGCCAGCGCATGAAGAGCGGTACGCGGATGCCGCCCTCGAAGTAGGTCGCCTTCCAGCCGCGCAGCGGCGCATTCAGCCCGGCCAGGTCGACGTAGTGCGGCGCGCCGTTGTCGTTGGTGAAGATCACCAGTGTGTCCTGATCGAGACCTTGCGCGCGCAAGGCCTCCATCACCCGGCCGATGCCGCGGTCCAGCGAGCGGATCATCGCCGCGTAGACGCGCAGCCGGTGGTCGGCGATGTCCGCGAGCGCCTCGTAATCCTCGCGCGACGCCTGCAAGGGCGTGTGCGGTGCGTTGTAGGCGAGGTAGAGGAAGAACGGGCGGTGGCGGTTGGCCTCGATCACGCGCACCGCATGATCGGTGAGGTAGTCGGTGAGGTAGCGGTCCGGCCGGAAAACCTCGCCATCGTTGAAGCGTACGCCCCAAGGCTCCACTGCCCAAAGAAATTGATCGATCGGATCGGTGTCGGAGCGGGCGTTGACCACGCGCGGGTCGTCCGCCGGCAGAAACATGGAGCCACCATGCTGCAGCGACAGCGACTCGTGGAAGCCGTGTGCGTAGGCGCGGAAGCCCGGGCTGTCGCCGAGATGCCACTTGCCGATCTGCGCGGTATGGTAGCCCGCGCCCTGCAGCAACCGCGCGAGGGTGATCTCGGACTGCGGCAACCCCATGTCCTGGTATGCGGGCTGTGAAGGGCCCCCGTCGCCGAAGTAGATCGCGCGGTGCAGCGTCTGGCCCGGACGCTCCATGCGGGTCACGACCTGCATGAACTCCTTGGGCGTCGGCGTGAACTCGAAACCGAAGCGCGTCGCGTAGCGCCCCGTGAGGATCGCGGCCCGCGAGGGTGCGCAGGTGGCATTGCCTGAATAGGCGACATCGAAGCTGACGCCTTGCTGCGCGAGGGCGTCGATGTTCCGGGTCGGCACACGGCCGCCGGCGACACCGGCACCGCGCAGCGTAAGGTCGTTGAAACCGAGATCATCCACGACGATCAGGATGACGTTCGGCGGCCTCGACTCGGGGGCACCTCCGTCAGGGGATGCGACGGGGCTGGTCGGACCCTGCTGCCACGCGATCTCGCGGAATGCGGCGTTGTCCTCTCGCATGAACACACGCAGATAGGTGAGCAGCACGCCGGTGCGACCGCCCATCGCTTGTACAGCGAGCGCGCCGAGCAGCAGCACACCCGTCAGGATGCCGAGGATCGTCCATACACGGTGGCGGGTGTGCGGTGTCATGTCCGTCTCTCCTGCGTCTCGTTGTGTGCGACCAGATCGTCCTCGATCATCCAGAGCCTGTCTTGTCCCCAGACCGCCTCGAAACCCTCGACACGGAACGAGGGTACACCCCACAGCCCCTGCGCCAGCATCTCGCTGCGGTTGGCTTCGGCGATCGCGCGCCAGCCATCGTCGGCGAGCGCCGTCCGGATGTCCGCCGCGCCAAGGCCGACGCGCGTCGCGATCCGGGCGAGCCCCCGATCCGAGCCGGCATCGATGCCCTCAGCGAACACGCCGCACAGGAAAGATTCGGCGACCTCGATGCCGCGACCTTGCCGCTCGGCGTGGTGCACGAGTGCGAGGCCCCGTTCGACCGGCGCGCCGACCGGGTCGGCGATGTCACCGAAGGGCAGGCCGAGGCGATCGGCTTCGCGTTTGGCGTCGAACAGGATGTAGCGGCGCTTCGGCCAAGGCACGGGCAGGCCGCGCATCACCATCGGCAGCACCATGCGCAATCGCAGGTCCGCGCCGTAGTGCGCGGCGAGCTGGCGTATGCGCGGCACCGCGAGCCAGGTGTAGGGGCTGCGCAGCGAGCAATAGAAATGCAGTTGAGGACGGTCTGCCGTCACGGTCGCCGCCACCCATCGCAGCGCCGGAGGCGGCACGAGCGGCGCCGCATCGTCGGTGTCGCGCGCGAGGCCGAGGGAGCGCAGCCGCGATTCCAGGTGGTGCAGCCGATCGACGCCCCAGTACCACTCGCCCTCGAAGCAGAACATCGCGCCGAGGTAGTGTCCGAGGTGGGCGCGCAGCTTCGCACCCCGTCGTAGTGCGGCCGCGTCGGTGGCCAGTCCCTCCGGTGACCGGTCGAGCCCGGACAGCCTGAGGCGTTGTGCGCACCGGCGCGCATCCCGCTCCGCCCAGGCGGCAAGGCGCGTGGCGTCGGGTGCCGCGGCGGCGTCCGGGGGCGGTACGGCATGCGTCTCGATCTCGATGCGGTAGCGTTCGCGCAGCGTCGGCAGCAATGCCGCGGCGAGTGCGCTGTACGGATCCCCCGGCTGATGGAAATAGCGCACCAAGGCCGTGCGTCCGCTCAGGCGTCGCCGCAGGGCGTGGCGGGCGCGATGCGCGTCGCGCGCCGAGTGGCTGGTCAGCGCGCGCGCGACGAGACGGCTCACGGTGAGTGTCAGGGCGGACATGCGGTCGAGGGTGCTCTTTCGGTGCTGCGCCCGGGATGCGGCGCCTGTAATCTTACCCGTGAGGCGGATCGGGAGCGGGCCTGTCGTGGGCGCGTAGATCGACAACACCGCCTCGAAGAGGACCGCGCCCCATGACCACCCGTCGTCGTTGGCTTGCCGCCGCCACCACCGCTGCGCTGGCGCCGCTGCTCGGCTCTGCTGCATCGGGCGCTACAAACGCAGACCGCAAGATGCCTGCCGGCCCCGTGACGCGCCCCCCAGGCGCTTTGCCGCGGCGGCCGAGTGTCCGACCGCCGCGGATCCGCCCCGGCGACACGATCGGTCTCATGATCCCCTCGAGCGCCAACTGGGACCCGATGGACATCGATGTGCTGGTGGATGCGCTAGCGTCGCTCGGCCTCAAATCGAAGCTGGGCAAGCATGTCTACGATCGGCGCGGCTACATGGCCGGGCGTGACGAAGACCGCGCTGCCGACTTCAATGCGATGGTGCGCGACCCCGAGGTGCGGGCCATCCACTGCATCCGCGGCGGCTGGGGCGCGGCGCGTCTGCTGCCGCTGATCGATTTCGACGCCTTCGCGCGCACACCGAAGGCCGTCATCGGCTACAGCGACATCACGGCGCTTCTGCTGTCGCTGCACGCGCGTACCGGCGCGATCACCTTCCACGGGCCCAACGGCGCAAGCGACTGGAACCCCACCAACGTCGATTGGTTGCAGCGCGTCGTGTGGCGTGGCGAGGAGGCCGTTTTCGAGAACCCGCGTGAACTCACCGGCGCGATCGTGCCCGACGAGAACCGCACGCGTGCGATCACGCCGGGCCGTGCCCGGGGTCGGCTGCTCGGCGGCAACCTCACCGTGCTCACCGCGCTGATCGGCTCGCCGTATCTGCCTGATTTCACGGACAGCATCCTGTTCCTCGAGGATGTGCAGGAGGCCCCATACCGCATCGACCGCATGCTGGTGCAGCTGAAATTGGCCGGCGTCCTCGAGCGGGTGCGAGGCGTGGTCTGGGGGACCTGCAGCAAGTGCGGGCCCGGCGAGGGCTTCGGTTCGCTCACCATCCCCGATGTGCTCGACGACCACGTGAAGTCGTTGGGCGTACCGGCGTATTGGGGTGCGATGGTCGGCCACATCAACCGCCAGTTCACCTTGCCCGTGGGCGCCGAGGTCGAGATCGACGCCGACCGTGGGACGCTGCGCATGCTCGAGCCGGCGGTGGCCTGATCGCCGCCTCTTGACACGCTGCGGCGACGCTTTCAGTCTTGCGACGAGATTCACAGGGAGAGACCCCATGACCGCGACCCGTTCCATCGGCCGTGGCGCCTTGCGCGCCGGGCTTCCCGTACTGCTCTTGGCTGCTGTGGCGAGCGCTTCGGCGCAACAGGCCGCCACTCCCGCTGACGGGGACATCAGCAAGCTCGAGACCGTGATCGTCACGGGGTCCAGCATCCGTCGGCAGGTCTCTGACAGCGCCGTGCCGCTGCAGGTCATCACCACCGAAGACCTACGTCGCGAGGGCATCAACAGCCCTGAGCAGCTCGTCAGCTATCTCGTCAGCAACGGCAACGGCCTCGACAATCTCGCAGGCAACGCGGATGTGGTCACCGGCGCCCAGCGCGGCAACAACGGCGCGTCCTCCGCCAACCTTCGCGGTCAGGGCTCGGCGGCGACCCTCGTGCTGCTGAACGGTCGACGAGTTGCGGCCCACGGCCTCAACGGCGGCGCGGTCGACATCAACCAGATCCCCATGGCCGCCATCGAGCGCGTCGAAGTGCTCAAGGACGGCGCGTCGGCGATCTACGGCACCGATGCCATCGGCGGCGTCATCAACTTCATCCTCAAGGATGATTTCCAAGGGCTGAACTTCAGCGGTTTCGCCGACATCACCGAATTGGGCGGCGGCGCCATCTACCGCGGCACGGCCGCGGGCGGCATCGGTGATGTCGACGAGGACGGCTGGAACATCATGGCCACGGTGTCGATGAGCGATCACCGCGAGCTGCGCGGCGACCAACGCGACTTCGTCAACACCTTCCAGCCCGACCGCGGCGTGTCGGTGGACACGCGCGGCACGCCGTTCGCCACCATTCTGCCGCTGGGCGTCGGTCCGAACACGCCGCTCGGCACGATCATCAACACGGCTGCCACCGCGCCCTTCCTGCCCGGCAGCACCACCATCCGTGCCTCGGGTGGCATCAACCCGCTCGACCTGCCGGGGGGTGGCGGCTGTAATCAGATCGACGGCCAGGCCGCCTACGACACCCGGCTCTGGAACTTCCCGGAAGCGGAGTACGCCTGCGCCTGGGACACCGGTCGCGCGGCCGTGCTGCAGCAGCCCATCAAGACCGTCAATTTCGTCACCCGGGGCGTGCTGCGTCTCGGTGAGCACGAGTTGGCCGCGGAGTTGACCGGCTCGACCGCCGATTCGGCCAAGCGCTTCTCGAACCTGCAGATCACGCCGAACACCAGCACGCAGAACTACGCCTTCCCCCGCAACGCGACGTCGGCGGCGGTCTACGACCGTGTGTTCAACCAATTGGTCGCGGTCTTCCCGACACTCGAGGCGCGGCGCGGCCTGCCGATGTCCTACCGCTGGCGCTGCATGGAGTGCGGTCGCCGCGAGATCGAGACCACGACCGACACCTTCCGCGCCTTCATCGGTGCCGATGGCCCGTTGCCGATCGAGGGCTGGACCTATCGCAGCGGCGTGTCGCACGCGTTCAGCGAGTCCGAATCCCAGCTCGGCACCGGCTACTACTACCGCAACACCACGCGCGATGCGTCGGGCAACATCATCGCCAATGGCATCATCGACGCACTCAACACCGGCGCGATCAACGTCTTCCTGCGCCCGGGCGAGACCCAGTCGCAGGCAGCGCTCGACCTGCTCAAGGGCGCTTCGGCCGAGGGTGTGATCCTCTACGGCGGCAAGTTCTCGGTGACGCAGGTCGATGCGTCGGCCTCGGGCCCCTTGTTCGCGCTGCCGGCGGGCGATGTGCTCGCGGCGGTCGGCGTCGATTGGCGCCGCGAGGAATACAAGTTCAACGGTGACCAGCGCGCCGCTGCGGCACGCCCGATCATCATCGCGGCACCCTTCGATGACGGCAACGCCCTCGCCGGCGTGGAGCGTGATGTGAAGGCGGTGTACGCCGAGGTGATGGTACCGATCGTCGCCGGTATGGAGCTCACCGGTGCCGTCCGCCGCGACGACTACGACGGTTTCGGTTCGACGACGAATCCGAAGATCACCCTCAAGTACCGTCCGGTCGACCAGATCATGCTGCGCGGTTCCTACAGCACCGGGTTCCGCGTGCCGTCCTTCAACCAGATCAACAACGCTTCGTCGACGGCGCTGTACTCCGGTCGCGACCTCGCCGACCCCGGCAAGTGCCCCGGTGGTCGTCCGGATGCCACCAAGCCCGAGTGCGCGGTGGTGCAGCCGAACATCATCAACGGCGGCAAGCCTGACCTCGGTCCTGAGGAATCGGACCAACTGAGCTTCGGCATGGTCCTCGAGCCGGTCGACAACTTCAACATGTCGATCGATTGGTGGCGCATCAACCGCACGGGCACGCTGCAGATCCTGACGCTGCAGCAGCTCGCGGCCAACTATTCCACCTTCCAGGACCGCTACGTCCGCGACGCGGCCGGCAATCTGGTCTCCATCGACCAGCGTTGGCTCAACGCCGGTGAGAGCAAGACCGAGGGCCTCGACATCACGATGGCGCTGCGTGGCGAGGCCTGGGGTGGCCGCTGGCGCGCGGGCATCGATGGCAGCAAGATCCTTGAGAAGCGCTCGCGCATCGCGCCCAGCCTGCCGTTCGGGCCGAGCGAGGTCGGTGCGTTCACCTTCGCGGGCGATCTCGGCCTCGATTGGAAGCACAACGCGTTCTTCTCGTTCACGCGCGGCGATTGGAGCGCGACCTTCTCGCAGCTCTACCGCTCCGGCTACCGGAACCAGGAGCTGCCGGGCGTCACCGCCGGCATCGTCTCGCCGCCGGCGGTCGACCGCCGCGTCGACAGCTACATCACCCACAATGCATCGGTGACCTGGCGCGGCATCGAAGGCCTGTCGGTGACTGCAGGCATCAAGAACCTCTTCAACGAGGATCCGCCGTTCGCCATCACCTACGACAGCAACACCGGCGCCGGAAGTTCTTGGGAGCCGCGCGTGGCTGACCCGCGCAACCGTAGCTTCACGCTGCTCGCCGAGTACCGCTTCTGACGGCAGTCTCGCGGTGAGCGCCGTCCGGCTGTCCTCGGGGCAGGTGGATGAATTCTTCGGGCGCGGTTGGGTCCTGTTGCCGGGACTCTTCCGCGCTCCGGAACTCGCGCCGGTGCGCGCCGCGTTCGAGCGGCTGCATGCCACCGCGCAGCGGCTGCGCAGCTCGCAAGACCACGACGGTGCGCGTTTCGTCCTCGCCGACCGCGGCGACGAAGTCGTGGTGCAGCGGGTCGTTTGGGCGGGCGGCGCGGAGCCGGCGCTGCTGTCGCTCAGCGCCGACCCGAGGCTGGTCGGGCCCGCGCTCCAGTTGCTCGGCAGCGACCACTGCGAGCAGCTGCTCTGTCAGGCGCACTTCAAGATGCCCGGTGACGGCGTGTCCTTCGACTGGCACCAGGATATCCAGCACCGGGACAAGGGACCGGGGACCTGGCGTGACCTGAACGGTCGCGGCTCCTATGTACAGACGCTGCTCGCGGTCGACGACATGCGTGCGGACAACGGGCCGCTGCAGTTCCTGCCGCAGGACGCCGTGCGTACCGATGCGCGCGGTCGCCTGAGCGATGCGTCTTTCGATTACGGCACGCCGATGGGCGCGGGGGGTGGCGATGTGGTCGATGCCTCGCGCGCCGAGACCCTCATCGGCGAGGCCGGGTCGGTGATCCTGTTCGGCCCATACGCCGTGCACGGCAGCACCGCGAACCACTCGCTCGCACCACGCCGCGTCTTGATCAACGGCTATGCCTACCCGGGTGCGAACGGCCGCGTGTACCCGGGTGTCGGATCGGGGCGTCGCTTGCCGCTTGCGGACGCGCCCGCGACAGTGGGCTGATCGCCGCACGTGGGATCCTATTTCCATACGGTCGACTGGCTGGTCGTCGCCGCGTACTTCGCGCTCGTCTGGTTGATCAGCCATCGCGTGCAGGGTCGGCAGACCGGCACTCACGAGTACTTCCTCGGATCACGCAGCCTGCCGTGGCCTGCGGTCGCGGCCTCGATCGTCTCCACCACGATCAGCGGCGTGACCTTCATCGGCGTGCCGGCGCTGGTGTTCGCAGAGGGCGGCGACTACCGCTACCTGCAGTTCGCGCTCGCCGGGGTGATCTCGAAGTGGGTGATCGGTCATTTCATCATGCCGCGCCTCTACGAAAAGGATTACGCGAGCCCCTACGATTACATCCGCGACCGTCTCGGCCCCGTGTTCGGCAGGGTCGCCGCGCTATTGTTCTTCCTCGGTGCGGTGTTGGGGCAGGGCGTACGCGTCTACGCAGTCGCGCTGGTGCTTGAGCTCTTGACCGGCCTCGGCTTCGGAGGGTGCATCGCGCTCTCGATCGGCGCAGCGGTGGTGAGCACCTGGCTCGGGGGCGTACGGGCAGTGGTCTGGACCGATGTGCTGCAGTTCGTGATGTTGGTCGCGGGTGGCGTGGTAGCGGTGCTCTATGTGACCCAGGTGTATCCGGGGGGGCTGGGGGGCTTGCTCGAGGCGGGCGCCGAAGCCGGAAAGACCCGCGTGCTCGATCTCAGCCTCGACCCGAAGTTGCAGTTCACGCTCTGGGCGGGTGTGTTCGCGATGCCGTTCCAGAACCTCGCCGCCTACGGCACGGATCAACTCAACACGCAGCGCATGCTGTGCTGCCGTTCGGTGCGCGAGGCGCGCTTGGCGTTGTACTGGAGCAATGCCGGCGAGCTCGTGGTGGTGCTGTTCCTGACGGCCGGGCTCGCGCTATGGGGATTCTACGAGTTCAATCCGCTCGATCCCGCGTTCGCGCCGCTGGTGCAGGACAAGGGGGATCGCATCTTCCCGGCGTTCATCCTCTCGGAGCTGCCGGTCGGTCTCCGCGGCTTCATGGTGGCGGCGCTGTTCTCCGCGGCGATGGCGAGCCCGGTGCTCTCGGCGCTCGCCGAGACCACCCTGACGATGTTCCATGACGGGCACCGTGCCGGGACGCTGACGCCGGAGCGGGCCTTGTGGTTGTCGAGGGTCTTCGTCGTCGCCTGGGGCGTGGTGCTCGGCGTGTTTGCGTTCTCGCTGGCCGGCCGAGGCGAGCAGCTCGTGCCGCTCGCCTTCCAGATGACGGCCTATACCTATGGGCCGATGTTGGGTCTGTTCCTGCTGGCCCTTTTCGTGCCGCGCGACCGGATACACAGCCTGACGCTCGGTGTCGCCGCCTCGATGATCGGCGTACTGGTGGTGGCCAATGCACGACAGCTCGGGCTGGGGCCTGAGGGAGGTTGGGTCGCGTTCCCTTGGCTGTTCCCGTTCGGCGGATTCTTGTGCGTGGCGTTCGCCATGCTGCCGTGGTCGCGACGCCGTTGATCTGCCTTCGCCGGAGGCGGTCGCCACGGTAAGGGTGCCGCGACTCGGCAACCCCGTTGCGGTAGGATGCGGCGCGTGCCGACCCTGACGACCGACTCCACCGATCCCGGCGCGCAAGCGGCGACCGCCGCAGCCTCGGGATCCCCCCGCATCGTCGGCATCGACGGCTTGCGGGCCTTGGCCGTGCTCGGCGTGATGGCGTTCCATGCGGATGTCCTCGTGGCCCGTGGCGGCTTCTTCGGCGTCGACCTCTTCTTCGTGATCTCCGGGTTCCTCATCACCCGTCTGCTGCTCGCCGAGCTCGAGCGCAGCGGACGGATCTCGCTCCGGGACTTCTATCTGCGTCGGGCGCGGCGGATCTTGCCGGCGATGTTGCTCGCCATCGCCGGTGCAGCGCTCGCAGCGGCGGTGTTGGCGCCGGACGCGCTGCCGTTGTTGCGCAAGGATGCGATGGCGTCGGTGCTGTTCGTCACCAATTGGCATTTCATCCTTCAGCAGCTCTCCTATTTCGAGTACATCGGCAGGCAGCCGCTGTTGCAGCATCTTTGGTCGCTCGCCATCGAGGAGCAGTTCTACCTTGTCTGGCC
>DBCG01000048.1:554-725 GCA_002292945.1 Proteobacteria bacterium UBA964 | reverse complement strand
GTCCTCGCACAGAGGCTCGGATTCCCGGAGACCATGGATGTCAGTCGGGTCTATTTCGGGACGGATACCCATGCCGCTGGTCTGTTGGCCGGCGCTGCGCTGGCTGCGGCCGCGTCGCGACTCAGCGCGTTCGCCGCGGCTGCGGGAGCATCGGCGGCCTGGGGCGGCGCA
>DBCG01000048.1:0-522 GCA_002292945.1 Proteobacteria bacterium UBA964 | reverse complement strand
TTTTTGTTCTCGCAGGCGAGCGAGAACCACCCATGGCTCTATCCGTGGGGCTTCGCGCTCTCTGCGCTATCGTCCGTCGCGCTCATCATCGCCTGCATGATGCCGGGATGGACCGGCAGGCTGTTCGATGTGCAGCCCCTCAAGTGGATCGGCGAGCGATCGTACGGCATCTATCTTTGGCATTGGCCGGTGTTCATGCTGACAAGACCGGGCGTCGACCTCGACCTCAGCCATGCCCAAGCGCTGTCGCTGCGCATCGTGCTGACCTTCGCACTGGCGGCCGTCTCCTATCGTTTCGTCGAGGCGCCGATCCTCGGTCGCCGGCTCGACCGTGCCTCGCCAAGCCCACAGTTCGCGGGCGGTGTCCTCGCCGCGCTCAGCTGCGTGGCGGTGTTCATCCTCGCCCCGGCGCAGCGGCCGATCGCGGGGACGGCCAAGGCGCTCAGCGTTCCGGCGACGGCGACGGGTCGAGCATCGACCGCCGGCGTGGCCGGAGCGGCGGTGGCTCCGGCCACCGAGGTC
>DBCG01000032.1:22815-29368 GCA_002292945.1 Proteobacteria bacterium UBA964 | reverse complement strand
TGCAACTGGCCCCGGGATACGTGGCCGCGCAGCGCGCTTTGGGTCGCTAGAAGATCCCCGCTGCAAGTCCGGCGACGAGCGTCCCGCCGAGTTCCCGGCAACGCGCGAGCGACGCTTCGTCCGGATCGCCCACGACCCGCACCGGATCCGCGATCGCCCGCCAGCCATAGCCCGCGACGATCCGTTCCACGGCCGCGATCGTGCCGCGTCCGTCGTTCCCTGCGCTGACGAAGAGTCCATACGGCAGTCCGGCCGTGCGGGCTTCAGACGGATAGAAGCTTCGATCGAAGAAATCTTTGAGTGCGCCCGACATGTAGCCGAAATGCTCGGGCGTCCCGAGCAGCAAGCCTTGTGCCCAGAGCAGGTCGTCGGCGGTGGCGAGGAGCGCGTGCCGCTCACGCAGTTCATACACCGTGCCGGAGGTGTCCGCCGCACCATCAGCGTCCGCTCGCGCAGCCGTGGCGATGCCTGCGACGACCTCGCGGCGCAGCCGTTCGGTGCGGCCGTTCGGCTGACCGCCGTAGACCAGCAGTATCCGCACCGGCGCGGTCATCTCGACACCGCCGGACCCGTCTCTGGCGGCGCGCCTGCACGGCGCAGCTGGTCGAGCGTCCTGTCCCGTCCGGTGGTGCGGTGGGTGGCCCAGAGGACGAGCGTCGCGATGATCGCGCCGAGTGCGCCGAGTGACATGTCCTTGTGGGCATCCCACTCGTCGCCTTGGGTGCCGAGGAAGGCAGCGCCCAGATCGCCGCCGTAGAGGACAGCCGCGCCCCACTCGATCAATTCGTAGAGCGCTGAGGTGGACAGGACGATGTCGATCGGCAGGAAGTAGCTCCAGAAACCACGGACGCCGGCATGCCGCATCAACCACTCGCGCAGCGGCAGGACCAGGAGCGATCCGTACGCGAAATGCACCAAGCGGTCGAAGTGGTTGCGGGCTGTACCGGCGGATCCATCGAGCGGATGGCCGGTGATGGCACGGAAGGCCTCGTCATAAGGCACCAGCGAATAGGTGTAGTGTGCGCCGATGGTGTGCAGGCAGAGGAAGCCGAAGAGCGAGACATAGGACGCGTTCGACAACGGCAGCACCCGGCGGGTCGACACCAGCACGCCCACGCCGACCGCGGTCAATACGTTCTCGAGCAGCCAGTCGGAGCGGTCGAACGGAGATAGGGCAAGTGCGACCCACAGCAGCGCGAAAGCTGCGGCAAGGGTCTGGATGAGCCGGGTCCGGGACATCCTCCACAGTGTAGCCTGCGCCGCCTGCTGGTGGTGCGCCGGAGCCGGTGGTCAGTCCTTCTCGACCGTGTAGACGATGTCCGCGCTGACTTCCTTGCCGGCTTCGGTCTTGATGGTCCAGCGATCGTTGATGGTGTAGCGCATCTTGAAGGTGTTGATGGCCTCGGCGAGCGAGATGCCATAGCTGACATAGAGCCTCGGTGAGAGGTACTTACCGAGCACCAGCGAGGCCTCGTTGGCGAGGTTCTGCTCGATGCCGACATCTTCGATGCCGATGCGCTGTCCGAGCTGCTGGGCGAGGATCGCGCCGCCCTGTGCGATCAGGGCGCTGCGGCCGGCGTTCGCCGCATCGCCTTGCGCACTGTCTAACGTGCCGCCTGCCAACAACAACGAGACGATCTGTGATTGCGGCAGCGACGGCTCGGCGAAGAAGGTCATGCGTGGCGCGCGCAGCGTACCCCGGACGTTCACGCCGGCCTTCACGTCCGGGAATTCCTTGGTGGCGCGGATGTCGACGCCCGGATCGTTGAGCGCGCCCCCGGTGAAGACCAGCCGCCCGCGCTCGATGTCGAGACGGCGGCCGAGCGCCGCATACTTGCCTTCGACGACGCCGAGCTCCCCTGAGCCGCGGCTGTTGCCGTCGGGCTGGGTGATGACATTGAGAGTGCCCGCGAGCCGTCCGCTCAAGCCGAACGAATCGAGGGTGACCTTGTCACCGAGGACCAAGCGGATGTTGCTCGAGACACGGAAACTGCTCTCGGGGTCGACAGGCTCTGCGCCTACGAGCACCTCGTCGGCCGAGGGCAGAACGGCGCCCGTGAGATCGGCAGGTACGAGGCGCGCATAGGGGATGCGGACCACGCCGGTGGCAGAGAGGTCGCGGCCCGCGACCCGGAAACGCAGGTCAGGCGAGGCCGTGATGCGTGCTTCCGGGACATCCGCCACCAACAGGTCATCGCCTTTGACGGTGAGCTCGCCGTACGGCTCGCGATCGCGCCACACGAGCTCCGCGTCGGCCGCGATCCGACCTTCACCTGCACGGCCCGAGGATCTCAACACGAAGCCGTTGTCGATCAGGCGGGCTTCGGCGGTGAGGTCGCGCAGCGCGAGGTTGATCTGGTAGAAGTCGAGCTCACCGCGCGCAAGACGCGCGACGCCGTTGACGAGCGGTGCGCCGAGGGTGCCGCCGATCACGAGGTCCAGGGACAGATCGCCTGCCGCGCGATCGATCTCGGGTACATACAGATGCAGCAGCCCGAGCGCGGTGGAGTCGGCCTTGAGCGTGGCGCGCAGCGGCATCGCACCAAAGTCCCCGGCGACATGGGTCGCTTGCAGCGTGCCTGTGACGGTGCCGCGCTCGCCGGCTGCGAGCTGCAGCGCGCCTTCCACACCGGCGGCGGTCGATTCAGCCGTGAGCAGACCGGTTCCGAGCACCGTCAGGTCCTCTTTCGCTCCCGCGCGCTGCCACCGCAGCGCAGCGTCTTCGAGAGCCACACGCAGCGTGCCCAGCGGCGGACCATCGCCACTGCCGCGCAGGTCGACCGTGGCACCCATGCGGCCCGTATAAGTGGCCTTCGGCGACGGCGCTTCGAGCAGGCTCGCCAGAGGCAGTCCATCGATGCTGCCTTTGGCGCGCCAACCGTCGGGATCGAGACCGCCTTCGGCGCAAAGCGTCACGGCCTGTCCCCAGCGTCGGCTGTCGCGGCTGCGCATGCAGAAAGGTTCTGCCTCGACGCGACCCGGGGACAGCGACAACGCCAGCGGTGAAGTGAGGGTCAAAGTGATGTCGGCCGGCAGATCGACATCGGCGCCGCTCCAGGATTGCCGCCAACGATCGCCTTCGATGAGACCGGTGCCGCGCGCTTCGAGCGCGAGGTCGTCCCCCTTGAGATCGAGCGCGAGCGAATGGCCGCCGACCGGCCCGTTCAGGCTGAAGCGCAGTGTCTTGAATTGCTGGCCGTAGGCCTCGATGTCGCGTACGACGATGCTGGCGCGCGCCGGCCGGGTGCGATCGCCGGTCGGATCGACATCGATGTCCGCATCGAGCGTACCGGCGCGGATCCCCTGATAGTCGAGGTTTCGACCGGCCGCTTCCGCGCGTACGAGCATGGCGGCGGGCGTGCCCCGCAGCGTGCCTTCGGCACGCAGACTGCCGCGCGCGCCGGCAGCGAGCACGCCGAGGTCGCTGGCCACGACCTGGAACCGCAGGTCGCGCCTGCGCGGCGACAGCTCGCCGTCGAGCGCGAGGCGGAAGCCGCCTGCAGCGACATCGACCTTGCGGAAAGTGAGCGTGTCCCGTGAATAGCGGACACTACCGCTCCCCCTCGCTGCGGTGCCGCGCAGACGGCCGGAAAGAGCGGTGACATCGACATCGATGACCTGGGTCGCACCGAAACCGGTGCCGCGCGCATCGACGGTGAAATCGAGCGACCCCGGCAGGTCGCGACGCAGCTTGCCGAGGTTCAGGCCGCGAACCGGTCCTTTCAACCGCCACGCTTCGAGCGGTTTCCAACTGACCTCCCCGACCAGCGCGGCCCGCGCGTCCATCGCACGGATCTCGCTGCGCGTGATGACGAACCTTTCTGGATACAGCGTACCGGCGAGCGTCTCGTCGATCGGCGGTAGATCGGGTACCTCGAATCGACCGCTGCTCGTGACCGACCAAGGACCTCCGCCCGCCAGCGTGAACTCTCCGGCAGGACTTTTGACGATCGGCGCCGTCTGCCCCGTGAGGGGCCAACGGAAGCCCTGCCAACGCCCTTTGAGATCGACGAGCGTATCGCCCTCGGCGAGGGTCACGGTGCCGGCCGTGCTCGCACGCATCCCGGAGGCGGGGTGTTGCAGGTCGGCGCGGCGCAGAGCGATCTGGCGTTCGGCGTACATCGCATCGATGTCGACATCGACCGGACCGATGCCGAGGCCTGCAGCGTCGAGTCTGCCTTGGGCGCGGTAGGCGTTCCGGTCGAGCCGCAGCGTCAGCCTGCCCGAGAGGATGCCGAGCGCCGTGCCACCACCGAACTCGGCGATATCGAGGTCGCTGATCATCGCCTCGCCGGTGAGGCCCCAAGGTGCGAGTGCGCGGAACTGCGCATCATCCAACTCCGCCCGGAAGGGTTCGCGTATGCCGCCGGTCACGGCAGCGCCTGCGAGGTCACCGTCGATGCTGGCTTCGATCACCCAGCGCGGCCCTTTTTCAGGTGTGAACGTCGCAGTGGCTGAGCCCTCGAGATCGAGCGGATCGTCGGCGGTGAGCAGACCTTGGGCGGTCACCTGCAGGTCTGCGAGGGCCAGTTCCGCTCGCCGGATCCGGGCCACTTTGCCGTAGAGCGTGCCGCTCAAGACGGCATCGCGCAGCTCGACGGGTTTGCCTTCGAGCGGTTGGATGACGGTGCGACGGACACGCGCATCCTCGGTCCAGATCGAGAGCAGGCCGGGCAGAAACCGCGGTGCGCGCTCGGGCGGTGGCCGGTCGCGCGCCCGTTGCTCGATGCGCAGTTCCTGGAGGTCGAAACCGCGCACCTCGATGGACTGCCAGACGAGCGGCAGCGGCGCGACGCGGAACGCCAACGCGGTGACCCGGATGGCCACGAGGTCGTGCTCGACCTCCAGACTGCCGATGCGCACGCCGCTGGCGAGCGTGCCGCTGACGTCCTTCACCGCCAAGCGCTCGATGCTGCCGAAGCGCTCAGGCAGCTGTCGCACGATGAACTGCAGCGCGGATTCCGAGTGCATCACGGTGACCAACGCCGCGAGCGCGGCGAGCGATGTCAGCGCCAGCAGCACGATCGGCAGCAACAGCCAGCGGACTTTCATGGTCATAGCTTCGGTGAGAAGTTGAGGTGCAATCGTGGTCCGTCCAGAGCGTCGAAGCCCGGCTCTGTCCGACAGCGTGGATCGGGTGTCGCGCTGCGGCAGCGCGGGTTGGTCAGCGGTTGTGCGAGGTCGATGCCGACGCTCACCACGGGCAGCCGGAACCGCAGGCCGATCCCCGCCGAGTACTGGAGTGGATCGCCGAAATCGTCGAAGGCGTTGCCGACGTCCACGAACACCGCAAGGGCGAGGTTGCGGGGCAGATCGCGGATCAGCTCTGCGGAACCGGTGAAGAGGTGGCGACCGCCGATCCTCGCGCCACCCTCATCGAGCGGTGAGAGGTCGTTGTAGCCGAAGCCGCGCACGCTGCGATCACCGCCGGCGAAGAAACGCTCGGTACCGGGGAGCTGCTCGGTCTCGGTCACCCAGGTGGTGCCGAGCTGGCCGCGCAGGTAGGTGTTCCACTGCGGCGCCAGATTGAAGACCTTCTCGGCCTCGACTTTGAGCTGCAGGAACTCGGTCGGCGCACCGAGCGCCTGTGCGGAGCCCCGCAGCTCGGCGTTGAACGTCCGCGAGAACAGCGCTTCGCCGAGGTAACCGCGCGGTACAGACGAGTAGCTGATACCCGGGATGACCAAAAGACTGGAGTCACGGGAGGAGGGTTGCGTGGGCGTGGCCGCCGTGATCGTCTCGATGTTCGAGAGCGAAGCGGATATCACGCGTTGCCAGTCGCCGAGCACATGCGTGACGGACGGCTGGAACCGCAGTGTGCGCGTCTCGAGATCGCCGCGGTCGTCGCGCGCCCAGCGGGCCTCGAAGGACAGCTTTTCGAGCGCCGGGTCGCCGATGGGGATCACATAGCGCGCTTCGAAGGATTGCTCGATCTGCGCAGCTTTGAGTTCGGCACGCATCCGGTGACCGCGGTCGTTGAAGCGTCGGTTCTCCCAACTGAGCGTGCCGCGCGCCTTGCTGTCGGTCGCGTATCCGACGCCGGCCGAATAGCGGTTGCGGCGGTTCGGTTCGGCGAGCACGGATACCGGGATCAGCAGGGTCGAGCGATCCGGTTCACCCGCGATCACCTCTACCGTCGAGAAATACTGGCTGTCATCGAGCGCGAACTGGGTGCGCAACAGTTCGGTGGCATCGTAGGGAGCGGACTCACGGAAGCGCAGGTAGCGACGCAGCAGGTCTTCGTCGAGCGAGCGTTGCGTGATGGTGGTGGGGCCGAACGAGTACCGTGGCCCGGTCTCCATCGCGAGATGGATGCGTGCAGTGCGGCTCTCGAGGTCCACCAGCATCTCGTTGGCCGACAAGCGTGCCTCGGCGTAGCCGAGGGTGGCTGCGAGACGCCGCAGTTCGCCTTTCAGTCCATCGTAGGCCGCGTGGCTGAGGCGCTCGCCGCGACGCAGTGGCAGTCCATCGAGCAGCGCCCGGAACGCGGGATGTTCGAGCCCTGCACCGCTGACCTCGACCCGGACGTCTTCGAGGATCACCGGCTCGCCCG
>DBCG01000032.1:17468-22803 GCA_002292945.1 Proteobacteria bacterium UBA964 | reverse complement strand
TCGCCCGGCTCGATGGCGATGCGCGCCCGCCATTCGCCCGGTGCGGTACGGACGACTTCGGCGCGCACTTGCGGGGTGTAGTAGCCGAACGGTCGCAGCGCCGAGGCCGCCTCGCGCTCGGCACGCTCACCGAGACGACCGATCAGCGCTTCGTCGAGATCGTCGCGCGTCTTGTAGCGTTCAAGGCTGAGGAACACGAGCACATTGCGCCGGATGTCCTCGTCGACACCGCTGACCTCGATGTCGATGTCCGCCCGAGCCGCCGGCGAGAGCAGGGCGACGAGGGTGAGCAGCACGGGGAGGATCGAGGCGGCTCGGGACATCGGTGCAGGGCAGCCTTTGGGGCCGTGGCGATGTCCCGATTCTACTGTAATGGTCCGGGAGGTATCGGCTCGTGGTTCAAAGGACGCCGCAGGCGCCGTCGCAGCCAACGGGTCGCCGACCAGATGCTGGCCATCACCAGACCGAGCGCGAGAAACGGCGCAGCCAGCGCCGCGACGCTCAGCAGCGCCGCGCCGCCGAGTTCGCCGGTCGCGAGGATCGGGTTCGCCAAGCCACCGGTGGTGGCGGTGGATTTGAGGCGCAGCAGCGAGGTGACGCCCTGGGTGAGCCCAGCCATGCCGCCGCCCGCGATCACGGCGGTGGTCCATTTGACGAGCGGAGGCAGGTCGGTGATGACGGCGGCGGTGGCGAGTGTGCCGGCGCCGACCGCGACCGGGGTCGCGATCGCATCCAAGGCGTTGTCGATGCCGGGAAGGTAATACGCCGCGATCTCGACCACGGCGGCGACCGACAGCATCACCAAGGCCTGCCAGCTGCCGAGCCAGTCGAAGCCCTCGGACAGCTCGACCCAGCCCATCCAACCCGCCAAGGACAGCGCGCAGAGCGGCAGGAACACCCGCAGGCCCACCGCTGCTGCCAAGGCCACGCCGAGCGAGATCGGCAACAGTGCTTCGAGGGCGCTCAACGCGGGCCGCCTCCGCGGGCGTACCAAGGGCCGCTGCGCGCCGTGATCGCGGCGAGCGGCTCGGACCCGTGTGCATCGAACCAGTGGGCGATCAGCCGATGCGAGATGGAGGTGGGCGGGGGCAACAGGATCTCGCCCGCGGCGATGGCGGCCCGGCTGAACCAGCGCACATCCTCGAGCTCTTCGCTCGGCCGCGGTCGGGCGTCCGGTGCCGCGCTCGCCGTGAAGCCCAGCATCAGCGACGACGGAAAAGGCCAGGGTTGCGAGGAGTGGTAGCAGGTGTCGTGGATGACGACCCCGGTCTCTTCGAGAACCTCGCGCGCGATGGTGTCTTCGAGGCTCTCACCGGGCTCCACGAAGCCGGCGACGGTCGAATAACGCCCCGCGGGCCAGCTCGCCTGGCGACCGAGCAGCGCGCGCTCGCCGTCCGAGACGAGCACGATCACCGCCGGGTCGATGCGCGGGAAGGACTCCGTGGCGCAGGTCGGGTCGGTGCAGCGCATGACATGTCCGGCGCGCTGCGGCTCGCAGGGCGCACCGCAGACGCCGCAGTGCCGATGCCGCCGTTGCCAATAGGTGAGCGCCCGCGCGTAGGCCAAGAGGCCGGCTTGTTCGCCATCGAGCAGGGCCGCCAAGGGCCGCAACTCCTCGAAGCGGGCGCCGGGCGGTGGCGGTACATCTTCGCCGAGTTGCACCAGTACGCAGCGCGCTTCGCGATACCAGCCGAGCAGCACCCACGACTCGAGCGCTGCGGAGCGGACCGCAGGGTCATCCGCCCGTACAAAGGTGACCGACGGGTGCTCCCCGCCGATGGGGTGGGCAGTGCCACGCGCGAGCAGGAAGAGGGTTCCGGGATCCGAGACCGCCGCGGCCCGCCAGTCGGCTTCCTCGCGTGATTCCGAGCGGCGGTCGATGTAAGGACCGGCGAGGAAGTTGTGGCTGGTAGTGAGGGTGGCGGTCGGCATGGCTCCCGGACCCGGCAGATCAACGATCGGGACTCATTGTAGCAGCGTCCCGCAACGTTGCGCCGCAGGCTCGGCAGGGCGGGAGGCGCAGTGCGCTGTGTTCGGTGATGTTCGCGGCATCGCAGGAGTGGCACCACTGCAGGCGGATCTCGTCGCCGGCGTTCAGCGCGATGGCGAGGAACACGGCATGCTCGAAGTCGATGCGCGCCTGCGGCACCACCCGCCGATAGGTCTCGTAGGCCTCGCACAGCTGCCGACCTCTCGAGAGCGATGGCAGCGGTGACGATGCATCATCAGGTGCGCGTGCTGCGACGGTCCTCGCCGGCAGCACGCCGAACAACAGCAGCATCGCGGCGAGTGCATGGGCGTCATCGCTGCCGCCACGCAGGAAAAAACCGACCTGCTGCGGCGACTTTCCGCGATGCCGTCGGACTCCCGCGCCGGGGCGGATGTACGAACGGAACAGCTTGCGTATCCGATCGTCGCTGAGCCCGGTCCAACGGCGGATGGTCTGCGTACGCGCTTCGTGGCCGATGAGGCGCAGTGCGGTCTCGAGACGCAACCGGTCGCGGTTGTAGCGATCGTCGGTGACGCGCATGAGTATCTCCTTGAGTATCCGGTGGGATGGGGGTCAGTGGATCCGTTGATGAAGGGGTCGTCCACGCACTTCTTTGACGATAAGCCTGATATCCGGTGAGGAGCGTGAAAACACGTGTATTTCAATGAAAATATCGCAAATATCCGGCTGCAATCCAAGCGTGTTTGAGCCACATTAATGGCGTGAACAGGGAGGAATGATGGAAGCCGACAATAATTCGCCCGTGCCGCATTCGGTCCCGCGTGCGTCGTATGAGACCGCCGAAGATTTCCCTTCGGCCGTGGATACCGAAGCGTTCCGCTTGGTCGCCGAGATGAATCTGCGAGGTCTGCGTGTGCTGCGCGAAGCCTTGGCCGATGGTCGTTCGTCCGGCCTCGCCGCCGTCGATGGTCTGCGCAGCGACTGGCTGGCGCTCGACGATGCGGGGCTCGCGCGCGTCGCCGAGGCACCGTTCCTGTTGTTCGAGCTGTCGATCGACGCCGCCTTGATCGCACACCGTTCGCAGCGATTGGCGGTCAGCGATGATCCGCACCGCGTCGTCTCATGGTGCGCTCGGCCCGCAGGTCGGGCGTTCGCCAGACTGTTGTGCCACTTCTGTTGGCAGACTTGCCGCACCGCCCCCACCGCGGCGAGCTTGCTGCTCGGGATCTCACCGGCCGGCTGCGCCGCGTTCCGCACCCTCACGCTGCCGAACCTCGATGCGCTCACCGAGATCGCCGGGCATTGGCTTGCGTTGCGTTGGGGCGATGAACCGCGGCACTGGAGGGGGCGTCTCCAGGCCGCTGGGCGTACCGATCCCGAGGCACTCTGGCAGGACACCCTGCATGGTCTGCAGCGGCTCGCTGCGGTGGCGCGTACGCCCTCGGCGTCGGTGCGGGCCGGCTCGCGTCGATCACGTTGATCGCTTCGATCGTCCCGCCGTCGAGGCCGGTGTCGTGCTATCGTAAAACGTCATGTACGCGCTATCGGTCCACGGCCTCTCCAAGCGGTATCGAAACGGTGTCCACGCTCTGCAGGGCATAGACCTGCAGGTGGCTGAGGGGGATTTTTTTGCCTTGCTCGGGCCCAATGGCGCCGGCAAGAGCACCCTCATCAGCATCTGCACCTCGCTCGTCACCAAGACCGCCGGCTCGGTGCAGGTCTTCGGCCACGACCTCGACACCGATCTCGAGCGCGCCAAGTCCTGCATCGGGATCGTGCCCCAGGAATTCAACCTCAACATGTTCGAGACGCCGGAGACCATCGTGGTCAACCAAGCCGGCTTCTACGGCATCCCGCGTGCACTTGCCCGCGAGCGCGCCGAGAAGTATCTCCGGCAACTCTCCCTCTGGGACAAGCGGCGGAGCATGACGCGCACGCTGTCGGGCGGCATGAAGCGCCGGCTGATGATCGCGCGCGCGTTGGTGCATGAGCCGAAGCTGCTCATCCTCGATGAGCCGACGGCGGGCGTCGACATCGAGATCCGGCGCTCGATGTGGGATTTCCTGCGTGAGCTCAACGAGCAGGGCATCACCATCATCCTCACCACGCACTATCTCGAGGAAGCCGAGAACCTCTGCCGCAACATCGCCATCATCGACCGCGGCCGTATCGCCGAAGCCGATCGCATGGACAGCCTGCTGCGGCGCTTGCACATCGAGACCTTGGTGCTCAGCTTGCGTGCACCGATCGCCATGGCACCGAAGATCGCCGGTTACGAGTTCCAGCTCGCCGATCCGCAGACCCTCGAGGTGGAGGTCGGCAAGGACCAGGACCTGAACGGGCTGTTCGCGCGCCTCTCGACGGAGGGCGTGCAGGTGGTCTCGATGCGCAACAAGGTCAACCGCCTCGAAGAGATCTTCATGCGACTGGTCGATCGCTCGGGTGCCGCGCCATGAGTGCGGTCCCCGCACCGTCGAGGGCGCGCATCCGCTGGATCGGCTTCCAGACCATCGTGCTGCGGGAGATGGGCCGCATCCTGCGCATCTGGGGCCAGACCATCGTACCTTCGGCGGTCACCGCGGCGCTCTATTTCGTGATCTTCGGCAGCCTCATCGGCAGCCGTATCGGCCAGATGGACGGCATCGAGTACATGCAGTACATCGCGCCCGGCCTCATCATGATGGCGGTGATCACCAACTCCTACGCCAATGTCTCCTCGTCGGTGTTCAGCGCGAAGTTCGCCCGCTATCTCGAGGAGATCATGGTCGCTCCGCTGCCCAACTGGGTCATCGTGGCCGGGTATGTGGGCGGCGGTGTGCTGCGCGGGTTGCTGGTCGGTGGCGCGGTCACCGTGGCCGCGCTCTTCTTCACGCACCTGCCGGTCCACCACCTGATCGCCACCCTCGTGGCGGTGCTGCTCACCGCCATCATCTTCTCGCTGGCGGGCTTCATCAACGGGGTCTTCGCCCGCAATTTCGATCAGGTCAACTGGATACCGACCTTCATCCTCACGCCGCTCACCTATTTCGGCGGTGTCTTCTACTCCATCAACCTGCTGCCGGAGTGGGCGCGGACGCTGTCTTTCGCCAACCCGGTGCTGCACATGGTGAACGCGTTCCGCTTCGGTTTCCTCGACCGGTCGGATGTCGCGGTCGGTTGGGCCTTCGGCATCATGGCACTCGCTGCGGTGGTGTTGTTCTTCGTGGCGCTGAGGCTCATGGACCGCGGTACGGGTCTCAAGGACTGAGGCGCCCGCGGCCATGTCCTCCTCCGCCGAGTTCCGGCCACCGCGTTGGTTACGCGGAGAACACCTGCAGTCGATCCTCCCGAGCTTCCCGGGCCGCCGGCCGTTGGTGGAGCGGCGGGCGAGGCCGATGCTGGCGG
>DBCG01000032.1:16157-17449 GCA_002292945.1 Proteobacteria bacterium UBA964 | reverse complement strand
GAGCCGCGAGCTGCTGCTCGATTGCGGCGATGGCGTGCGTCTGCAGGCTTTCCATTCTCCGGCGCCCCTCACCGCCCGCGCGGCGTGCCGCGCACCGGGTCGACCGACGGTCGTGCTCCTGCATGGTTGGGAAGGCAGCGCCCGCTCGCTCTATGTGCTGTCGCTCGCACAGACGCTCTTCGAGCAGGGCCACGATGTGGTGCGTCTGAACTTGCGTGACCATGGCGACACTCACCACCTCAACCGGGACCTTTTCCATTCTTGTCGGCTCCCCGAGGTGATCGGGGCCGTGCGGCGGCTTCAAGCATTGATGCCGGCGCAGCCGTTGGCGCTCGCGGGGTTCTCGCTCGGCGGCAATTTCATGCTGCGGGTCGCAGCTGCCGCGCCGCAGGAGGGCTTGCGCCTCGAGCGCGCGATCGGCATCTCCCCGGTGCTCGATCCGGCGACCTGCATGGATGCGCTCGAGAACGGTCTTGCGCTCTATCGGCGCTATTTCGTCCACAAGTGGACCCGTTCACTGCGCCGTAAGCAGGCCGCGTGGCCCGGCGAGTTCGAGTTCAGCGAACTGTTGGGTTCGGGTGACCTGCGGCGCATGACCCGCGAGCTGGTGCTCTCGCATGCCGGCTACGGTGAGGTGGCGGCCTACTTCGAGGGCTATGCCATCACCGGCGATCGGCTGGCCGGTCTCGAGGTCCCCGCCACACTGGTCGCAGCCCTCGACGACCCCATCATCCCGTCGTCGGACCTCGTACGCGTGGCGCGACCGGCGGCGTTGCGGGTGGTGACCACCGAGACCGGCGGACATTGCGGGTTCTTCGATTCGCTCACCGGACCCGGTTGGGCAGACCGGTTCGTGGTGGCGGAACTGGCCGCTGCCGCCGTCCCGGCGTCACGGGCATGACCTGACAGCGCCATTGACCTAGAATCACTGACGATGTCTCAGACCCACGCCCACGCCCACGCCCGCCCACGCTCTGCGCGCCTCTGCCTCGCGTTCCTCGCGCTGCTGGCGATCACGGCTTGCACCGACCGGCGCGAGTGGCGGACCGCTCAGGCCGCGGACACGCTCGAGTCCTATGAGGGTTACCTCGCCGCCAACCCGGCAGGTGAATATGTACCGCTCGCCCAGCGGCGTCTGACCGAGCTCAAAGAGCAGCGCGACTGGCGCATCGCCACCGAACTCGACACCGCCGATGCCTACCGCGCCTTCATCGACGCGCATCCGAAGGGTAAGTGGGTCCGCGAAGCGCGCATCCGCATCCAGAACTTCCTGCTCGATCCGATGCCGCCCG
>DBCG01000032.1:534-16124 GCA_002292945.1 Proteobacteria bacterium UBA964 | reverse complement strand
ATGCCGCCCGCCGTCGAGGACTTGCGGCCGCCGCAGGCACCCGACGGGGGCGACGATCCGCTCTTCGACGCGCCTGCCGCGTCACCGCCCGCCGCGCCACCGCCTGCCGCGCCACCGCCTGCCGCGTCACCGCCCGCCACGTCACCGCCTCAGGCGACGCCCGCTGCCACAGCGAGCCTTCCGCCGGCGGTCTCGCACCGCATCCAGCTCGGCGCCTTCTCGACCCGTGAGCAAGCCCTTGCCGAATGGTCGCAGGCCCGGGCGCGTCACCGGGAGTTGCTGGGGCTCGTGCCCTCCATCACTCCGACCGACCCGGTGGACGGCCGCACCATGTGGCGCCTGCAGTCGGGCGTCGCGAGCCAGGTGCAGGCCCGCGAGATCTGCCGAGTCCTCGCTGCCGCGCAGCAGCCCTGCGTCTACGCGCCGCCGACGCGATGACCCCGCGCCGCGACGGCTGAGCGGACGGCGGTCGGCATGTACCAAGCATTCTTCGGTCTCGCCGAGCCGCCCTTCACCATCACGCCCGATCCGCGCTACCTGTTCGCGAGCAGCCGCCATGCAGAGGCGTTGGCCCATCTCGTCTATGGCGTGAGCGAGGCGGGCGGTTTCATCCAGCTCACCGGCGAAGTCGGTACCGGCAAGACCACCTTGGTGCGTTCGCTGTTGGCACGGGAACCCTCCGGCGTCGAGATCGCTTTGGTCCTGAATCCGCGAGTGACGGTGCCGGAGTTCCTGCTGACCTTGTGCGAGGAGCTCGGCATTTCGATGCCCGGATCCGCCAGCGGCAGCGTCAAGGCCTTGGTGGATGCGCTGAGCGCGCACCTGTTGGCCGCCCATGCCGCCGGTCGGCGTGTGGCGGTCATCATCGATGAGGCGCATCTTCTCGAGCGCGATGTGCTCGAGCAGGTCCGTCTGCTCACCAACCTCGAGACCTCGACCCGCAAGCTGCTGCAGGTGATCCTGATCGGGCAGCCGGAGCTTCGGGAGCTGTTGGCGCGCGAGGATCTGCGCCAAGTGGCGCAGCGCATCACCGGACGGCACCACCTCGAGCCCCTGTCGCGCGAGGAGACGGCTGCCTACGTACGGCACCGTCTGCGCGTCGCAGGCGCCACCCGCGAGATCTTCACGCCTGCAGCCTTGCGGGAGCTGCATCGGCGCAGCGGTGGGCTGCCGCGCCTCGTGAACGTCATCGCCGATCGGGCGCTGCTCGGCGCGTTCGCACGCGACCGGCACGAGGTATCGTCGGGTTTGCTGCGCGCGGCAGCCGCTGAGGTCGCCGGCGAGGCCGACGGCAGCCGCGTATGGCCGTGGGTGGCGACGGCTGCGACCGTGCTGCTGGTCGCTGTCAGCGTCTGGTGGGCCTGGTCACAGCGCACGATGGGCGGCTGAGGCCGCGCGCGCGGCGTCCGCGGCGAGCGTCTCGCCGAGCAGCCTGAACACGCCGGCGCCATCCGCACCGGTCGCCCACAGCACATTCTGCGGCCGTCCTGCGACGGCCCGGAATTCGACCGCCGTGTGACCGAGCGTCAGCGGCGAACCGGTCTCCACATCTACATGACAGGGCTGCAAGCGGAACAGCTCCGGACGCAGCAACCACGCGATGGGGCAGGGGTCGTGCAGCGGCGAGCCCTGCGCGGACGGGCCGTTCGCGGGCAGCGCATTGGAGAACGCGAGCAGCTCGGCGACGGCGAGCGCCGGGGGTGAGCCGATCGCGCGGATCGCCGCGACGCGCTCGGGCGTCGCCCGCACCTGATGCGTCGCATCGAGCCCGAAGGCGACCACGGTGCAGCCGCTGCCGAAGACCGCTGCGGCGGCATCCGGGTCGGCGTAGATGTTGTACTCGGCGGACGCCGTGATGTTGCCGCCCTCGTTGCGCGCACCGCCCATGAGCGCGATCTCGCGCAGGCCGCGCCGGATCTCCGGTTCGCGTCCGAGCGCGACGGCGAGGTTCGTGAGTGGTCCGGTCGCCACCAGCGTGACCGATGCAGGTTCGGCGTCGAGCAGCGTGCTGACGATGAAATCGACCGCATGCGACGACTCGGCGGCACTGCGCGGTGCAGCGATCGGCAAGCTGCCGAGCCCGGATTCGCCGTGAAAATGCCCTGCTTCCACCGAAGCGCGCCGCAGCGGCCGGACGCATCCGGCGAACACCGGGATCTCCGGCCGTGAAGCGATGTCGCGGATGAGGCAGGCGTTGCGCGTCGTCAGCGCCGCGCCGACATTGCCGGCGACGGTGGTGATGCCTGCGATATCGAGCGCATCACGCGCGGCGAACGCGAGCGACAGCATCACGGCATCGTCGACACCCGGATCACAATCGACGATGACGCGGTGCGGTCTCATGACGGGACTCTATCCGATGTGGTTGACGCGACGGCGCATGAGGCGTAACTTCGCATTTCCGAAAACATCCTCAGGGAGATGACACATGGCTGCCAAGAAGAAAGCTGCTAAGAAGGCGAAGGTCGTCAAGAAGGCTGCTCCGAAGAAGGCCAAGAAGACCGCTGCCAAGAAGAAGTAAGCGGGTCTTCCGATTACTCGAGCGGGGCCGCGACATCGCGGCCCCGTTCATTTCAGGCCTCCGATCCGCCCGTCATCCGCGTCGCGGATCAGCGGATGTTCTCATCCCACCAAGTCTCCATCCGTCGTCTCAGTGCGGCATCGGGCAGCGCGCCGCGACCGCCGCCGAGGTTATCCTGCAGGTTCGCGAGCCGCGTCATCCCCGGGATCACGCAGGTCACGGCCGTATGGCCGAGGATGTATTTGAGCAGCAGCTGGGCCCAGCTTGCAGCGCCGATCTCCGCCGCGAAGTCCGGCAACGGACGGTCCTTGAGCTTCCCGAACAGATTGCCGTCGCGCGCGCCGCCGAAGGGCATGTTCACGAGCACAGCCATGCCGCGGTCCTTCGCGAGCGGCAGCAGCCGCTCGGCCGCACCACGGTTGGCGATCGAGTAGTCCACCTGCACGAAGTCGAGCCGCTCGGTCGCCATCACCTGCTCGAACTCCGCGTACTGCGGATCGCGCGAGGTGGTGATACCGAGGTATCGGATGCGCTTCGCTGCGACCTGCTCGCGCAGCAGCGGTAGCAGCACCTCGGTGCCGACCAGGTTGTGGATCTGCACCAGATCGAGCCGATCGCTGCGCAGCCGCTGCCGGGAGGTCTCGAGCATCGCCTCACCCTCGGCGCGTGTGCCGCTGCGGGCCGTCACCTTGGTGGCGAGGAAACAGCGACCGCGGTTGCCGATCTCGGCCAGCAGTTCGCCGATCACCCGCTCGGACTCGCCGTAGGAGGGCGCGGTGTCGATGACGCTCGCGCCGGCGACGGTGAGCCCTGCGAGCACGGCCTTGCGGCTCGCGCGCTCCTCGTCCGTGGTCGGGTTGTAGCGGTTGGTGCCGACGCCGATCACCGCCAACTGTTCACCGGTCGAGGGGATGGCACGCCGGAACGGCGGTTCGGGCGCTTCGTCGCGCGCGAGCAGCGGCGCCGCGGCCGGGGCGGTGATCAGCGCCGCGCCGGCGAGTTGCAGGGCGGTGCGTCGGTCGATGGGGATCGGTGGCATGGTCACTCCGGTAACGGTGAACGGTGCGTCTCGCGCAGGAAGAGACCGCCGATGACGAGCGTCATCAGCGCCACCACGATCGGGTACCAGAGCCCGGCGTAGATGTCGCCCGTGGCCGCTACGATCGCGAACGAGGTCACCGGCAGGAAGCCGCCGAACCAGCCGTTACCGAGGTGATACGGCAGCGACATCGAGGTATAGCGGATGCGGGTCGGGAAGAGCTCCACGAGCCAGGCGGCGATCGGGCCGTAGACGAGCGTGACGAGGATCACGAGCCAGGCGCAGAGCGCGATCACCATCGGGTAGTTCACCTGCGACATATCGGCCTTCGGCGGGTAGCCCGCCGTGTCGAGCGCGCCGCGCAGCTGCTTGCCGAAGTCGGTGGTGGCCGCCTTGAAGGCTGCGGTATCGAGCCCCGCGCCCTCGAACGCCGGTACCGTCACCGCCGTCGCGCCCGTGCCGATGCGCACCACGGCGCTCGTCCCCGCAGGCGCGGCCTCGTTCTTGTACGGCACGCCGGCGCGCGCGAGCGCGGTCTTGGCGACATCACAGGACTCGCGGAAGGCCGCCTTACCGACCGGGTCGAACTGCAGGCTGCAACGCGCCGGGTCCGCGACCACCACGACGGGCGCCGTCGCCACCGCGCGCTCGAGCGCCGGGTTCGCGTAGTGCGTGATGGCCTTGAAGGTCGGGAAGTAGGTGAGCGCCGCGAGCAGACAGCCCGTCATGATGATCTTCTTGCGCCCGATGCGATCGGAGAGCGCGCCGAACACCACGAAGAACGGCGTGCCGATCAGCAATGCTGCGATCAGGATCAGGTTCGCCGAGGCCGCCTCGAGCTGCAGCGTGCGCTCCAGGAAGAAGAGCGCGTAGAACTGCCCCGCGTACCACACCACGGCTTGGCCTGCCGTGGCGCCGAAGAGCGCGAGCAGCACGATCTTGAGGTTGCCGCGGTCGGCGAAGGCCTCGGTGAGGGGTTTCTTGGCGAGCTTGCCCTCGGCGCGGATCTGCTCGAAGGCCGGGGACTCCTCGAGCTGCAGCCGGATATAGACCGAGATCGCGAGCAGCACCACCGACACCAGGAACGGGATGCGCCAGCCCCAGACCTCGAAGTCATCGCCCGTCGCCCAGCGGCACAGCAGGATCACGAGCAAGGAGAGGAAGAGACCCATCGTCGCCGTGGTCTGGATCCAGCTCGTATAGAGCCCGCGCCGGCCGTCGGGCGCATGCTCGGCGACATAGACCGCCGCGCCGCCGTATTCACCACCGAGCGCGAGGCCCTGCGCGAGCCGCAGCACGATGAGGATGATGGGCGCCGCCACGCCGATGGTCGCGTAGGAGGGCAGCAGGCCGACGAGCGCCGTCGACACGCCCATCAGCACGATGGTGATGAGGAAGGTGCGCTTGCGGCCGACGAGATCGCCGAGCCGCCCGAACACGAGCGCGCCGAAGGGCCTGACGAAGAAGCCCGCGGCGAAGGCGAGCAGCGCGAAGATGAAGCCCGTGGTCTCGTTGACCCCGGAGAAGAACTGCTTCGAGATGATGATCGACAGGGCGCCGTAGAGGTAGAAGTCGTACCACTCGAACACCGTCCCCAAGGACGAGGCGAAGATCACCCGGCGGTGGGCAGGGTCGACTCCGGTGCTGCTGGCGGAAGGATTGCGCGTCTGGGCTGTGGCCATGACCCGCAGTGTGCCTTCATTCGCAGAGGCTTTCGAGATACCCCTGGGCGACGGGCGAGAGGCGCTTCATGGCGAGCGCGCGGGCCTTGGGGGCGTCGAACAGGTGCTCGAGCGGGCCCGAGACCAGCATGCGGCGCACGGCCGGGTCCTTGCGGGACACGGCGGCCATCTTGTTGAGAACGGTGAAGCCGCGGTTGATCTTGGCGCGCGGGGCGCGGCGGTCTTCGATGGAGCGGGCGAGGTACTGGCCGAAGCGGGAATAGAGGAAATAGTCGTCGTCCCCCACATGGAACCGGGCTTCGGCGAAGAAGTCTGGGAAGTTCCGCTCGAGGTACTGGTTCACAGCGAGCAGGCGTCCGGAGTCATTGCCGTGGGGCGCGAAGTTCGTCTTCATCTCTGTCTTGCCACACCTCCAAAGGGATCCGGAGCACCATTTCTGGGCGTCACGACCGGTACCCGACCCCGCAACGCGGCGCGAAAATTAAGGCAAGCGGCCCCCTGATGCAAGGTCTGGGGGAAAGTTTTTTCGCCTGAACTGGCGTCGTCCGGTACTGCCATGGGCGACGCCGCATGAAACGCCTCGCAGGCCGACGAGGTCCTCGTCTGATGGCGGACTACCGCGAGCGGTCGCCGCGCAGCAGGTGCTCCGCCATCGCACGGAACGCGGGCAGGGTGGTGGGATCGAGGAACACGTTGCTCGCCCAGGGGGCGGAGCCGAAGCGGGCGATCACCATCTCGGCTTTCGGGTCGATGTAGAGCGCTTGGCCGTGCACGCCGCGCGCCATGTACGCGCCATGGTCGTCGTGGGAGATCCACCACTGCGCGCGATAACTCCAACCGGGGAGCGTCGCGTATCCGCCCGTCTTGAATTTCTCGCGATCGCCGCCGCGGCGGATGTCGGCGATGACGCTCGCTGGCACGATCTGGCGTCCGTTCCACTCACCATCGCGGCGCAGCATCTCGCCGAACCGGGCGAGATCCCGCAGACCGAGGTTGAGACCGCCCGCGCCCACGGCGTTGCCGGCAGGGTCGAGGCCGAGGTAGGCATCCTGCTCTGCGCCGAGCGGGCCGAAGAGGCGTTCCTGCAGCGCCTCGGCGGCGCTCTGTCCGGTGACGCGCCGGATCAGCCAAGTCAGCACCTCGGCGTTGGTCGATCGGTAGGCGAAGCCTGCCCCGTGCTCGCCTTGCTTGCGCACGGTGGGCAGGAACTCATAGAGCGACTTCGGGCCCTGGTAGCCGGGCGGCCACGGCAGGATGCCGCCGGCGCGCGCGAAGTCCCAGACCTCTGCGTTGGGATCGGTGTAGGCCTCGGAGTACTTCTGCGCGGTGGTCATGTCGAGCACTTCGCGCACCGTGGCGTCCTCGAACGCCGAGCCCTTGAGTTCGGGGAGATAGCGCGACACGCGCGCGCGCTCGTCCAGGCGGCCTTCGGCCACCAGCATCGCCGCCAAGGTGCCGTAGAACGACTTGGTGACCGAGTGTGCGATGTGCTGCCCGGTCTCCGTGAGCGCACCCGCATAGCGCTCGTAGACGATGGTGCCGCGGTGCAGGACGACGATGCCGTCGGTGTAGTTGGCCTGCAGCGACTCCGCCCAGGTCATGCGTGGCCGTCCGCCGGCCGCTGTGGCCATCGGCATGAAGCTCACGGCGTCGAGATCGCTGCGCAGCGCACGTGGCAGCGCGCTCACGGGCCCAGGGCCACGCGGGACGCTGACCGTCGGGATGAGCTCGCGCCAATGCGAGAAGCTCCAGCGCAGCTGCGGGAACTGCATGTACGAGCGGTCGTGGAAGGCGATCCGGCGCTCGGGTGGCGGCGGGTCGCCCTGCATCCACCCCATCACGAGCGGATCGCTGGCGCGGGCGTCGAGGACGGGCGGCGGTGTCGCGGCGAGCGCGGCCGTCGCGGCGACGGTGGCGACGACGCCGGCGATCAGGGGGGCGCGCAGGCGGGGCTCCGGGCTACGGCGCGTCATGGCGATATGACCCGCTCGAAGGCCGCCCCTTGGCCCGGCGTCTCTTCGATGTACACGGCGATCGATAGGATGTTGTCAGCCTGCAGCTCCGGGCCGAGTTCCGCCTCGAGCAGGTCGAAATAGGTCCGCGCGAGCGTCTCGCAGGAGATGTTGTCGGTGTCGAGGCGCACGACCTCGTCGACGGGCAGCACATAACGCTTGCCGCAGAGCCGGAACTCGAGTTCTTGGTCGTCGAGACGCAGTGGCTCGTAAAAGGGGTTCCGGGTGGCGACCAGCACCTTTTCATCCCAAGCGAGCGCGATCCGCTTCATCCCCGCCTTGAGGCGCGAAAAGGGTATCGTGGACTCGAAGGAGGCATCGCGCACCCGCACGGTGAGGCTCGGGACATAGTTATGCCCGTGCAGCGACTCTTTAGTGCCGTCCGGGAACACCGTCATGTGGCTGGCGGCGAACTTCAGCGCATCTTTTCGGATGCGGATTTCGTAGGATTCAGGCATCGAATCATCGTAGCAGAGGCCCGTCATGCCAGAGAAGGACATCACCCCATCCGTCATCCTCGTCACCGGCGCCGGTAAGGGCATCGGCCGCGCGGTGGCCGAGGGCTTGGCGGCGCGCGCCCGGCAGTCCGGCGCGCCGGTTCAGCTGATGCTCGCGGCGCGGACCCAGGCCGAGCTCGAGGCGCTCGCGGCACAGCTGCAGGGTGGTCCTGTCGAATGTGCAAGCATCGCCTGCGACCTCGCGGATGCCCCGCTGCGACCGCTCGAGGCCTGCCTTGGGCGGTATGGTCGCATCGATGCGTTGATCCACTGCGCAGGCGTGGGGCGGTTCAAAGATTTTCTAGAGCAGACGCCTGAGGACCTCGAGTTCACCCTGAAGACGAACGTCACCGCGACCTTCCTGCTGCTGCAGGGGGCTTACGCTGCGATGAAGTCGCAGGCGCCGCGGCACGGGATGCGCGGCCAGATCCAAGTCGTCACCTCCATCGCCGCCGAGCAGCCTTTTGCGCAGAGCTCGACCTATTGCCTCAGCAAGTACGCGCAGCGCGGTCTGCTCGACGTCATGCGGCTCTACGGTCGGCAGGACGGCATCCGCATCCTCGAGGTGCGACCGGGTGCGGCCTACACGCCGATGTGGGGCGAGGTGGACCCGGCGCAGGTCGCGCGCATGATGACGGCCGAGGATGTCGCAGCGCCCATGATCGATGCACTCGCGCTGTCGTCGCGGGCGGCGCTCGAGGTGATCACGATCCGTCCCTTGCAGGGTGATCTTTGAGCCAACCGCCCGATCTTGCGAGCTTCGCGCCCGATCTGCGCGCACTCGTATTCGGCGCAGGCGGCGGGATCGGTGCCGCGTTCGTGACCGAACTCGGCGCGAATCCGCGTGTCGCGAAGGTCTACGCGGCGGCGCGCAGCGCCGAGGCGCCGTGGCAGTTCGACCTCACGGACGAAGCCCGCATCGAAGCGGTGGCGAAGGCCGCCGCCGCCGAGGGACCGCTCGATCTCGTGCTGGTCGCGACCGGCGTGCTGCACAGCCCGACGCTGCGGCCCGAGAAGACCTGGCGCAGCTTGGACGCCTCGGCGCTCGCCGAGGCTTTCGCCATCAACGCCACCGGACCCGCGCTGATCGCCAAGCACACGCTCGGTCTGCTGCGCCGCGACGCGAAGTCCGCATTCGCCTGTCTCTCGGCACGGGTCGGTTCGATCGAGGACAACCGCTTGGGCGGTTGGCACGCCTACCGTGCGTCGAAGGCGGCGCTCAACATGCTCATCCGCAGCTGCGCCATCGAGCTGCAGCAGCGCAACCCCGCCGCGCTCTGCGTCGCCCTGCATCCCGGTACCGTCGACACGCGGCTCTCGCAGCCTTTCCAGGGCGGCGTTCCGTCGTCGAAGCTCTTCACGCCTGCGACGTCAGCCCGCTCGTTGTTGGGTGTTCTCGACCGGCTGACGCCCGCCGACAGCGGACGGCTCTTCGCTTGGGACGGGCAGGCGATACCGTTCTGACGCTTCTAAGCGATCGGTTCCGCGAACGGTAACGCCCACAAGCCGATGAATTTGTCCCGTGCGCCATCGGTGTCCGGGTAGATCACGAGCGGATTGGGCAGGTTGAACGGTGGCAACAGAAGGTTCCGGTCGCGGCAACGGCCGGTCTTCATGTTCAGGTGGTTGCGGATCCCGTATCGGCGCAGGTGCGTGGTCGCCAACAACAGACGCGCACCGCTCGCAGAGATGTTCGCGAGGCCCGACCGGATGTCGCGGACATTCAGGTGCTGCAGCACCTCGCGACAGATGATCAATTCCCCGGACGGGACCGGTTGTGCGACGAAATCGCGATGCTCGAACCGCTCACCCGGATAGGCGCGGGAATGCTGCTCGATCAGCGAGGGTACGATGTCGCAGCCCGTGAACTCGATCGGGTGTCCTGAGCGGCGCAGGTTGTCGAGCACCAAGGGCATCCATACCATGTCTCCGCAGGCCACATCGACCATCGAGCGGATCCCGAATTCTTTGACCGTCTTTTCGATGACCGCCCGTACCGGTGCGGTGGCCGATACGGTGCTGCCGACACCGGAGAGGTGCTCCTTGCCCCAGTACGCGGTGCGGTAGATCTCACTGAACGCTGTCTGACGATCGCTGGTCGACATCGAGCTACTCCGGTCGTTGTTGGTTGGTTCGGTCGGGTCCGGGCCTCACCGCAGCCGCGTGAGCCCCGGTAGACGGTCGAAGGCCGGATCGAAGCTCAGCACGCTCTCGATCCTGTGACGCTGCAGGGTCGCGACATGCAGCGCGGCGCGCACCGGCAGCGTCGGATACTGCAGCACCAGCTGCTTGGCGCGCTCGACGGTGTCCCGGTCGACGGGCAGCACCTCGTCCACCACGCCGAGCAGCGCATCGATCGCGGGCTGGATGCCGCCGCGGCGCTCGAGCGCGGTGTAGCGGTGCAGGATCTCGGTCAGCACTTCGGCGTCGGTGACGAGCCTTACGCGCTGCGTGACGAGCGCCTCGAGGCGCCGCTGAGCATCCACCTTGTTCGGGTGCGCGGCGCCGACGAGGTACATCGGGACATTGGAGTCGATGAAGACCATGGGGGCCGCCGCGGCAGGTCTCAGTAGCCGCCCGAGCTGGCCGCGGTGTCGTTGCCGGGTCCGGGGCCGGTCGCATAGCCGCGCTCGGTCTCGCCGATGACGCGCTCGATCGGGCCGGTCGGCCCGGCGTGGCGCACGGCCGCACGGATCGCCGCCAGTTTGCGATCGACATCCGCCGTTGAGGCTTCGCGTCGGGCGGCGGCGAGGGCTTGGCGCACCCATTCGGCCATCGTCATGCCGCGGCTGGTCGCAGCCGCTTGCAGGGCGGCGTACTCAGTCTCGTCGAACAGGACTTGAAGCCGCTTTGTCACGACATGAGTTTGGATGACTCATTGTGATGAGTCAATGTGAGTGGACGCCTTTTCTCCAGCCTCGGCCAGTGGTTATAGTCCCGCCGGGGGATTGGGAGCGCAGTAGATATGAATGATTCCACCATCGGCGGACCCACGGTCCGCGCCACCCGCCCCGGCAAGCAGGGCCTCTACGATCCCCAATTCGAGCGCGATGCCTGCGGCGTCGGCTTCGTGGTGGACATCCAAGGCCGTAAGTCCAACAAGATCCTGCGCAACGCGATCGAGGTCCTGAAGAACCTCGACCACCGAGGCGCCTGTGGCTGCGAGATCAACACCGGCGACGGCGCGGGTGTGCTGATGCAGATGCCGCACGGCTTCCTGAAGGCCGCTGCCAAGCAGGCACACATCACGCTCCCGGAGCCCGGCGAGTACGCCTGCGGACTCATCTTCATGCCGCGCAACGCGACGCAGCGGCGCCGGCTCGAGGAGACCTTCGCACGCGTCGTGCAATCCGAGGGGCAGGTCTATCTCGGAGGCCGAACGGTACCCACCGACAACTCGATGCTCGGCGAGACGGCTCGCGCGAGCGAACCGTTCATGCGTCAGGTGTTCATCCAGCGCGGCCCCGACACGCCCGATGCCGAGGCCTTCGAGCGCAAGCTCTATGTCATCCGCAAGCGCGCCTACAACGAGATCCGCGTCTCGACGCTGGGCGGCGCGGAGTCCTGGTATGTCGCGAGCCTGTCCCACAAGACGCTGGTCTACAAGGGGATGCTGCTGACGATGCAGCTCGACCAGTATTTCCCCGACCTGCGCGATCCGCGCCTCGAGACCGCCATCGCGCTCGTGCATTCGCGCTTCAGCACCAACACGTTCCCGAGCTGGGACCGCGCCCACCCCTATCGCTACATCGCGCACAACGGCGAGATCAACACGCTGCGCGGCAACATCAACTGGATGCGCGCCCGCGAGGCGCAGCTCGAGTCGTCGCTCTTCGGTGATGACATCGCGAAGATCGCGCCCATCGTCAACGTCAACGGCAGCGACTCTTCGATGTTCGACAACGTGCTGGAACTGATGGTGCTCGCCGGCCGTCCGCTCGCGCACGCGATGATGATGATGATCCCGGAGCCTTGGTCGAAGCATGAGACCATGGATCCCGCCCGCCGCGCGTTCTACCAGTTCCACTCGAGCCTGATGGAGCCCTGGGACGGTCCCGCCGCGATCTGCTTCACCGACGGTGTGCGCATGGGCGCCGTGCTCGATCGTAACGGCCTGCGGCCGGGGCGCTACTGGGTCACCAAGGACGGTATGGTGGTCGCCGCCTCCGAGACGGGCGTGCTCGACATCCCGCCCGCCGATATCGTCCGCAAGGGCCGCCTGCAGCCCGGCCACATGTTCATGGTCGACACCGAGCAGGGGCGCATCATCGACGACGAGGAGATCAAGCGCAGCGTGGTGCAGGAATGGCCCTACGCCGAGTGGCTGGGCGAGCATCTCGTCCACCTCAAAGAATTGCCGGCGGCGCCGAAGCTGCCGCCGCCGGAGCCCGAGCTGCTGCGCGCGCGCCAGGTCGCCTTCGGCTATACCTTCGAGGACCTTCGCATCCTGATGGCGCCGATGGCCCGCGACGGCGTCGAGGCCGTGGGATCGATGGGCAACGACACGCCGCTCGCGGTGCTGTCGCAGCGTTCGCGCCTGCTCTACGACTACTTCAAGCAGCTCTTCGCGCAGGTCACGAACCCGCCCATCGACAGCATCCGCGAGGAGATCATCACCTCGTCGGACGTCTGGCTCGGCCCCATGGGCAACCTGCTCGAGCCGCGACCGACCGACTGCCGTCGCGTCGAGCTCAAGGCGCCGGTGCTCACGAACGAAGAGTTCGCCAAGGTCCGACGCCTGTCGTTGCCCGGTCTGAAGGTCGGGACGCTCTCGCTGTTGTTCCGCGCCGTCCGCGGCGCTGAGGGCATCGCCAAATCGATGGAGCACCTCTGCGAAGAAGCGCGGCGCCTCGTCGAAGAGGACGAGGTCAACATCCTCATCCTGAGCGACCGTGGCGTGTCGCGCGAGGAGGCGGCTGTCCCTGCCTTGCTCGCCGTGTCGGGCCTGCACCATCACCTCATCCGCGCGGGCTTGCGCACCCGCGTGTCGCTCGCCCTGGAGACCGGTGAGGCGCGAGAGGTACACCACTTCGCGCTCCTGATCGGCTACGGCTGCAACGTGGTGAACCCCTACCTCGCCTTCGAGTCGCTCGACGGCATGATCCGTGACAACCTCCTGACCAATGTCGACCACAAGCTCGCCTGCGCGAACTTCGCCAAGGCAGCGACCAAGGGCGTGGTCAAGGTGATGTCCAAGATGGGCATCTCTGCGGTGCAGAGCTACCACGGTGCGCAGGTGTTCGAGGCCGTGGGGCTGCGTCAGGACCTGATCGACCACTACTTCACGGGAACGGCGTCGCGCGTCGGCGGCGTCGGTCTCGATGTGATCGCCGAGGAGTCGCTGATGCGCCATCGCGCAGCCTTCCCCGAGCGGGCGGTCGCCGGACACGCCTTGCCCGCGGGCGGGCAATATCAGTGGCGCGCCGACGGCGAGTTCCACGTCTTCAATCCCGAGAGCATCCATCGCCTGCAGAAGGCGGTGCGCACCGGCAGCTACGCCACCTACCGGTCCTATGCCTCGCTCATCGACGACCGTGCGCGCAACCTCTCGACGCTGCGCGGGCTGCTCGATTTCAAGAAGGGTGATGCGGTCCCGCTCGAGGAGGTCGAGTCCGTCGAGAGCCTCATGACGCGTTTCAAGACCGGCGCCATGAGCTACGGCTCGATCAGCCAGGAAGCGCACGAGACGCTCGCCATCGCCATGAACCGCATCGGCGGCAAGAGCAACACGGGCGAGGGCGGCGAGGATCCGGAACGTCGGCAGCCGCTGCCGAACGGTGATTCAAAGAATTCCGCGATCAAGCAGGTCGCCTCGGGCCGCTTCGGTGTCACCAGCGAGTACTTGGTGAGCGCCAAGGAGATCCAGATCAAGATGGCGCAGGGCGCCAAGCCGGGCGAAGGCGGGCAGCTTCCGGGCACCAAGGTCTATCCCTGGATCGCCAAGGCGCGGCACACCACGCCGGGTGTGGGGCTCATCTCGCCGCCGCCGCACCACGACATCTATTCCATCGAGGACCTCGCGGAACTGATCCACGACCTGAAGAACGCCAACCGTGCAGCGCGCATCAGCGTGAAGCTGGTGGCCGAGGTCGGCGTCGGCACCATCGCTGCGGGCGTCGCCAAGGCGCATGCCGATGTGGTGCTGATCAGCGGCCACGACGGCGGCACCGGCGCTTCGCCGCTCACCTCGACCACGCACGCGGGCCTGCCCTGGGAGCTGGGGTTGGCCGAGGCGCACCAGACCCTCGTGCTCAACAACCTGCGCAGCCGCATCACGGTCGAGACCGATGGGCAGTTGAAGACCGGACGCGATGTCGCGATCGCCGCGCTGCTCGGTGCCGAGGAGTTCGGGTTCTCCACCGCGCCTCTGGTGTCGGTCGGCTGCATCATGATGCGCGTCTGTCACCTCAACACCTGTCCGGCGGGCGTCGCGACGCAGGATCCGCGGCTGCGTGAACGCTTCGCGGGAGATCCGCAGCATGTGGTGAACTTCATGCGCTTCGTCGCGAGCCACCTGCGCGAGATCATGGCGGAGCTCGGCTTCCGGCGTCTCGAGGACATGGTCGGTCGCGTCGATCGGCTGGAACCGAAGGCGGCGCTCGATCACTGGAAGGCGCAGGGTTTCGATTTCAGCAACATCCTCTACCAGCCCGACTCGGGTGCGGAGGTCGGGCGCTATCGGCAGATCGACCAGGACCATGGACTCGACAAGTCGCTCGATATGACCACGCTGCTCGATCTGTGCAAGCCGGCGATCGAACGCGGTGCCAAGGTCGAGGCCAGCCTCCCGATCCGTAACGTCAACCGCGTGGTCGGCACCATCACCGGCAGCGAGGTCACCCAGCGCTGGGGTTCGGCGGGTCTTCCGGAAGACACCATCCGTCTGCATTTCACCGGTTCGGCAGGGCAGAGTTTCGGCACCTTCCTGCCGCGCGGCATGAGCTTCACCCTCGAGGGGGACGCCAACGATTACGTCGGCAAGGGCCTGTCGGGCGGCAAGCTCGCGATCTTCCCGTCGGCCGAAGCGGGCTTCCCCGCCGAGCGCAACATGATCATCGGCAACGTCGCGCTCTATGGCGCGACCGGCGGCGAGGTGTTCATCCGCGGCATGGCGGGCGAACGCTTCGCGGTGCGCAACAGCGGTGTCGACACCGTGGTGGAAGCGGTGGGTGACCACGGCTGCGAATACATGACCGGCGGCCGCGTCGTCGTGCTGGGTCCCACGGGCCGCAACTTCGGTGCCGGCATGTCGGGCGGCGTCGCCTACGTGCTCGATGAGGACGGCGCCTTCGCCGCCGGCCGTGTCAACACGCAGATGGTCGAGGTCGGCGGGGTCGACGATCCCGCCGAAGCCGAGGCGCTGCGCGCACTCATCGCCCGCCATGTCGAGGTGACCGGCAGCACCCATGCCGCAGAGCTGCTCAAGACATGGCCGCGCACGCTTGCTCGCTTCGCACGCGTGATCCCCAAGGACTACAAGCGCGTGCTCGCCTGTCTGCAACGCGCCCACGACCAAGGTCTCTCCGGAGACGAGGCGGTGATGGCGGCCTTCGAGGAGAATTCGCGCGATCTCGCGCGCGTGGGGGGCAACTGATCATGGGCAAGCCGACCGGGTTCATCGAATACCTGCGCGAGACGCCGCTCGATCGCTCGCCGTCCGAGCGTGTGCGCGACTGGAAGGAGTTCCACCACCAGCTCGACGAAAAGTCGCTGCGTAACCAGGCGGCGCGCTGCATGGACTGCGGCGTGCCGTTCTGCCACACCGGCAAGGCGATGAGCGGCGGCGCGTCAGGCTGTCCGGTCAACAACCTGATCCCCGAGTGGAACGACCTCGTCTAC
>DBCG01000032.1:298-509 GCA_002292945.1 Proteobacteria bacterium UBA964 | reverse complement strand
CTCGTCTACCGCGGGCTCTGGCGCGAGGCGCTCGAGCGGCTGCACCGCACCAACAATTTCCCCGAGTTCACCGGGCGTGTCTGTCCCGCGCCCTGCGAAGGGTCATGCGTGCTCGGTATCAACGCGCCGCCGGTCTCCATCAAGAACATCGAGAACAGCATCATCGAGCGCGGTTTCGAGGAGGGCTGGGTCGTCCCGGAGCCGCCGAAGA
>DBCG01000032.1:156-286 GCA_002292945.1 Proteobacteria bacterium UBA964 | reverse complement strand
CCGCACGGGACGCAAAGTCGCCGTGGTGGGGTCGGGTCCCGCAGGGCTCGCCGCCGCGCAGCAGCTCAACCGTGCCGGACATTCGGTGACGGTGCTCGAGCGCGCTGACCGCCCGGGCGGGCTCCTGATG
>DBCG01000032.1:0-138 GCA_002292945.1 Proteobacteria bacterium UBA964 | reverse complement strand
CCCGAACATGAAGCTCGACAAGCACGAGGTGGTGATGCGCCGCATCCACCAGCTCGAGCAGGAAGGGATCCGATTCGTCTACAACGCCGAAGTCGGCGACAACTACGAGGCGCAGATGATGCGTCGGGACTTCGACGC
>DBCG01000135.1:11633-18739 GCA_002292945.1 Proteobacteria bacterium UBA964 | reverse complement strand
CGGATGGCTTCGTGGGCTTCCTGGGCGTTGCGCGATTTGTTCTTGTAGAAGCGCGCGCTCTCGGGTACCGACGCCTCGCCGTACAGCCGCGCGATGACCTGGCGGATCTCGCCGATGGCCTCATTGGCGAGGTTCACTGCATCGGTACGCATGTAGGTGATGAGACCGACCGCGCCCTCGCCGTAGTCGACACCTTCGTAGAGCTGCTGGGCAAGGCGCATGGTGCGCTGCGCGCCGAAGCCGAGCTTGCGTGCGGCTTCCTGCTGCAAGGTGGAGGTGGTGAACGGGGGTGCCGGATTGCGGTTGCGTTGTTTGCGCTCGACCGACAGCACCCGAAGGGTACCGGGCGGAAGGAGGCGCGGCGTTTCAGGCTTTTCCGTCTCTGACGAGGCGGCATCCGCATCGGTCTTGGCGGGGGATGCTGCAGGTGCCGGCGATCCGGCGCCGGTCGCTGCGCAGAGCGCCTGCTCCACAGCCAGCGCGCGGTCGGCGTCGGTGAAGCTGAACTGTTCGACCTTACGGCCGTCGAATTCGACCAATCGCAGCGGGAAGGGCTGCGGACCTTGCGCACCGCGAGCCTCGCCTTCGGCATCGAGCGTCCAATACTCGCGCGGGATGAACGCTTGGATCTCGGCCTCGCGCTCGCAGATCATGCGCAGCGCAGGGCTCTGCACGCGTCCGGCGGAGAGGCCGCGCCGCACTTTCTTCCAGAGCAGCGGCGAGAGGTTGAAGCCGACGAGGTAGTCGAGCGCACGTCGCGCTTGCTGCGCGTTGACGAGGTCGAGCGAGAGCTCACGCGGGTTCTCCACGGCCTCGCGCACGGCGTTGCGCGTGATCTCGAAGAATTCGACGCGGTGCACCTGCTTGCCATCGAGGTCGCCGCGCGCTTCGAGCAGTTCGCGCAGGTGCCAGGAGATCGCCTCGCCTTCGCGATCAGGGTCGGTGGCGAGGTAGAGCGACTTGGCCTTGCGCAGGGCGCGCGAGATGGCGTCCACATGCCGCTCGTTGCGCTCGATGATGTCGTATTTCATCGCGAACTTGCGCGCGGGGTCGACGGCGCCTTCTTTGGGCACGAGGTCGCGCACGTGGCCATAGGAGGCGAGCACCTCGAAGTCCTTGCCGAGGTACTTCTTGATGGTCTTGGCCTTCGCCGGCGATTCGACGATGACGAGGTTGTCAGCCATGGGCAGCCCGGAGGGTCAATGGGGCCGTGAGTACGGCAGGTCGAACACGATGTCTTCCATGCGTTCGCAGGCGAGCTCTTCGCCGGGTTGGCTGGAGAGCACCATCAGCGCGACCCATTTCAGCTGGTCGACATCGAGTTCGGTGGAGTCGAGCGCGAGCAGGCGCTCGATGACGATCTCCCGTTGCTGCGGCGAGAGGATGCCGGTGCGTTCGAGCGCCAACAGATAGCCTCGGCAGTCGACGGGCAGGTGCTGGAGTTCGTCCTGGGTGAAGACGCGCATGGCGCGCGCGCCGGACGGGGAGAGCTCCGGGCGATGGCGCTCGCCGGCGAGATCCGCCAACCAGTCCAAGGCCCGTTCGACCGTCTCGCCCTCGAAGCCGGCTTTTTGGAGGTCCTCGGCGAGCTCTTCACGCTCGGGCACGTCAGGGTCGTCGACCAGCATGTAGCGGTCGAAGACATAGATGAGGATGTCGAGTACGTTGCCGTGGTCGGTCATGGTGCAGCGGTCGGGTGTGCGGACTTCAGGGCCTCTGCCGTGGGTCTGGGACGATGGTCGTGGTCGGCGACGGGCAGCCGACGATAGCGGCCCGCAGCGTCACAGGTGATGCGCCCCTCGAGTTCCAGAGCCAAGAGCAAGGACGCTAGGGAACTGCTGGAAAGGCCGGTGCTCGCGATCAGCGCATCAGCGCTGGTTGGCTCGAAGCCGACGGCATCTAACAGTATTTCGGCGGGGTTGTCCAACCGCGAGGCCCCGTGCGAGGGGGTGTCCGGCTCGTCTAGAAGGCTCATAACCAACTGATTCGGAACAGATATTCTGAGTTCGTCGAAAATGTCCTGGGCGCATTCGACCAGCACCGCCCCTTGGCGTAGCAGTTGGTGGCAACCGCGCGATTGGGTGGAGTGGATGGAGCCCGGGATGGCGAAGATCGCACGACCTTGCTCGCCCGCGTAGCGCGCGGTGATGAGAGAGCCGCTTTTCAGGGCAGCCTCGACCACCAGTACGCCGAGCGAAAGACCGCTGATGATGCGATTTCGTTGCGGGAAATGATGGGGTAACGGCAGGGTGCCGGGTTGGAACTCGCTGAGGAGCGCCCCGCCGGCCTCGAGGATCTGCTCCGACAGGGCGGCGTTGGCGGGGGGGTAGCAGAGGTCGAGACCCGTGGCGCAGACGGCAAGTGTCGGGGCACCGCCGGCCAGTGCGCCTTCGTGGCTGGCGGCATCGATGCCGAGTGCGAGACCGCTGGTGATGGCGAGGCCCGAGCGGGCCAGACTGCAGGCGAATTCCCTGGCGGTGCTGCGACCCAAGGCGGTCGGACGACGGCTGCCGACGATGGCGATCTGGGGTGCCACCAACACTTCCAAGCGACCTCGGACGAACAACAGCCCCGGCATGCCGGCGAGCGGCAGCAACTGTGGCGGATAACGGGGATCGATGGCGCTCAACATGTGTAGACCGAGGCGATCTACCGCGCGGGCCGCCGCTTCGACGGAGGCGGGGGCGTGATGGACGAGGAGGCGCGCTGTCGAGGGGCGCCAACCGAGTGCGACGAGATCGGGTTCGCGGAGCTCGGTCACCGACGGCAGGCTGCCGGCCGCCGACACCGCAGCCCGCAACTCCTCGGCGGTGAGCGTCGGTGCCTGCGCCAGGGTGCAGAGGGCGAGCAAGTCCTCGGTCGGCATGGCGTGCATCATAGAAAGAGCCACGGCTGCGGCCACGCTGCATTACGGGTGCGTTCATAGCGATTTGCGAGGGGGGCGCGGGTCCAGCGTGTATACTTTTAGCAACGAAATACCTTAGCCAGTGAGGTGCCCCCGATGGCCCTGCTCGAGATCCTCGAATTTCCCGACCCCCGACTGCGCAACCGTGCGCTGCCGGTCGCGACCTTCGATGCCGCGTTGCTGAAGTGGGTCGATGACATGTTCGAGACCATGTACGCCGCGCCCGGCATCGGTCTGGCGGCGCCGCAGGTCGACCGTCATGTGCGGCTGCTCATCATGGACCTCTCGCGCGACCGCAGCGAACCCCTGGTGTTCGCGAACCCTGAGATCCTCGCGCGCGATGAGATCGGTGTGATGGAAGAGGGCTGCCTCTCGGTCCCGGGCTTCTATGACGAGGTCGAACGCGCGCAGCGCGTGCGCGTGCGTGCGCAGGACCGGCATGGGCAGACGTTCGAGATGGAACTGACCGGACTGCATGCGGTCTGCCTGCAGCACGAGATGGACCATCTCGATGGCAAGCTGTTCGTCGACTACCTCTCGACGCTGAAGCGCGACCGCATCCGGCGCAAGCTCGAGAAGGAGCGTCGTGAACGCGTCTCGGTCGGTCGTACGCCTGCCGGAGCCGCGCTCGGTCGTTGAGTCCCGGCTGACGCCCCTCGGCGTGCCGGCACCATCGCCCCGCTTCTGCCCATGCGTATCGCCTTCGCCGGAACCCCGGAGTTCGCCGTGCCGCCGCTCGCGGCGCTCGTCGCCTCGCAACACGAGATCGTCGGCGTCCTGACGCAGCCGGACCGACCGGCCGGGCGTGGGCGGCGTGTCGAGCCGGGCGCGGTCAAAGAATTCGCGCTGGCGCATGGGCTGCCGCTCGCGCAGCCGACCACCTTGCGTACGACGGAAGGGCGCGCGGCGCTCGTTGCGTGGCGGCCTGATCTTTTGGTGGTGGTGGCCTACGGGCTCATATTGCCGCCGGAGGCGCTCGCCATCCCGCTGCGCGGCTGCCTCAACATCCATGGTTCCTTGTTGCCGCGTTGGCGCGGCGCAGCGCCGATCCAGCGCGCGTTGTTGGCGGGCGATACCGAGACGGGCGTCACGATCATGCAGATGGATGCCGGGCTCGACACCGGCCCGGTGTTGCTCGAGAGGCGTCTCGCCATCCAGTCGGAGGACGATGCTGCGAGCCTGCATGCGACGCTGGCTGCGCTCGGAGCGCAGGCGTTGCTGGAGGCGTTGGCCGGTCTCGAAGCCGGTACGCTCGCGCCGCGACCGCAGGCGTCCGAGGGCGTCACCTACGCTGCCAAGATCGGGAAATCCGAGGCGCGCATCGATTGGCACGACGATGCCAGAGCGATCGAGCGTCGGGTGCGGGCGTTCCGGCCTTGGCCGGTCGCAGAGACGAGTTGGCGCGGCGAGCAGTTGCGGGTGCACCGCGCGCGCGCCTTGGCAGGGGAGTCCCCGACGGTTGCGGTCTCCGGGACCGCATCCTCCACCACGCCGGGCATGCTGCTCGGCCTGTGCGATGACATGTTGGTGGTGGCGTGCGGCCGCGGGCGGCTCGGCATCCTTGAATTGCAACGCGCCGGTCGGCGCAGTCTCGGAGCGCGTGAGTTCGCGCATGGCCTGCAGACGACAGGCGAGGTGTTCGTATGAGCGGTGATGGATCTGCTGAACGCTCCGGCCTCGCGCCGGGTGCTGCGACGCTGGCCGCGGCGGTGCAGGCGGTGAGCGCCGTGGCGCATGAGGGCCGGTCGGCCGATGTGGCGCTGCTCGAGGCCGAGCCGCGAGCCGATCGAGCGGCGGTGCGCGCCATCGCGCTCGGCACGCTGCGCTGGTACCTGCGTCTGGCGCCTGCAGTGGCGCAGGTCGTCGCCCGCAGCGCGGAGGATCTCGCGCCTTTGCTGCGTGCGTTGCTGGTCACGGCCGCGCACCAGGTCGAGCATTCGCGCGGCGCACCTGAGGTGAGCGTTCATCTCGCCGTGGATGCCGCGCGTGCGCTCGGGCTGGGTCGAGCGGCGGGGCTCGTCAATGCAGCGATGCGCCGCTTCGTGCGCGAGCGGGAGACCCTGTTCGCTGCGCTGGATGCCGATCTCGCGGTGCGCACCGCGCATCCGGCCTGGTTGGTGGAACGTCTGCAGGAGGCATGGGGCGAGCGCACCGCGGCGCTGCTCGAGGCGCTCGATGAGCACCCGCCCATGGTGTTGCGGGTGGCGGGCGATCGCGACGCGTACCTCGCGACCTTGGCTGCGGAGGGTCGTGCCGCGACCGCCAGCTCGTGGGCGCCCGATGCGGTGGTCCTCGAGCGATCGGTGGCGGTCGCGACCTTGCCAGGTTTCACTGTGGGCGCGGTTTCGGTACAGGATGCGGGCGCGCAGCTCGCGGCGCGCTTGCTGGCCGCGGGTCCCGGGCACCGGGTGCTCGATGCCTGCGCAGCGCCGGGCGGCAAGACGGCGCATATCCTGCAACGACCCGCGCCGCCCACCGACCTGTTGGCCATCGACATCGAGCCGCAGCGGGTCGCGCTCGTCGCGGGGACGCTGCAGCGCATCGGGGCGACGGCGCGGTTGCGCACGGTCGATCTGGCGGCCTTCGGCGTACTCGATGCCGAGGCGCCGTTCGATCGGATCCTGCTCGATGCCCCCTGCTCGGCGACCGGCGTGATCCGTCGGCATCCAGACATCAAATTATTGCGTCGTCCGGAGGATATCCCGGCCTTCGCGCGGCTCCAGGGACTGCTGCTCGATCGCTGCTTCGCGAAGCTCGCACCCGCCGGCCGCTTGGTCTATGCGACCTGCTCGGTGTTGCCGCAGGAGAACGAGGCGGTGGTGCAGGCGTTCTTGGACCGGACCCCCGCGGCACGATTGTCGGGCTGGCCAGAGGGCGTGGAACCGCCACCGGGGTCGGTACAGGGGGCTTGCGGCGTGCAGCTGCTGCCCGGCGCTGGCGCCGGCACCGATGGATTTTATTATGCTTGCCTCGGCAGGAGAGAGAGCGAATGAGCGGTTTTGGACGGCAGGGACGTACGGAGCATGCCGGTCGGCTGATCGGCTGGTGGATGGTGCTCGTCGTACTCTGGCTGCCGAGCGTCGGCCGGGCCGAGACGCTCGCCGGAACGCCCGAGGTGCGTTCGGCCTTCGTCTCTCTGGTGTCGGGTGTCTACCAGCTGAACGCCGAGATCGGCTACTCCGCCAACGATGAGACGGCCGCGGCGCTGCGCGATGGTGTCAAGTTGTCCTATGACCTCGAGGTCAGCGTCACACGGGGTCGACGTTTCTGGCTCGATGCGCAAGTGGTCGCCGTGAACCTTCACCGTGAACTCAGCTACCACTCGGTGAGCGAGCGGTTCATGGTGAGCGATCCACTGAACGCGGGCGACCCGCAGTCCTTCGCCTCGTTGGCGGAGGCACTGCAAGAGATCGGTCGCGTGCAGGCTTGGCCGATCCTCGTCGCCGCCCAAGTGCCCGCCGAGGAATGCACGGTCAACCTGCGCTCGAGCGTGCACCGTGGGCGCCTGACCGGCAGCTTGCGCGTGCTCATGTTCTGGTCGGACGATTGGCTGCTCCAGAGCGAGTGGTACTCGTGGTCGCTGCCACGATAACCAGGACGCGTACCGTCGGCTTGCTGGCGCTCGGTGCGTTGGCTGTGGTCTTTGCGCTCGTCGGCCTGTCCGTGTCGGCCGAGAACTCAGCGCAGTTCGAGCGCCTGCAACCCTGGATGCTGCTCGGCAGCGCGTTGGCGGTGTTGCTGCTCGCAGTACTGATCGCGCGCAAGGTCCTCCAGCTCGCGGCGGCACGGCGACGTGGTGAACCAGGCTCGCGTCTCACGACCCGTACGGTGACGGTGTTCGGCTTGCTGGTGGCGCTGCCGCTCGTAACGGTATATCTGTTCTCGCTCGGCTTCCTCAACCGCGGCATCGACAGCTGGTTCCGTGTCGAGGTCAAGCAGAGCCTCAATGATTCGGCGTTGCTGTCGCGCGGGATGCGCGATCTGCTGTTGCGCGAGCACGGCTCGATGGCCGACTCTTTCGCGCGCCGTCTCGCGGCGCTGCCCCCGGGCGAGATGCTGGTCGCGCTCGATGACGAGCTCGAGATCAGCGGTGCCAAAGAGATCGTCGTCTACGGGCAGTACGAACGAATCTTGGGTGCCGCCAGCCGCTCCGTACCGGACTCTCTGCCCTCGAGGCCGCCTGCGGAGCTGGTGCGGCGGG
>DBCG01000135.1:0-11605 GCA_002292945.1 Proteobacteria bacterium UBA964 | reverse complement strand
CGATGGTGGCACCTTCGTCAGTTTCGAGCCGCTCGGCGGCGACAACTTCGTGATCCGCGCCGCAGCGCCGGTGCCGATGGCGGCGCCTGGGCCGCTCGATGCACGTTTCGTGGTCGCGACCTATGATCCGCCGAGCCGCTTCGCCGAACTGACCGAGGCGATCGACCGCTCGCGTTCCACCTATGCCGACGTCGAGGCATTGCGCGAACCCCTCAAGTACAGCTTCAGGGTGACGCTCACCTTGGTGCTGCTCATCACCATGCTTGCGGCCATCTACGGCGCGATCCATGCAGCGGAGGTGCTGTTCCGGCCGGTGCAAGATCTCATGGCCGGCACCCGGGCGGTGGCGCAGGGCGATCTGGTGACCCGTGTGCCGCTCACCTCGAGCGACGAGATGGGCTTCCTCGTGCAGGCGTTCAACGATATGACCCGCAAGCTGCGGCTGGCGAGCGAGGAGAATGTGGCGAGCCGGATGGTCGCCGAGCGGGAGCGCGAACGGCTGGCGGTGATCCTGGCGCGGTTGTCCTCGGGTGTGCTCGCCGTCGACCAGGCGTTGGTGCTGCAACTGGCCAACGAGGCTGCCGGCCTGATCCTCGGCGCGGACCTCTCCGCGCAGACCGGTCGGCCGCTCGGCGAGGTCGTGGCGGGGGACGATCGGCCGCGGCAGTTCGCGGCGCTGTTGGCCGAACGATTCGCCGGTGGTGCCACCGAGTGGCGTGGACAGATCGAGCTCGTGGGCGATGGCAGTGCACAGTCGCGCGTGCTCGCCTGCGCCTGCGTACCGCTGCCGCACGATGGGCAGCCGGTGTTCGTGATCGTGTTCGAGGACATCACGCGGTTGCTGCAGGCCCAGCGCGATGCGGCATGGGGCGAGGTGGCGCGACGGCTCGCGCACGAGATCCGCAACCCGCTCACACCGATCCAGCTGTCGGCGGAGCGCATGCGCCGGCGTCTGTTGCCGTCGCTGCACGGGCCGGACGCCGAGATGTTGGACCGTTCGACCCACACCATCGTGCAGCAGGTCGAATCCATGAAGCAGATGGTCAACGATTTCAGCGAGTATGCGCGGGCGCCGGCGTTGCGTTCAGCGCCGTTCGATCTCAACCAGCTCGTGACCGAGGTCGCCGACCTCTACCGCGCGCAGGAGCCCGCCATCCCGGTGGAGACCGTGCTCGATCCACAGCTCATCGGACTCTCAGCCGACCGTGGGCGGGTACGGCAGGTGCTCAACAACCTGTTGACCAACGCGCTCGAGGCCTTGGACGGGCATCGACCTGCGGCGATCGAGGTGCGCACTTCGATCGCCGACACGGGTGGCGTGGAGCAGGCGCAGATCACGGTGTCGGACAACGGCCCCGGCTTCCCGCCCGAGCTCCTCGGCCGCGTCTTCGACCCGTATGTCACCAGCAAGCCGAAGGGCACCGGCCTCGGCTTGGCTATTGTCAAAAAGATCGTCGATGACCACGGTGGAAGCATTGAGGCGGAGAACCGACCTGAGGGCGGGGCCCGCGTCCGTGTTATGTTGCCACTCAACCCTGACGGTCGAGAACAGGCTGCAGGTGAGCGGCGGTCCGAGGTGCGGAGGGAGCGGGCATGACTGCGGCGCACATATTGGTGGTGGACGACGAGGCTGACATCCGCGGCCTGGTCAGCGAGATCCTGTCCGAGGAGGGCTACGAAGTGGAGGTGGCGGCCGACGCCACTCAGGCGCGTGCCCTGCGCGCCCGTCGTGAGCCCGACCTCGTGCTGCTCGACATCTGGATGCCGCAGGTCGACGGCATCACCTTGCTGCGGGAATGGTCGGTGAGCATCCCCGAGGGTTGCCCGGTGGTGATGATGTCCGGGCACGGCACCGTCGAGACCGCGGTCGAGGCCACGCGCCTCGGTGCCTTCGATTTCGTCGAGAAACCGTTGTCGCTCGCCAAATTGTTGCGGACCGTCGAGCGCGCGCTCGAAAGCGGGCGCGAGCGCCTCATGACGAGCCGTCAGGTGTCGGTGATGATGGCGGCGCCGGCCGGCAAGAGCCGGGCGATGCAACAGGCGCGTGCCGATCTCGCCCGTGCTGCCTCGGGCATGGACCCTGTGCTGCTGGTCGGTGAACATGGCTCGGGCCGAGAGGCGTTCGCGCGTCACCTGCACGGCCAAGGGCCGCGCGCCGACCGACCCTTCGTCATGCTGGTGGCGAGCACATTGCGCGAGACCGACGCCGAAGCGGTGCTGTTCGGCCGCGCTGACGGTGCGGGCGGCCCCGGTCTCATCGAGCAGGCGGGGCAGGGCACGCTCTTCGTCAGTGAACTCGGTGACCTGCCGGCCGTCGCCCAGCGCCTGCTGCTTGGTGTGCTCGAGAGCGGCCATTGGTCGAGGCTCGGCGAGCCGCAGCAACATGCCTTGGAGGCCCGCCTCGTCGCGGCGGCACAGCCTGATGTCGAGCAGCCTGCGGCGGCCGGTGCCTCCGCGTCGCCGGTGCGTCGCGACTTGTTGGCTCGGCTGGGCGGCGTCGTGGTGCGGGTTCCGCCGCTGCGTGAGTACGCGGAGGATGTACCGGACCTGCTGCGCCAGACCGTCGATCGGTTGGTCGATTCCGAGCGTCTGGAGTTCCGCCGCTTCGGCGTCGCCGCACAGAACCGTCTGCGCAATTATCCATGGCCCGGCAATGTGCAGGAGCTGCGCGGTATGGTGCGCCGTATCCTGATGCGCGGGGGTGTCGAGGAAGTCTCGCTGGAGGAGACCGAGCGGGAACTCGCACAATCGGTGCCGCCCAGCGAGATGCTGGTCAAGCAGGACCTTTTGTCGCTCGGCTTGCGCGAGGCGCGGGAGCATTTCGAGCGCGCCTACCTGCAGCAGCAGTTGCTGCTGTGCCAAGGCAAGGTCGGCCAGCTCGCCAAGCGGGTCGGCATGGAACGCACCCACCTCTACCGCAAACTGCGTTCGCTCGGCATCGATTTCCGTGGGGTCCCCGAAGAACCGGAGGCCTGAGAGACCGTCCTTCAGTCGCCGACGCGGATGGCCTCTGCCGGGATATCGGCGTTGCGCAGCGCCATGCGTATGCGGTTCAGTTCGTCGAGCTTGCTGAACGGACCGATCTGCACGCGGTGGAACTCGGCGGCGTCGATGGTCACCCGCTGTTGGGACGCGGTGATGCCGAGACGAGCGACTTTGGCACGCGTCCGATCGGCGTCGGCCGCGTCGCGCCAGTTCCCGAGCTCGATCACATAGGTGCCGGGGCGTTCGATCAGCGAGGTCGGCAGGCCTGGTCCGGCGTCTTTGCCCGGATCCGGGACCACCACTTCGAGGGTCTTCAAGCGGTCGTAGAACTCGTATTGCGCGGCGGCATCGACGGCCGATTCGGCCTCACCGGGATCCGTCGTCGCTTCCCTGTCGGAGGGGCGTGCGGCGCTCGGTCCGCGTGCAGCGCCGCGATCGCCATCGGTCGCCGCTGCGTCGCTGCGCAACCGCGACTGCGCCCAGGACAGGGCGGCCATCATCAGGATCAAACCGAGCGCGAGGCCGGCGCCGAAGCCTTGCCAATGCTCCCGCGTCAGCCGTTGGCCGAGACCGGTTCGGGCGTTGCTGCGTTTGAAGTCGCGGCCGATGGGCGTGTTCATGTCGCGCGGCTCACATGCTCTCGGGCGCAGACGCGCCGAGGACAGCCAGGCCGTTGCGCAGCACCTGCTGCACCGCGAGCAACGCGTAGACGCGTGCCTCGCGCTGCGCCTCATCGGGTACCAGCACCCGTTCGGCGTTGTAGAAGGCATGCAGGGTGGTGGCGAGCTCGCGCAGGTAGTGGACCAGCGCGTGCGGTGCACGCTGTGCGGCGGCGTGCCGGATGACCTCCGGGTAGCGCGACAGGGCGGACAACATCGCTTCCGCATGGGCGCCGCAGAGCAGTTCTGCGCCGTGCGCCAGCACTGTGGCTTGCGCGCGCGACGGATCCCAGCCGATCCCGCGCGCCGCGAGCTCTTTCATGACGCTCGCGACCCGCGCGTGGGCGTACTGCACGTAGAACACCGGGTTCTCGTTGGACTTCGACTTGGCGAGCTCCAGGTCGAAATCGAGCGATTGGTCGTTGCTGCGCATCAGGAAGAAGATCCGACACGCGTCGTTGCCGACCTCTTCGCGCAGCTGGCGCAGCGTGACGAAGTTCGCCTCGCGCTTGCCCATCGAGACTTTCTCGCCGTTGCGGTAGAGGGCGACCAGCTGGATGAGCGGCGCCTCGAGGCAATCCCCGGGGTGCCCGAAGGCCTGGAGTCCGCCGCGCACGCGCGTGACATAGCCGTGGTGGTCGGCCCCGAGCACATCGATGAGCTGGTCGTGGCCGCGTTCGCGTTTGTCGAGGTGGTAGGCGATGTCGGAGGCGAAGTAGGTCTTCACGCCGTTGTCGCGCACGACCACGCGGTCCTCGTCATCGCCGAACTGCGTGGCGCGGAACCATTCGGCGCCGTCCTTGGTGTAGAGCAACCCGCGCTCGCGCAGCCGGTCGAGGGCGCGGTCGATGGCGCCGCTCTCGGCGAACGCGCGCTCCGAGACCCAGTGGTCGAAGCGCACGCCGAACGCCGCGAGATCGTCGCGGATCTCGTCCATCATCGCGTCGATGCTGCTGCGCAGCAGATCCTGCCACGCGGCCGCGCCGATGAGTGCGCGGCAGCGGGCGATCAACGCATCGATGTGCGCTTCCTTGTCGCCCCCGGTTGCGCCCGGGATCGCGTCCGCTGGCAGGTCCATGGTGACGGTGGCCGCGGGATGGCGCAGCGCCTCGCCGACACGCGCCTGGAGCGCAACGGCGAGCGGCAAAAGGTAGTCGCCGCGGTAGCCGTTCTGCGGGAAGGGCAGCACCTCGCCGCAGCGCTCGAGGTAGCGCACCCACACCGATACCGCGAGGATCTCGGTCTGGCGTCCTGCGTCGTTCACATAGTATTCGCGCGTGACGATATCGCCGGCGGCGGCGAGCAGGTGGCCGAGTGCATCGCCGAAGGCGGCTTGCCGTCCGTGGCCGACATGCATCGGTCCGGTAGGGTTCGCCGACACGAACTCGAGCAGCACCTTGCGCCGCGTCGCGGGCATGTGGCGTCCGTAGGCTTCGCCGAGTTCGTGCACCCGCGCGAGCTCCCGCGCATAGAGGTCACGTGCCAGGGTGAAGTTGATGAAACCGGCGCCGGCGATCTCGGTGCGTGTGATGAGCGGATCGGCGGGCAGCGCCGCCACGATGCGCTCGGCGAGTTCGCGCGGCTTCAGGCCGGCTCCCTTGGCGAGGCGCATGGCGACGTTCGAGGCGAAATCGCCGTGCTGCGCATCGCGGGTGCGCTCGAGCGCCACGGCTTGCGGATCGATGGGGCCGGGCAGCAGGCTGCCTTCGAGGGAGCGGACTGCGGCGAGCAGCAGGCGTTGGAGGTCGTCTTTCACGGGTGCGATTCTAGAACAGTTCGAGCGGGTCGACGTCGAGCGCCCAGCGTACCCGTCGCGCTTCGGGCAGCGCCTCGACCTGTGGCAACCAGCCGTCGAGGAACCGGTGCAACAGCGTGCGTTCGGTGGCATCGAGCAGCAATTGCGCGTGGTGTCGGTCGGCGCGACGTGCCAGTGCTGCGGGCGCAGGGCCGAGCAGCCGCAGGCCTTGTGGAGGGCGACCCGCCGCCCGACGCGCGGCATCGAGGAAGGCGAGCGTCGTCTCGGCCGCCGGAGCCGAGGCTCTGAGGGCCGCCAAACGCGCGAACGGTGGCCACGCGGCATCGCGTCGTTCCGCGAGCGCGGCCTCGGCGAACGCCTCGTAGCCGCCGGCGAGCAGGCTGCAGAGCAACGGATGCTCGGGGTGTTCGGTCTGGATGAGCACTTCGCCGGGCTGTGCGCCGCGGCCGGCGCGGCCGGCGACCTGCACCAAGGTCTGCGCGAGCCGTTCGGCAGCGCGGAAATCGGTGTTGAAGAGCCCTTGATCGGCGTTCAGCACCACGGCGAGGGTGACCGCCGGGAAATCATGGCCTTTGGTGACCATCTGGGTGCCCACCAAGATGCGCGCCTCGCCGCCGGCCACGCGTGCGAGCACCGCCTCGAGCTGGTCGCTGCGACGCACCACATCGCGGTCGAGCCGCGCGATCGACACCCCCGGGAAGGTCTCTGCGAGCGTCTCCTCGATACGCTCCGTGCCTTGGCCGACGGTCTTCACCGCATAGCCGCAGGTGGGGCATTGACGAGGCAGTTCTCGGTCGGCGCCGCAGTGGTGGCAGCGCAGCCGGGAGGCGTTGCGATAGACGGTCATGCGCGCATCGCAGGCGCTGCAGGGGGCGACCCACCCACAGGCGGTGCAGGCGAGCGTGGGTGCGTAGCCGCGACGGTTGATGTAGACGAGCACCTGTCCGTCGGCGGCGAGATGTCGTTCGATCGCGGTCACCGAGGTCGTCGCAAGGCCGGCGTGCACGCGTTCTTCACGCAGATCGATGAGCCGCAGCCGTGGCGGTCGGGCGTCGGCAGCGCGCTCGGGAAGTGACAGCCGTGTCATGCGCCCTGTGGCCGCGTTGTGCAGCGTCTCGAGCGATGGGGTCGCCGAGCCGAGCACCACCGGGATACCGAGGCCATGCGCCCGTGCCAGCGCGAGATCGCGAGCGGAGTAGCGGAATCCACCCTCCTGTTGCTTGAACGAAGCGTCGTGCTCTTCGTCGACGAGGATCAGGCCGAGCGCCGGCACCGGCGCGAAGATCGCCGAGCGGGTGCCGATGACGAGCCGCGCCTCGCCGGACTGGGCGCGGCGCCAGGCGGCGAGGCGTGCGCCATCGGTGAGCCCCGAATGCAGCACCGCCAGAGAAGTTCCTGCAAATCGTGCGGCGAACCGGCCGACGAGTTGCGGTGTGAGCCCGATCTCCGGCACCAGGACGAGCACGCTGCGTCCTGCGGTCAAAGCATCCTCGGCGAGGCGCAGGTAGACCTCGGTCTTGCCGCTGCCCGTCACGCCGTGCAGCAGCCAAGCGCGGTACTCGCCGCGATGATGGGCGCGTATGGCTTCGAGCGCGGCCTGTTGCGCGGGGGTCGGCGTGGGGCGGGGCCGGCCCGCGGCATCGCCGCCGTCAGCGTCGGCGCTCGGCGCTGTCGCGCGGGGGCCATCCAGACGCTCGATCCATCCACGAGTGCGCAGCGCCCGGGCAGCCTCGCGCCAACCCGGTAGATCGTCATCCAATCGGGCGGCTTCCATGCCCATCGAGGAGCCGGCGCCCGGGTGCTGCGCCAAGGCCTCGAGCAGCGCCCGTTGGCGGGGCGCTCGACGCGGCTCACCGGCGGCAAGCGCGGTCTCACCCAAGGCGGTGAGTTGCCAGGATTCGATCGAGGCCTGCAGCGTAGCGCCCTCGCGGGCGAGTTTCGGCAGCGCCGCGGCCAAGGCCTCGCCGAGCGGATGATGGTAATAGTCGGCAGCCCAACGCAGCAGCTTCAGGAGCGGCGGGTCGAAGGTCGGTACGGGATCGATGGGGCGCAATACATGCTTCAACTGAGCGGTTTCACGCTCCGATCGGTCCTTCAGCGAAACAATCACGCCCACCATCTGGCGTCTGCCGAAGGGGACGAGCACACGCATCCCCGGCTCCGGTTGCGGTTCGCCGGGCACGGGCAGGTAGTCGAAAACCTGCCGCAGCGGGGTATCGAGGGCGACCTCGAGAATCAAGGACTCGGGGGTCGAGGATTTTTCCACAGAGCGTGTGGATAACATTGTGGACAGCTTATCGGTCAAGTGGGAAAAAGAGGCATTTTCAGCCGATTCTCGTTGGCTTGGTCAACGATTGACCAGTCGATCATTAAAATCTTTAAAAACAGAGACTTAGTAAGTTAGAGGATGCCATGCGGAGTACTTTATGACCGGAAGATGACGCCGATTCTCCGGCTATGTGTGCAAGTCGCTGATTCTGGTGGACTGTCGGCAATCCGCAGGCACTATCGCCCCCCGTCTTGTGGCGTCGGCGCAGCACGGCTCCAGTTGGTCAGCGAGACGCCGGCAAGCGCCACGACCCCGCCGATGATCATCGACGGGAGGATCGGCTCGCCGAGCAGCACTGCGCCGAAGGTGACGCCGAACACCGGAACCAGGTTGTTGAACACCGAAGTGCGTGCGGCGCCGAGCACTTGCAAGCCTTGGGCATACCAGACGAACGCGAGCGCAGTGCCGCCTGCCCCCAGGAAGAAGATGCCCGCCCAGGCCTCCCACCCCACTTGGTCCAGCTGCCAGCGCGACCACTCCGCCGGCATGCCGAGCGATAGCATCAGTGCGCCCCACAGCGCGGTGACGGTGGTCATCGCGAGCGGTGACGGCGCACCATCGCCGCGAAGCGCGAACCGGCTGACGACGGTGTAGAACGCCCAACAAAGTGCGCCGCCGAGCATCAGCAACTCGCCGATCCCGACCCGTTGCCAGAGCAAAGTGAGATCGCCCCGCGCGAGCACGAGGCAGACACCGGTCAGGGCGAGCAGGATGCCGACCCAGCGGTGTGCGGCCAGCCGCTCGCCGAACACCAACGCCATCGCCACCGCGGTGATGATCGGGTTCAGCGCCACCACCAATGCGGTGCGGCTCGCCGGGATGCGCTCGAGTGCGCCGAGGAACAGCAGGTTGTAGGCGACGAGTCCGCTGAGCGCGAGCAATGCGGTGTAGAGCCAGTCGCGTGGGCGCAGCCGCGGCAGGCCGCGTTCGACGATCATCAGCAGCGGCAGCAGCAAGGCTGCCGCGACCCAGAACCGCAGCGCGGCCAGCGTGAAATGCGGCAATTGCGGCGCGGCGATGCGCCCCGCGATGAAGGTTCCGCCCCACAACGCCGCGACGCCGACGAGACGCGCGTAGAGGCTCCAGTGTGCTGCGTCGCTCGCTCTCATGTGCGTTCGCGCCACGCGACATAGAGGCCGGCGAGGATCACCAGCGCCGCGCCCGTCAGCATCGTGGCATCAGGCGCGACCGACCAGACCACCCAGTCGATGCCGAGCCCCCAGATCAAGGCCGTGTACTCGACCGGCGCGACGATCGCCGCCGGGGCGTGCTTGAAGGCGACGGTGATGTAGTGCTGTCCGACGGCGCCGAGCGCTCCGGTCGCGACGATCAAGGGCCAGTGGGCGGTGAGGATCGGGGCCCAGCCGGGCAGAGCGAGCGCCAGCGAGATCACCGCTACCCAGGCGAGGAACATGAAGACCACCGAGGCGGTCGTATCGGTGCGGGTCAGCACCCGCGCGACCAGGACCGCGCCGGCGTAACAGAGGGCGGAGAGCAGCGCGGCAAGGCCGGCGGTGGGGGACATCCCGTCGGGGCGGGGTTGCAGGATCACGAGCACGCCGACGAGCCCGACCAGGATCGCAAGCCAGCAGCCCAGGCCGACCCGCTCGCCCAAGAACCACGCCGCGAACGCGGCGATCAGCAGCGGTGCGCCCATGTAGACCGAATAGACGGCTGCAAGCGGCGCGTCGCGCAGCGCTGCGATGAAGCTCAGCAACATGAGGATGCCGAGCAGTGCGCGGACCAGGTGCAGTGCCGGTCGGACCGGGCGCAGTTCGCCCAAGCGGCCCGACCACCACAACGGCAGCAACACGAAAGGCAGCGAGGAGACCGCCCGAAGAAAGGTGACTTGCGCAGGGGAGTAATGCGCCGCGAAAGTCTTCAGCAGCGCATCCATGAACGAGAAGGCGGCGACGGCGATGAACATCGCCAGAACGCCACTGGCGCCGCGGACTGACATCCCTCGGACTATACGCGAGCGGGGTGGCCGGGACTCGGACTAAGGTTCCCCACCCTGCCGTTCGGCACTTGTGCGCACTTGCCGAAACGCATCAACTGCTCGCCACCACACGGCGTCTGGCCGTCGTGGACAACAACCAAAATCAAGCGATCCTGCAGAACATTTTTCGTTTCAGGGCTCGTCGATCTCGTAGCCGCGGGCGCGCAGTTTGGCGAGGATGCCGCCGGGTCGCAGCAGACCGTCGATGTCGGTGACCGCGAGCGTCACCGGGTTGCGCTCTAGCGAGCGCGTCACGGTGCCGAGCCACGCCGTCTCGAAGTCACGCAGCAGCGATGCGACTCGAGCGCTGTTGCTCAACGAATCGAGGCAGGTGCCGGCGGCCTGGGTGGCCGCACCGGTGCGCAGTGCTCCGGTATCGCCGACCGCCCAGGCTTCCGCGCGCTGGCGTGATTGGGCGAGATCGGCTTCCAGCCGGCCGAGGATCGCCTCCATGCAGGCGATCTCCGCCGAGAGCGGGATCTGTCCGATCTCGGCCAGCGTGCCGCGGGCATCCTCGACCCGGACCTCGGCGCGAAGCACCTTCACCTTGCGTTCTCGAGCCGACTTCTCGACCGAGCGTGCGACCGCGTTGCTGAAGCTGAGTCCACTGCGGTCGATGGCGGCCCGTTGGAGTTCGAGCGCCGCGAGGAACGGTCGGCGTTCGAGCATGCTGCGGTCACGCGGCGCGTACTTGGTGCGCAACGCTTCGAAGCGCGAGAACAGGGGCGGCGGCAGTACCGTCTCGAGGCGCTCGCCCTCGGCGTTGCCTCGCAGCTTGCGGAACTGGAAGTAAAGCTGCACGGCCTTGATGGGTCCGATATCGGCATCGACCTCCGGTCGGGCCGGGACGAAGACTTGCGCGCGGTCGAGCACCGCCTCCACTTCGCGCGATCGCCATTGCAGTTTCTTGGGTGCGGGGGCGATGGTCGCGAGCAGATAGAGGGTGTGCTCGCCTTTGCGGACCTTCCAGAGCCCGGGGCCGGATCGCTCGCCGCTGACCAATACCTCTTCGATGGTCTCGGCTTCAGTGTCTGCCTCTTCGAGCGATCGGGCGACCCCCGGCGCGGTCTCTTGAGCCGGCAGGGCTTGCGCTCTGGCGACCGGCAGCAGCGCGGTGACCCAGAACATGACGAGCACGGTGCGATACAGCGCGCTTCGATGGCATCGGAGGATGTCGTTGAATGTTGTCACTTTGGTGCCGTATCTTACTCGTCCAATGACCGTGACCGTTGCATCCGACGAAGAGTTCCTCGTGATCGCACGACCGCATGCGGGTGTGAGCCTGCAACAGCCGGTGTTGCGCACGGACGTCGCCGGCATGCCTCTCGAATGGATCGACTACCGCGAGGCTGCGCGCCTTCATCATCAGGGGCAGGTCGCCTATACCTGTGGCAGCCCCATCTTCCGCCTGCAGGGCGGGACCAACGCGCTGACCGGGCAGCGAACCGTACTCGAGGTACATTCGATCGTCGCCACCGTCGGCCAGAGCGGAAATCCCGGCCACTTGCGCAAGGACTACGTGCCGCCGCTCAACAACGAGACGCTGTTCCGGCGCGATGCGCATCTTTGTCTCTATTGCGGTGGCCGCTTCGGGCAGCGCGACCTGTCGCGCGACCATGTGCGACCGTTCAGCCAGGGCGGCCGGGACACCTGGTCCAATGTGGTCACGGCCTGCCGGCGCTGCAACAACTTCAAAGCTTGGCGTACGCCCGAGCAGGCACGGATGCAGCTGATCGCCGTCCCCTTCACGCCGACCTATGCCGAGTACATATTTTTGAAAGGCAGGCGTGTACTTGCTGACCAGATGGAGTACCTTCTCGCGCATTTTCCGCGCAGCAGCCCTCTGCATGGGCGTATCGCCCACTTGATGGCCTGAG
>DBCG01000108.1:34429-44798 GCA_002292945.1 Proteobacteria bacterium UBA964 | reverse complement strand
CTCGCGCCGCTACGGCTCGCGTCGGCGGATTACGCCCGCTACGCCGACGCCCGGGCGACGGTTCGGCGCGATGCCTTGCTGCCGGCGGGCGAGGTGCGCATCGCGGCCGGATCCGAGCGATACCAAAGATTGATCGGGACCGCGATCGCCGACGCCTTGGAGACGGGCGCGGCGGCTGCACCGGATGTGGCGACCTTGGATGAAGCGATCATCACGCTTTACGGGCGTGGCAATTTCGAGCGCGTCGACCATACCTCCGTCGAGCGAGAGGGGCGGCGTGATTTCGAGGTCTCCGCTGAGCGCAACTCCTGGGGTCCGAACTACATGCGTTTCGGATTGAGCCTCGAGGACGACTTCAGCGGCAATTCGAACTACAACGCTGCGGCGCGCGTCGTGTTGGCCGATATCGGTCCGTTGGCGGCGGAGTGGGTCTGGGATTTCCAGCTCGGTTCGGAGCCGCGGGTCGCCACCGAGTTCTACCAGCCGATCGGCACCCAGGCCAACTGGTTCGTCACGCCGCAGGCGAAGTTCGAGGTGCGCAACGTACCGTTCCTGCAAGATGGCGTGCGGGTCGCCGAGTATCGGTTGCGCACCACCGAGTACGGGGTCGACATCGGTCGCGAACTCGGCAACTGGGGCGAGCTGCGCGCCGGGGTGCGCGAGGTGTCTGGCCACACGCGCCTGCGGCTCGGTGATCCGGGCTTGCCGTCGCGCGATGATTTCGATGTGCGCGAGTTCTCGGCGAGCTTCTCCTACGACACCTTGGACAGCCGCAACTTTCCCCGTCGCGGCAGTTCTTTCGTCGCGCAGTGGCGTGTAGAGGACGACCGTCGCGGTGCGCTCACGAGCGGCGATGTGGTCTCTGCGGACTGGCTGATCGCGCGGTCCGAGGGCCGTCATACCGGAGTCCTGTGGACCTCCTTCGGGACCCATCTGGACGCCGCGCCCGCGAGCGTACGCACGCTGTTCCCGTTGGGCGGGTTCCTCAACCTCTCGGGGCTTGCGCCCGATGCCTTGTCAGGGCGGCACTTCGCCATCGCGCGCGCCCTCTATTACCGCCAGATCGGGCGCCGTGGCGAGGGGTTCCTCGATGTGCCGGTGTATGCGGGCGTCTCTTTCGAGGCGGGCAACATCTGGGACGAGCGCGGCGACATCAGTTTCGACGGCGCGTTGAAGCAAGGCAGTGTCTTCTTCGGCTTCGACACGCTGATCGGCCCGGTCTATCTCGGTACCGGATTCGGTGAGGCGGGCGATACGGCGTTCTATCTGTTCCTGGGCCGTACTTTCTGACGGCGGCGCCCGCCTGCGGCGCGGCTCAGCGCGAGATGCGTTCGTAGACCAATGCGGGTCGATCGCCCGGCCGCGAGTACTCGTGCTTGCGGGACCACTCTGCGAGCGCCGCATCGCGGCTCGCTGCGTCGGCGAACCAGTGGGCGCGATGCCAGTCTGCGCCGAGCAGATTGCGGAACGGGTCGGAGACGGCCAGAGATATCCGCACCCCGTAGGGACGAGGCACATCGATCACGGGCGCGCGGAGGTTGTGGGCTTGGCAGATCGTCATGGACGCGAAGCGTACGCATAAGGCGTCGCGATCACAATCACCCGCCGCGCGACATCCCTTGGCGATCGCCAGCGCCCTCACGGTCAGACCATCCGAGCAGCCGGCGCGTCACGAAAAGATAGAGGGGCTTGACCGTCGCGCGCCAGACTCGCGAGAGGGGCGAGGGCTGCGCGAGGATCGCGCGCTGACGCGCGGTCAGGTGCCCGGGCAGGTACTGTCGCTTGTGCTTGAGCAGATGTCGCAGGTCGCCGTGCGCCAACATGCGGAAGAGTCGGCCGCGCCGGGGGGCGTGACGGGCGAGCTGGAAGTCGACCAACGCGGGCAGCCCGTCGGGCGTGACCAGCCAATTGGTCTCCTTCGCGAGATCGTTGTGGGTCAGGTCGCGGGCGTGCAAACGCCGCAGCAGTTGCAAGGCTTTGCGGAAGTAGGCGGGGTCGCCGGGGCGCGCGATCTGCATCGGCAGCCCTTCGATCCACTGTCGTTCGAGCCGGTCACGGCTGCTCGACTGCAGTGTCGGGATGCGCTCGATCCCCTCGAGGCGTTGCAGGGCGCGGCCTTCGCGACCGAGCAGGTGCCGTGCGAGCGGACGCAACCACCAGCGGGCGTCGCTGCAGTCGCGCAGGACACGGGTCTCACCGCCCCGTGACAAGCGGCTCACCGACCCGAAGAGGTCGCGCTTCAGGACCTGCTGCAGCGCTTCGGAGGAGGTCACGGCAGCAGCGGCGCGGGCAACAGTCCGAGCTCGCTCCATCGCCGTGCCGCTAACACCACCGCGAACAGCAGGAAGAACGCCCAGGCGTCCACGAAGGCTTTCCACAGGATGTCCGGACGTACCGGTACCGGGGTCGATGAGGGCGGACGCCAGTGCCGGGGCCAGCGGCGGGGCCAGAAGCCCGGCGTGGAGGCGCGGTAGGCGTCGAAGCGCTCGTCGAAGCGCGCGGCGAGGAAACGGTCCTCCGCAGCGGCCGCCCGCAGGAGCAAGGCGCCGAGCACGAGAAGGGTGGCGCTCGTCAGCACCAGCGAATGGCTCGTGAGGCCGAGTCCAAGGGCGCCGATCATCGACAGGGTGTAGAGCGGGTGGCGGCACAGGGCATACGGGCCGACCGTGACCAGTTCGATGTCCTTGCGGCCGGCGATGAAGACCGAGCACCAGATGCGGCCGAGACAGGCGATCGTGACCAACAGCAGCCCGCCGATATCGAGCGCGGTCGTGACGGTCGGGTGCAGCGGCAGGGCGCGGGTGAGCGCCGTGAGGCCGATGAGCGCCAGGAACCAGAGCAGGCTGGCCCGCAAGCGCGGAGTGCTCGCCGAGATCGTCATATCTGCCGAAGTGTAGCCCGACGGTCAAGCGCTCGTCGCTGTGCTTGAATCCGCCTGCGCAGGGCCGCAGACTCCTCCCCCGTTGGGCCGCTTTGGAGTTCCTCGATGTCGCTGTTCCGACGTAAGGCCGAGATGGTGGATCCCGACAGCGCCTTGCCGGGTCGCAGCACCCGTATGCCGCTCGCGGCGCAGCATTTCGTGCTTGGCTCGCCGTTGACGCCGCCCTTCCCGGCGGGTGCTGTCGAGGCGCAGTTCGGGATGGGCTGCTTCTGGGGCGCCGAGCGCTTGTTCTGGAAGATCCCGGGCGTGGTCTCGACCTCGGTCGGCTACGCCGGCGGCTACACACCGAACCCCAGCTACGAGGAAGTCTGCAGCGGCCGCACCGGTCACACGGAGATCGTGCGCGTGTTCTTCGATCCGGCGCAGGTCTCCTACGACGCGCTCCTCAAGGCGTTCTGGGAGCGCCACGATCCCACCCAGGGCCTGCGCCAGGGCAACGACATCGGCTCCCAGTACCGCTCGGCGATCTACTGCATCGATGACGCCCAGATGACGGCGGCCGAGGCGAGCCGTGAGCGTTATCAACGGAGCCTCGATGCCGCGAAGCTCGGCAGCATCACCACTGAGATCCGTCCAGCGCCCGAGTTCTTCGCCGCTGAGGACTATCACCAGCAGTACCTCGCCAAGAACCCGGACGGATACTGCGGCCTCGGTGGCACCGGGGTCGTCTGCGTCGTCTGAACGGCAAGGGCTTGCGATGATCGCCGATCCGCTCGCCCAGATCCTGCTGTTGCTGGCCTCAGCGGTGGGTGTCGTCACGCTCGCCCGTCGAGTCGGGCTGCCGGCGATATTGGGTTATCTCTTCGTCGGTATCGCCATGGGGCCTTATGCGCTCGGACTCGTCGATGAGACCGAGGGCACGAAGCTGCTCGCGGAGCTCGGCGTGGTGTTCCTGTTGTTCACGCTCGGCTTGGAGTTCTCCTGGCCGCGCATGGTCGCGATGCGTCGCGAGGTGTTCGGCGTCGGCAGCGTGCAGATGTTGTTGGTGGCGGGGTGCGCCTCGCTCGCGTTCCATGTCTTCGGAGTCGATCTGCTCGCGGCAGTGGCGCTCGGCGGTGCGGTCGCGGTCAGCTCTACCGCGATCCTCGTCCAACAGCTGACCGAGCAATCGGAGATCAACCGCACCCACGGTCGGGTCGCGTTCAGCGTGCTGCTGTTCCAGGATCTCGCGTTCGTCCCGTTCCTGGTGTTGGCCGGTGCGTTGGCGGCCGGTAGCCTCGACTTCAGCGCAGCGCGGATCGGTACGGCGGTCGCGGTCGGCACCTTGGCGGTCGGGTTCGTGCTGCTCGCAGGGCGCTTCGCGCTGCGACCGCTCTTCCATGAGATCGCTCACAGCCGTCTGCAGGAGCTCTTCACGCTCGCGGTGTTGTTGGTCGTGCTCGGCTCGGCGTGGGTGTCCCATTCCGCCGGTGTCTCGATGGCCACAGGCGCGTTCCTCGCGGGCGTGATGCTCGCGGAGACGGAGTACCGGCATCAGGTCGAGGCCGCCATCCGACCGTTCCGCGACATCCTGCTGGGGCTGTTCTTCATCTCGGTGGGCATGATGCTCGACCTGCGTGTTCTGCAGGACGATCTCGCGCTGATCCTCGGCATCCTGGTTTTAATGACGGTCGGCAAGTTCCTGCTGATGACTTTGGTCGGTCGGATGTGGGGGTTGCCGTCTTTCAAGGCGGTGCGCACCGCGATCGTGCTGTCGGTGGGGGGCGAGTTCGGCATCGCGATCCTCACCATCCTGATCCAGGGCGAAGTGGTGGCGGACGAGGTCAGTCAGCCGTTGCTGGTCGCGATCGTGCTCAGCATGGTGAGCGCGCCGCTGCTCTTGCGTCAGAACCGCCGCATCGCACGGCTCTTGTTGGGCGAGCGCGGGCCGCCCCAGGGCGTCGCCCCCGAGCTGACGGCGGAGGATCGCGCCGTGGCCGAACTCGCGGCGCGCGAGCATGTGATCCTCTGCGGCTACGGTCGGGTGGGACAGAACCTCGCGCGTGTACTCGAGGCGCAAGGGCACGAGTGCTTCGCGATGGATCTGGATCCGGCGCGGGTGCGTGCAGGTCGTGCGGCCGGGCGTCCGGTGATGTTCGGCGACGCCTCCGACCCGGAGCTGCTCGGGACCGCCGGGCTCGCCAACGCAAGTGCGGTGGTGGTGACTTTCTCGGCGCCAGCCGTCGCCATCGGGATCGTGCGCGCGGTCCGCGCTGCACGCGCGGATGTCCCGATCCTCGTGCGTACGGCTGATGATTCGAACCTCGAGGAGTTGATGGAGGCGGGGGCGACCGAGGTCGTCCCGGAGACCTTCGAGGCCAGTCTGATGCTCGCCTCGCACGCCTTGCTGGTCCTCGGGCAACCGCTCTCGCGGGTGGTGCGCGCGGTCGGGGGCGCCCGCAACGACAGCTACGCGGCGCTACGCGGCGTGGTGCGTGGGATCGAGGGCTTGCCCGCGTCCGAGCCCGGTGCTGCGGAGGCGGTGCAGACCGTGGTGCTGCCGCCGGGCGCCTGGTCGATCGGCCGGCGCCTCGATGCGCTCCGTGCGGATGGGCTGACGGCCCGGATCGAGAGCGTTCGTCGCCACGGTATCATCGGCCGCGACCCGGATCCCGCGATGACCTTGCAGCAGGGCGATGAAGTCGTGATCGTCGGCAAACCCGCCGACCTCGAGCACAGCGAGCTGCTGCTGTTGGCTGGCGAGATCAGCCGCCGCTCGACACCGCCTGCAGCGACTCCCGAAGGGTCGACACCGCGCCGCGGATCTCGTCCTCGGAGGAGATGAAGGGCGGGGCGAGCGCCAGCGTCTCGCCCGTGAACCGCAACATCAGTCCGCGCGAGAGCGCCTGCTCGAACACCTGGTAGGCACGCAGCGCGGGCTTTCCCGGAACCGGCGCGACATCGATGGCTGCGGCAAGGCCCAGGTTGCGGATGTCGGTGACCAGTGCTTCGCCCCGCAGCGAGTGGATGGCGTCCTCGAGCACCGGCGCAAGCGTGGCGGCACGGTTGATGAGGTCTGCGGCGGCCAGTTCATCGAGCGTGGCGTGTGCGGCCGCGATCGCGAGCGGATGGGCGGAGTAGGTGTAGCCGTGGAAGAACTCGATGATGTGTTCCGGGCCCGTCATGAAGGTGTCGTAGATCTGTGACGCCGCGAGCACGCCGCCGAGCGGCACGGTGGCGTTGTTGACCGCCTTGGCGAAGGTGGTCATATCAGGTTGGACGCCAAAGAAATCGGCGGCGAAGGGCTTGCCGAGACGGCCGAACCCGGTGATCACTTCGTCGAAGATCAGCAGGATGCCGTGCTTGGTGCAGATCTCGCGCAGTCGCTGCAGATAGCCCTTAGGCGGGACGATGACGCCGGTCGAACCTTGCATCGGTTCGACGATCACGGCGGCGATGGTGCTCGCATCGTGCAGCGCGACGATGCGCTCGAGATCTTCGGCGAGGTGCAGCCCCCAATCGGGTTGACCTCGCGAATACCCCATCTTCGAGGTGTCCCAAGTGTGCGGCAGATGGTCGACGCCCGGGATCATGAGCGGCGCGAACATCTTGCGGTTGGCGAGGATGCCGCCCACCGAGATGCCGCCCATGCCGACGCCGTGGTAGCCGCGTTCGCGGCCGATGATGCGGGTCCGAGAGGCCTCGCCGCGTGCGCGATGGTAGGCGACCGCGATCTTGAGGGCGGTATCGACCGCCTCGGACCCCGAGTTGACGAAGAAGACCTTGTCGTCCGGTCGTCCGGCGAGCGAGGCGATGCGCTCGGCGAGGGTGAATGCGGCGGTATGACCCATCTGGAAGCTCGGCGCGAAATCGAGCGTGGCGACCTGCTTCTGCACGGCTTCGACGACCCGCGCCGGCGAATGGCCGAGCGGGCTGCACCAGAGCCCGGACAACCCGTCGAACACCCGCCGACCGTCGGCGAGGGTGTAGTACGCGCCTTGACCCGCGACGATCAGGCGCGGTTTGGACTTGAAATGCCGGTTGTGGGTGAAGGGCATCCACCAGGCGCGCAGCGCCGCTTCGCTCGGGACGGCGCTCATGAGCGCACCGCAGCGATGAGGCCGGCTGCGACCCGATCGACATTGGCGGGGCTGACCCCGGCGATGTTGATGCGGCCGTCGGGCGGCATATAGAGGCGGTGCTGTTCGCGTGCGAATCCGACCTGCGTGGCCGAGAGCGGCAGCCGCGAGAACATCCCGCGTTGAGCGCCGATCCAACCGTAGTCGGTGCCGGCAGCGGCGCTCAGCTTCTCGGCGAGCAGGGCGCGCAGCCCGTTGATGCGACGTGTCATGTGAGAGAGCTCCGTCATCCAGTCCTGGCGCAGCGCCGGTTGCGACAACACACGCTGCACGATCGCGGCGCCATGATCCGGCGGCATCGACCAGAGCGTGCGGGCGAGGCGGCCGAGGTGACCGGTGGTGATGGCGGCGCGCTCCGCACCCGCGCCGAGCGCGATGAGCACGCCGGTGCGTTCGCGGTAGATGCCGAAATTTTTGGAGCAGGACACCGCGACCAGCATCTCGGGCACGGCGCGCGCCATCAGCCGCACCGAGGCGGCGTCGCGGTCGAGGTCTTCGCCGAGTCCGAGGTAGGCAAGATCCATGAACGGCAGCAACCCGCGGCGGGCGACGACGGAGGCGACCTCGCTCCATTGCGCGGGGGTGAGATCCTGTCCGGTCGGGTTATGGCAGCAGGCGTGCAGCACGACGATGGTGCCGGCGGGCTGGGCATCGAGGTGGCCGAGCATGCGATCGAACAGCACGCCCGGGTGCTGCGGATCGTAGTAGGGATAGCGATCGACTTTCAGGCCGACTGTGCCGAGCAGGGGGATGTGGTTGGCCCAGGTCGGGTCGCTGACGAGGATGGTGGCGCCCGGCCGTGCCGATTGCAGCAATTCGGCGCCGAGGCGCAGTGCGCCGCTGCCGCCCGGGGTCTGCGCGAGCGACAGGTCGGCCTTGCGACCGGCGTGATCGCTGCCGAGCACGAGTTCGGTCATCAGCGTATTGCAGCCGGTGTTGCCGATCGGGCTGACATAGGTCTTGGTGGATTGCTCTGCGAGCAGTTCCTGCTCGGCGGTGCGCACGGCGCGCATGACCGGGGTCTTGCCGTGCTCGTCTTTGTAGACGCCGACCCCAAGGTCGACCTTGTCCGGTGAGTCGTCGGCTTGGAAGGCCGCCGAGACGCTGAGGATCGGATCGGGCGGGACGCGGACGAGGGTCTCGAACATGGTGGGCCTGCTGGAGGGGCTGACCCCCTCATTATCGCAGCGAAGCCGGCGTTGTGCGACTTCAGTAGCCGTCCAGCCTCGCGCTGCGGTCGCGATGCCAACCGGCGGTGCCGTAGAGGGTCTCGAGGACCCGCGCCCGCTTGAGGTAAAGACCCGCATCGTAGGCGTCGGTCATGCCGACGCCGCCGTGCAGTTGCACCGCCTCGTTGCTGACGAGGTGCAGCGTGTCGCCGGCACGCGCCTTGGCGAGCGAGGCGAGGGAGGGGACCGAGGCACCTTGGGCCGCCGCGGATCGCGCCGAACCGCCTGAGCCTGCGGCATCATCGAGTGCATCGAGCGCCGCCAGCACGCAACTGCGGGTGAGCTCGAGGTCGACGAACATGCGCGCCGCGCGGTGTTGCAGCGACTGGAAGGCACCGATCGGCTGGCCGAATTGGCGCCGGGTCTTGAGGTGATCGAGGGTGAGCGCGAACAGCGCATCCGCCGCGCCCAGCATCTCGGCAGCGAGACCGATCCGGGCCGTATCGAGCACACCCTCGAGGGCGCTCGCGCCCTCACCGACGCTGCCGAGCACCGCACCGTCTGTGACGCGCACGGCCGTCAGGTCGAGCTCTGCCATGCCGCGGCTGTCCGCCATCGCGAGCGGCCTTCGGACGAGACCGTCCGCTGAGCCGGCCACGCAGAACAAGGTCAGGCCTTCCGGTGCGTCAGGCGTCGGCGCGGCGAGCGCCGCGATCAGCAGGTGGCTTGCAGTGGCACCGTCCGGCACAAAGCGCTTCTGGCCCTCGAGCCGCCAACCGCCCGGTTCACGCACGGCGCGCATCGCGATCCGCGACGGCGCGTGGTGCGCACCCTCATCCAGCGCCAAGGCGGTGGTCATCTCGCCCGCCGCGATGGCAGGCAACCAAGCCGCGCGTTGCGCGTCCGATCCCAGCGCATCGATCGCCGCGACGCCGACCAGAGCGCTTTGCAGCAGCGGCGAGGCGACGAGCGTGCGTCCGGCCGCCTCGAGCACGAGGCCGAGCGCCCGCCAACCCATGCCCGAGCCGCCGTAGGCTTCAGGGACCGCTGCGCCGGCGAAGCCGAGCGCTGCGATCTCCTTCCAGAGTGTCGGGTCGAAGGGGCGTCCGGCGTCGCGGTCGGCACGCAGCGCCTTCACAGGTGCCCGCTCCGCAAAGAATTCGCGGGCGCTGTCCTGGAGCAGACGTTGGTCGTCGGTGAGGGGGCGTGTCATATCAGGTGGGATCCGGCAGGCCCAGCACGCGCTTGGCCACCACATTGAGGTTGATCTCGGAGGTGCCGCCCTCGATGGAGTTGCCCTTCGAGCGCAGCCAATGCCGCGTCGCGCGCAGCGCGTCAGGATGGAAGCCATCGCCCTCCCAGCCGAGCCCGCCGAGGCCGAGCGTTTCGACCAGAAGTTCGAGGCGTTGCTGGTTGACCGACGCTGCTGCGTATTTGAAGAGCGGCGCGAGGTGGTCGATGTTGCCGCCGGCGCGGGCTTCGGCTTGCGCGCGGCGCACTGTGAGGTGGAAGGCGCGCTCCTGCATGCGGAACGTGGCGATGCGGACGCGCAGGTCGCCGTCGGCGAGTTGGCCGCACATCAGGCCGACACTCTGCTGGGCGGCGGTCACGAGGTCGAGTCCGACGCCGCCGCCGAAGGCCGCGGTCGAGATGCTCTGACGCTCGTGCGTCAGCAAGCGCTTGGCAATCTCCCAGCCGCCGTTCAGGCGACCGACGAGTTGGTCTTTGGGGACGCGGACATCGGTGAGGAAGGTCTCGCAGAACGGCGATTCGCCGGAGATGAGCGGGATCGGCCGCGTCTCCACGCCCGGTGTGCGCATGTCGAACACGATGAAGGAGATGCCGGCATGCTTGGCGGTGGCGTCGGTGCGCACCAAGCAGAACATCCAGTCGGCCTTGTCGGCGTAACTGGTCCAGATCTTCTGGCCGTTGACGATGTAGCGATCGCCCTTGCGCACCGCCGTGGTGCGCAGGGCCAAGGTGTCCGTCCCCGAAGTGGGCTCGGTGACGCCAAANNTCCAGATCTTCTGGCCGTTGACGAGGAAGTGGTCGCCGCGGTCCTCGCAGCGCGTGGCGAGGCTCGCAAGGTCGGAGCCGGCACCGGGTTCGGAATACCCTTGGCACCAGCGGATGCGGCCGCGGATGATGTCCGGCAACCACGCGTGCTTCTGCGCTTCGCTGCCGAACTCGAGCAGCACAGG
>DBCG01000108.1:419-34396 GCA_002292945.1 Proteobacteria bacterium UBA964 | reverse complement strand
CCGAACATCCAGAGACCGAACGACCAGAGCGGCGCACGCGCCCCGATGCGCCGCAGTTCCTCCTGCAGCACCGCGTTCTCGGCGGGCGTCAGGCCACCGCCGCCGTAGGCCGCGGGCCAGGTGGGGGCCGTCCAGCCGCGCTCGCCCATGCGCTCGAGCCAGACACGGGCGTCGTCGTTCGGGAACGATGCATTACGCCCGCCCCAGACGACCTCTTTTTCATCGAGCGCCGTGCGCATCGCCGCAGGGCAATTCGTTTCGAGCCAGGCTCGGGTGTCGCGTCGGAAAGTCTCGAGGGACATGGATCAGCGCGCCGCCAGCAGGCCGCCATCGCAGGCGATGACTTCGCCGACGACGTACTCACCGGCGCGCGAGGCGAGGAAGAGCGCAAGTCCGGCGATGTCCTCGGGCGTGCCGACGCGGCCGCTCGGGTTCAACTTACCGACTTTCTCCCAGTCGACGCCGTCGCCATCGATCTTGCCGCCGAAGCCGACACCGGTGCTGAGCATCCAAGTGGGGAAGGGGCCGGGCGCGATCGCGTTGACGAGGATGCGCTCGCGTACGAGGCGCGCCGCCAGCATCTTGGTGAGATGGTGGATCGCGGCCTTGGACGGACCGTAAGAGAAGGTGTCGAACATCGGCGTGCCGCGGCCATCCACGGAGCCGATGTTGATCACGCGGGACGGCGTCCCGGTGGCGGCGGCGGCGCGCAACGCGGGCAGCAGCGCTTGGGTGAGGAAGAACGGACCCTTTACATTGGTGTCCATGACCTTGTCCCAGCCCGCTTCAGGGAACTCCCCGAGCTTCGCACCCCAAGAGGCACCGGCGTTGTTGATGAGCACATCGAGCCGGGGTTCGCGGGCGGTGAACGCCGTGGCGAGGGCGGTGACACCCTCGAGCGTGGAGAGGTCAGCGGGCAGGGCGGCGCATTCGCCGCCGTTCGCCGCGACGAGGCGCTCTGCTGCGGCATGGCAGGCCTCGGCTTTGCGCGCGCTGATGTAGACCTTGGCGCCACCGGCCAGAAAGCCAGCCGCCATCATCTCGCCGATGCCGCGCGAGCCGCCGGTGATGAGCACGGTCTTGCCGGTGACGGAGAACAGATCCTTCATCGAGCGGGCTCCGCCGGGCGCGGCACCTGCCGACCGAGCTCGAACTTCGCGATGGCGTTGCGGTGGACTTCGTCCGGGCCGTCCGCGAGGCGCAGCGTGCGTTGGCTCGCCCAAGCATAGGCCAGCGGGAAATCGTCGCTGACGCCCGCTGCGCCGTGTGCCTGGATCGCCCAGTCGAGCACCTGCAGTGCCACATTCGGGGCAGCGACCTTGATCATCGCGATCTCGCCACGCGCGACTTTGTTGCCCACGGTGTCCATCATCCAGGCCGCCTTGAGCGTCAACAGGCGCGCCTGTTCGATCATCAGGCGCGATTCGGCGATGCGCTCCAGCCAGACGCCTTGCGTGGCGATCGGCTTGCCGAACGCGACCCGCGCGCTCAGTCGTTGGCACATGAGTTCGAGCGCGCGCTCGGCGACCCCGATCGAGCGCATGCAGTGGTGGATGCGTCCGGGACCGAGCCGACCTTGAGCGATCTCGAAACCGCGGCCCTCGCCGAGCAGCATGTTCGCGACCGGCACCCGGACATCCTTCAGCAGGACCTCCATGTGGCCATGCGGTGCGTCGTCGTAGCCGAACACGTGCAGCGGCCGCAGCACCTCGATGCCCGGCGTCTCTGCTGGCACGAGCACCATGCTCTGCTGGGCGTGACGCGGCGCATCGGGGTCGGTGCGACCCATGACGATGTAGATCTTGCAGCGCGGGTCGCCGGCGCCCGAACTCCACCACTTGCGACCGTTGATCACGTAGTGATCGCCGTCGCGCTCGATGCGGCAGGCGATGTTGGTGGCGTCCGAAGAGGCGACCTCCGGCTCGGTCATGAGGAAGGCCGAGCGGATCTCGCCGCGCAGCAGCGGCTCGAGCCAGCGGTCCTTCAGCGCCTCGCTCGCATAGCGCTCGAGCGTCTCCATGTTGCCGGTGTCTGGGGCCGAGCAATTGAAGACCTCGGCGGCGAACGGGACGCGTCCCATGATCTCGCAGAGCGGCGCGTATTCGAGGTTGGAGAGGCCTTCGGGTGCGCGCGGGCTGTTCGGCAGGAACAGGTTCCAGAGGCCGGCGGCACGCGCTTCGACCTTCAAGCGCTCGACGACCTCGGTCGGCGTCCAGGCCTTGCCGGCAGCGCGGTTGTCCGCGATCTCTTGCAGGAACACCCGCTCGTTCGGATAGACATGACGGTCCATGAAGGCCAGCAACTGCGCACTCAGGGATCGGACCCGGTTGCTATAGTCGAAATTCATGTCATCAACCTCGAGATTGAAAAGAGTTCAGCGCGCCTTGTCCATGGCGTCTATCGCTGCGTCATCATAGCCGAGCGTGCGCAGGATGAGCCGGTTGTGCTCACCGATCGCCGGCAGCGTGAAACGGGGTTGACCCGGTTCGTCTCGGAACTTCACCGGCAGACCGATGTGCTCGAGGCCGTCGGCGTCGCGCAGCCGCATGCCGCGCGCCTCGGCTTGGGGGTCGTCGAAGGCCTCGCGCAGGTCTTTGACCGGTGCAAACCCGATGTCCCGTCCGGCGAACCACTCGACCCACTCGTCGCGGCTTCGGGTTGCGAAACGCTCCCGCAGGAAGTCGATCAAGGGCTGTTGATGCGGGCCCGGTCCGCGCTCGGCGAGCGCCACGAGGTCGGGCCTGCCGAACTCGCCGAGCAGGGTACGCACGAACTTGAGCTCCTGCGCGCCGAGCACGATGTGCCGGCCATCGCGGGTGCGATAGATGTTGTAGAACGCGCCGCCCCCCAAGCTGCGCTCGTGCTTCGGCACGGGCGCGCGGTCGTGGGCGAACACCTGCCCGGTGATGTTCGGGGTCCAGGAGAGTGCGCAGTCGTGCATCGAGATGTCGATGAAGTCGCCGCGTCCGGTCTGCTCACGGCGCAGCAAGGCCATCATGATGCCGCCGAAAGCGAGCAGTGAAGCGGCCATGTCCGCGACCGGTACATGCGGCATCGTGGGTTCGCCGTCGTTGCCGAGGTTCAGGCTGACGAGCCCCGCGTAGGCCTCGGTCGCAAGGTCGTGTGCGGGGATGTCGCGATAGGGGCCATCCTGCCCGAAGGCGGAGATCGAGCAGTACACGATGCGCGGGTTGCGGGCCGACACGGCGGCGTAGCCGACCCCGAGACGATCGACCACGCCCGGACGGAAGGCCTCGATGAAGACGTCTGCCGTTTCCGCCAGACGCAGCAGCGCCTCACGCGCCTCGGCTTGCTTGAGGTTGAGGCAGAGGCTCTGCTTGCCTCGGTGGGTGTTGCGGAAGAACACGGTATGGCCGCCGATCGCGGCACCGATATGGCGGTTCGGTTCGCCTTCGCCTGGTGGCTCGACCTTGATCACCGAGGCGCCATGGTCGGCCATCATGAGCGAGGCCTGCGGCCCCGGGAGGAACAGCGAGAGGTCGATGACGCGCAGGCCTTCCAGTTTCATCGGACGCTCTTCAGGTGATGCCCGAGGCCCGCAGCGCGGCGAGTTCCTCGGCCGTGTAACCCAGATCGCCGAGCACCGCCTCGGTGTCGGCGCCGAGCGCCGGACCGCTGGCCGCCGGCAGGCGTTTGCCATCGAGCTTGATCGGGTTCGCGAAGCTGCGGAAATCGGCGCGCAGCGGATGCGGCGTCGTGCGGATCATGCCGTTCGCGATCGGGAAGGGGTTGTCGAGCGCCTGCGCGAGGTCGTAGACCGGCGCGGCGGGCAGCACGCCTTGCAGCTTCTCCAGCCAGTGTGCGGTGGTGTCGGTCTCGAACACGCCGTCGAGCGCTGCCGTCAGAACATCGCGATGCTCGCGCCGCGCCGCCATGTCCGAAAACCGCGGATCGGCAGCCACCGCTGGAGCGTCGATCACGCGCAGCAGTTCCTGCCAGAACTTCTCCGTCATGCACATCACGAAGATCCAGCCGTCGGCGGTCTTGAAGAGCTGCACCGGCGTTGCGGTCGGGTGTGCGCTGCGGGGTGCGCGGCCCGTGACGAGCTGGTCGTTGAGGTACCAGGTGCCGGGGTATGAGAGCTGGTGCAGCGCCACATCGAACAGGCTGACATCGATGTCCCGCCCGCTGCCGCCGCGGGCCACGCCGAGCAGCGCCGAGACCAAGGCAAGCGCGGTGGTGATGCCGGTCATGTAGTCGATGATGGAGAGACCCATGCGGGAGGGTGGTGAGCCCGGCTCGCCGGTCACATGCAGGAAACCCGCCTCGGCTTGCATGAGGTAGTCGTAGCCCGGCCAGCCGCGTCGTTCGTTGTCGCGTCCGTAGGCCGAGAGGTGCGCGCAGACGATGCGCGGATTGGTATCGCGCAACGCGTCGTAGGTGAGACCGAGCTTGTCGGGCTGGTCGCCGCGCAGGTTGTTGAGCACGGCGTCCGAGGTCGCGACCAGCCGAAGGAACGCCGCGCGTCCTGCGGGTTGCTTGAGATCGAGGCAGACGCTGCGCTTGTTGAGGTTGAAAGTCTGGAAGAAATGCGAATCGTGCTCGCCTAAGAAAAAAGGTCCCATGCCGCGTGTGGCATCGCCCCCCTGGGCGCGGTTCTCGATCTTGATGACCTCGGCGCCGAGGTCTGCGAGGTACATCGAGCCGAAGGGGCCCGCACCGAACGCCTCGAAGGTGAGCACCCGCAGCCCGGCGAGCGGCAGGGCGGGCGAGGGCGGCCGAGGGTCGCCTGCAGCCGGGCGCTGCGCCGACATCACACCGGATTCCGTTCGATGAGCTGGCGCGCGATGATGATGCGCTGCATCTCGTTGGTACCCTCACCGATGCACATCAGCGGCGCGTCGCGATAGTAACGTTCGACATCGAAGTCGGTGGAATAGCTGTAGCCGCCGAAGATGCGCATCGCCTCGAGGCTGTTCTCGACGCCGGCCTCGGACGCGAACAGTTTCGCCATCGAGGACTCGAGGTCGCAGCGCTGGCCGGTGTCGTACTTGCGGGCCGCCTGCTCGATGAGCAGGCGTGAGGCTTCCACCCGGGTCGCCATGTCGGCGAGCTTCAGCTGGATGGCTTGGTGCTGCGCGATCGGCTTGCCGAAGGTCTCGCGCTGCTGTGCGTAGCGCAGGGCGTCGCGCAGCGCGCCGGCTGCGATACCGGCGCCGCGCGCGGCGACATTGATACGACCGAGCTCGAGCCCGCCGACCGCTTGCTGGAAGCCGCGGCCTTCCTCCCCACCGATGAGGTTCGCGGCCGGCACGCGGAAATCTTCGAACACGAGTTCGGCGCTGTCGATGCTCTTGTAGCCGAGCTTGCGGATCTTTTTGGCGGCGCGGAAGCCTTCGCCTTTTTCGCAGAGGAACATGGTCATGCCCTTGTGGCGGGGCTGCGCGGCCGGGTCGGTCTTCACCAGTACGCCGAAGCAGCTGCCGTAGACGCCGTTGGTGATCCAGGTCTTGGTGCCGTTGATCACATAGGCGTCGCCGTCGCGCCGGGCGACGGCGCGGATGGCCTGCAGGTCGGTACCGGCGTTCGGCTCGGTGAGGCCGATGCCGCCACGGATCTCGCCGCTCGCGAAGCGTGGCAGCCACTGCCGCTTCTGGGCGTCGGTGCCGTGCCGCTGTACGCAGGCCGCCATGATGAGGTGGGAGTTGAAGATCCCGACCGGCGCCATCCAGACCGAGGCGATGCTCATCACCAGACGCGCATAGGTCGAAGCTGACAGCCCGAGGCCGCCGAACTCCGGCGCGATGGTGGCACCGAAGAGGCCGAGCCCTTTCATCTGCTCGACGATGTCATCGGGGTACTCATCAGCATGGTCGAACTTCCGGGCGACCGGCCGCAGTTCGCGCTCCGCCCAGCGCTCGATGCTGTCGAGGATCTCGCGATCGGTGTCGTCGATGTCCATGTTCATGCTCCGGTGCCGTCGGCCGCTGCAGGTTTGGGGTCATCGACCGCGAAGCCGCGCTTGGCGATCAGGATGCTGCGTTCGAATTCGCAGATCACCGCGCCGTGCTGGTTGCGGCCGCGCGTGCGCACGGTGACGACGCCGGCGGTCGGGCGCGACTTCGAGTCGCGCTTGTCGAGGACCTCCGACTCGGCGTAGAGCGTGTCGCCCGGGAACACCGGAGCGGTCATGCGGATGTCCTTCCAGCCGAGGTTGGCGATGGCCTTCTGGCTCACATCGCTGACGCTCATGCCCACGAGCACGGCGAGCGTCAGCGGAGAGGCGACGATGCAGCGGCCGAACTCAGACGCTTTGCCGTACTCGGCATCGAAGTGCAGCGGGTGGGTGTTCATCGTGAGCAGCGTGAACCAGGTGTTGTCCGCCTCGGTGAGGGTGCGGCCCGGACGATGTTCGTAGACATCGCCGACCACGAAGTCTTCGTAGTGGCGGCCGAAGGATTCCCGGTAGCGACCGGGAGCGAGCTCGATGGGGGAGTGCGACATGGCCGGGGAATCCTGTCGCCCATGCCGCCGCCTGTCAACGCTAGGCAGCGGGTTCGTCGACGCGCTTCGCGTGGCCTGCCGCGCGGGCGAGATCGAGCGCGAGGATGCCGCCCACGATGAGCGCGATGCCGAGCCACTGCCAGCCACCCAGCCGCTCCCCGAGCAGGGCCCAAGCGAGCAGCACGGTGGTCGGCGGACCGACCGTCGAGAGCACCGCGCCGCGCTGTGCGCCGATGCGCCGGACACCCTCGGCCTGCAGCAGCGCCGGCAAGAACATGCACAGCACCGAGATCAGGGCGAGCAGCAGCCAGGCAGCGGGGGTGATGGCGGCAAGTTCGGCGGCGGCGTCCCGCGTGAAGATGAAGTGGGGGATCAGGCAGGCCGCCGCGGCGGTCATCGCGAACAGCGTGAATCGCGGGCTGCCGAGCTCGCGGGTGTATTTCTCGCTGACGAGGAAGTAGACCGCGTAGCTGAGCGCCGAGCCGAGCACGAGCACCGCACCGAACAGGTTGGCCCGCAGTTCGGTCAGGTCGAACCCGCCCATGGTGAAGAAGATTCCGAGGTAGGTCAGTGCGGCGGCGGCCAACACACGCCGCGGCGGGGGCTGCCGATCCCGCAGTGCCGTGAACAGCACCACCATCGCCGGGTAGCTGAAGATCAATACCCGCTCGATGCTGGCGTCGATCATGGTGAGCGCCAGGAAATCGAGCAGCGCGCCGGCGTAATAGCAGAGCGCGCCGACGGCAGCGGCGGCGGCGACGGCCGAGGCCGGTGTGCTGCGGATGACGGCCCAACCGTCGCGCCGCAGCGCGAACGCCCAGAAGAGCGGCAGCGCCAGCGTCGCACGGATGGCCACGAGGGCCACATAACCGACACCGAGTGCGTAGAGCTGCTTGGCGAAGATGCCCTTGGTGGCGAACAGCATGGCTGCCAGCGCGACGAACAGCGCGCCCGCCGGGTCGAGGGCCGGTGTTCGGAAGGCGGCCTTGGTGGGCGGGGGTTCGGGCGGCATGGGCGCCGGAGCGTATCATCGACGGCCTGTCGATGCCGTACCGTCGGAGGATCGCGATGCCGGGGCCGTTGCATGGCGTGAAGGTGGTGGAGATGACGAGCGTCGTGCTCGGACCTTGGGCATGCCAGATGCTCGCGGATATGGGCGCCGATGTCGTCAAGATCGAGCAGCCGCAGGGCGACAGCCTCCGCGCCTTGGGCGCTGCCCGGAACCCGGGCATGGGCGCGTTCTATCTCAACTGCAACCGCAACAAGCGCAGCATCGTCCTCGATCTGCGCGTCCCGGGCGCCCGCGATGCGCTGCTCGCGATGGTGAAGGACGCTGATGTCTTCATCCACAACAACCGGCCCCAGGTCATGACCAAGTTCGGTCTCGACTACGCCGACCTGCGGCAGGTGAACCCGCGGATCATCTACTGCGGCGCGTACGGCTACGCCAAGCAGGGGCCGTACGGTGCGCTGGGTGCGCTCGATGATTCCATCCAGGCGGCGAGCGGCATCGCCATGCTCAATGAAATGGTCCTGGGCGAGCCACGCTACGTGCCGACGATCGTCGCCGACAAGACCACGGCGCTCACGGTGGTGTATGGCGTGTTGGCCGCGCTCTTCCATCGCGAGCGCACCGGCCAAGGGCAGGAGTTGGAGGTCCCGATGTTCGAGACCATGGTCAACTTCGTCATGGCTGAGCATCTTTGGGGGATGACCTTCGATCCTGCCGAGGGCAAGCCGGGCTATGTTCGGCTGCTGAGCGAGCATCGCAAGCCCTGCAAGACCCTCGATGGCTACCTCTCGGTGCTGCCGTACCTCGATGCCCATTGGGAGAAGTTCTGCACCGTGACCGGCCGCACCGAACTCATCCGCGACGCCCGATTCCGGACGCTCGTCGATCGCGTGCGCAACATCGATCTGACCTCGCAGGTCACGGCCGAGATATTGGGCACCCGCAGCACCGCGCAGTGGCTGCAGGTGCTCGCTCCGACGGGCATCCCGCACATCGTGGTCAACACGCTGGAAGATCTCGCGACCGACCCGCATTTGGTTGCGACCGGATTCTGGCAGTTCCAGGACCATCCGACCGAGGGGCGCCTGCGGATGCCATCCTTCCCGGTGAACTTCGGTTCGACCCCGGCGACGACCACTCGTCCGGCGCCGCGCCTCGGCGAGCACACCGAGGAGATCCTGCGCGAGGCGGGGCTCGATGCCGCCACCATCGCGGCCCTCGAGGCCGCGGGTGCGGCGATGAGCGCCGATCAGGCGGCAAAGACGGTGGGTAAGGGCGGCGACTGAGTCCGTTCAGCCCGCGAGGCCGTATACCCGCAGCGCGTTGTCGCGCAGGCCCGGCCGTTTTGGCCACGCCAGTGTTGTACCGGTGCAACATATTTTCGGTGGCGCAACGAGTCGGCGTTGCCTGTGGCGGGTCGGCCGACATACACTTCTTTGGTCATTCGTCCCAACTCCTTCATGGATAGAACCGGAGGTTCAATGTTCCACCGCAATCGCAGGCTCTCCCTCATCGGGGCGAGCGTGATCGCTGCCATCGCCGCTGGTCCGGCGGGCGCACAGGAAACGCAGCTCGAGGAAGTCGTGGTGACGGCCCGCCAGCGTGCGGAGCGCATCGAGGACGTGCCCGTGACCATCACGGCGTTCACGACCAAAGACATCAAGGCCGCCGGCATCGAGCGGCCCCAGGACTTCATCGCCCTGACCGCGGGCGTGTCGCAGGTGCAGACCGCCGAAGCCGGCGACATGCAGGTGAACATCCGCGGCATCAACACGGGCCGTGACGCCGAGACGAACTTCGCGCTCGTCATCGACGGCGTGCTGCAGACCAACCCGAACGCCCTGAACCAGGAACTGTCCGGCGTCTCGCAGATCGAGATCCTGAAGGGCCCGCAGGGTGCGCTCTACGGCCGCAACGCGGTGGCCGGCGCCATGATCATCACCACCCGCAAGCCCGGTGACAGCACAGAGTTCGACGTGAGCGGCGGCTACGGCTCAGACAGCAGCTTCAAGGCCAGCATCTACGCCGGCGGCGCGTTGAGCGACACCGTCCGCGGCTCGCTTTCGGCCTACACACGCAAGACCGACGGCCAGTGGGATAACCTGAAGTTGAAGTGCGACGACTGCGTCGACTTCTTCGAGGAGACCGGCGTCCAGGGTCGCTTGATGTTCGATGCGGCCGGCGGCGAGATCGACGTCAAGGCCAAGTACTCCCAGATCGATGCGGGCGCGATCAACTTCAACGCCACCATCGCGCTGTCGGATGCGGCGGCGGGGCTGAACGCGCCGGCGTTCTACGCGGACCCGAACAAGAACGTTTTCCGCTACATCAACAACATCGCCCCGCAGAACGAGCAGGAGAACATCAACCTGTCGGTCAAGGGCGAGTGGGAGGTCGGCGTCGGCACCCTGACGAGCTACCTCGCCTACAACGACCAAAAGAACTACTTCCTCACCGACGGCACCAGCGCGGCGTTCCTGCTTTACGCGCTTGATGCCACCTGCCGCAGCACCAACGATGCCACCCTTGCCGACCCGGGCTACGTGGCGCCGTTCTTCGGCATCCCGTCCAGCATCTGGCTGACCCCGGCGGGCGGCAACGGCGCCGGCTTCACGCCGCCGTACGGCCCGAGCACCTGTGACGGCTACCAGTACCAGCAGCGCGACCAGAAGGACACCAGCATCGAGCTGCGCCTGACCTCGCCGGGCGACCAGGAGCTGCGTTGGGTCGCGGGCCTCTACGCCGCCGACATCAAGCGCCGCGTCGTGGTCTCGCAGGGTTCTGACCTGAACAAGGGTCTGACCGCCACGCCCTTCGTGCCGACGAGCGGCCTCAACCCGACCGACCTGCTGTATGACGACGACTTCAAGAGCAAGGTCTACGCGGCCTTCGGTCAGGTGGCCTATAACGTCACCGACCAGCTCGAGCTGGCGTTGGCGCTGCGCTACGACAGCGAGGACCGCTCGGTCAGCAACAACGTGCCTCGCTGCTCGGCGGGCAACACGTTGAGCTGCCGCGCGCAGACCCCGGGCTTCAGTTTCTTCTCTAACCCGTACATCAACCCGGCGTACACCGCGACCCCGGCGTTTGCCACGACCGGCATCCCGGGCCGTTCGGAGACCTTCAGCCAGCTGCAGCCGAAGCTTTCGGCCAACTGGAAGGCGACCGACGATGTTGCGCTCTATGCGTCGTATGGCTACGGCTTCCGCAGCGGCGGCTTCAACTCCTCGGGCAGCGCCGCCACGGTCAACACGGCTTACGGCCGCGGTGGCAGCACCACGCTCTGCCTCGGCGCCTCGTTCCTGCCGCCCACCTGCGGCGCGGATGCGGTGCTCAACATCACCGACGTCAACGACAAGTACCGCAAGGAAGTGTCGAAGGCGGCGGAGATCGGCATCAAGTCGTTCTTCTTCGACCGGACGGTGAGCCTCAACGCGGCTTACTACCAGACGAAGGTCGACGACATGCAGTTCTTCAACTTCTTCGCGGGTCCCTTCGGTCTGCTGCGCGTCGTCACCAACCTCGACGAGGTCACCATCAAGGGCTTCGAGCTCGACGGCCGCTGGCGCGTGAACGACAATTTCTCGCTGTTCGCCGCCTACGGCAGCACCAACGGCAACATCGACAAGTACGTCGGTCGGCCGTACACGGCGGGCGGCGAAGTGCCGTACGCGCCGGAGTACACGGGCAACGTCGGCGTCGATTTCGAGCTGCCCTTCAGCAGCTCGGACTGGACGCTCAACGCCCGCGTCGACGCGTCGCTGGTCGGCGAGACCTGGTTCCACCCGGTGCAGAAGCAGCGCCTGCCGAACCTGTTCACCTACTTCCAGTTCGGTCAGGGCACCTTCGACAAGATGAAGCGTGACGCCTACAGCACCGTGAACGCCCGTATCGGCGTGAGCAACGGCAAGTTCGGCGTCACGGCCTGGAGCCGCAACATCACCGACGAGAACTACCTGCAGGAGATCATCCCTGCGCCGGAGTTCGGCGGTTCGTTCATCCACGACTCGGCCGGCCGAGCGTGGGGCGTCGACTTCTCGTACTCGTTCCGCTGACATCTTTCGGGTGCGACGGCTCACCGCCGTCGCCTTCCCGGGATACGCGCGAAGGCCGGAGGGAGCGATCCCTCCGGCCTTCGCCTTTTGCGGCCCGCCGCGTGCGACGCCCTGCAGCCGATGCGGCGGTCGGGTGTAGACTTCGCGCGTGGATCGTATCGAAACGGATTTCCCGCCCAAGCACGCCGCGCTGCGCGACGATGTGCACATGCTCGGCGCATTGGTCGGTGAGATGCTGCGTGAGCAGGGCGGTGAGCCGCTGCTCGAGCTCGTCGAGCGCGACCGTACGCTCGCCATCGCCCGTCGGCGCGGCGATGCGGAGGCGGGCAAGGCGCTTGAGGCGCGCATGCGTGACCGGCCGCCGGGCGTCGCGCGCGATCTCGAACGCGCGTTCACGGCCTGGTTCCAAGCGGTGAACCTTGCCGAGCAGCTGCACCGCGTCCGGCGCCGTCGCGCCTACTTCCTCGACGACGGTGGCAAGCCTCAGCCGGGCGGCATCGCCGATGCCATCGGGCGTCTGAAGGCGGAAGGGTGTTCGCTCGAGGACCTGCAGGGCTTGATCGGTTCGCTGCGTATCGAACCGGTGTTCATGGCCCATCCCTCGGAATCGACCCGGCGCACCATCCTGCGCAAGCAACTGCGTTTGGCGGATCTGCTGTTCGACCGTCTCGATCCGACGCTCGCCCCCTACGAGCAACGGTCGCTGATCGATCAGATCCGTATCGAGCTCACGACCTCATGGCAGACCGAGGATCATCCTCGCCAGCGGCTCACCGTCGCCGATGAGCGAGAGCATGTCCTCTTCTATCTGGTGGAGGTGCTGTACCACATCGTGCCGGCTTTCCACGAGGAGATCGGGGAGGCCTTGGTGCTGCACTATGGCGATGCCGCCACTGCCATCGATGTCCCGACCGTCATCCGTTTCGGCACCTGGGTCGGTGGCGACATGGACGGCAACCCTGATGTCCACGCCAAGTCGATCCGCGAGACGCTCTCGCGCCAGCAGCAGGCCATCGTCAACGCCTATTTCGGCGAGGTGCAAGAGCTCGGCCAGCTGCTCTCGCAGAGCGCGAGCCGGGTCGGTGTGTCACCGGCGTTGCAGCAGCGCATCGAGACCTACGCCAATCTGCTGCCCGAGGTGCGTGCGGCCGCATCGGTGCGTCACGATCGTATGCCGTATCGGGTGTTCCTCAGCCAGGTCGCCGAGCGTCTGCGGGCGACCTACGACGGCCGGCCGACCGGCTACGAGGGCCCGGAGCAGTTCAAGCGCGACATCGAGACCGTCGCAGACAGTCTGCTCGCGAATCGTGGCAAGAATGCCGGCCATGCCGCCGTTCAGCGTCTGCTGCGCCGCATCTCGGTGTTCGGCTTCCATCTCGCGCGACTCGATGTCCGGCAGCACGCTTCGTTGTTGCATCGGGTCGTGGCGCGTTCGATCGATGATCCGCAGTGGTCTTCGCTCGATCGGGCTGCCAGGACCGGGTGTCTGGTCGATCTGCTGGCGCGTGAGATCGGGCCCAAGGTCGAGCTCGATGCAGTGGCCAAACGTGCCGTCGCCGTGTTCGAGGCCATGTTGCAGTGCCGTCGGCGCTTCGGCGCCGAGGCGGTCGGCGCGTATGTCGTCAACGGCGTGAACGGTGCCGACGATGTGCTCGCCGCGATGCTGGTCGCGCAGTGGGCCGAGGCCTACGACAAGCGCAGCAACGAACTGGCGATCGATTTCGCACCGATGTTCGACACCGCTGAGGCGCTGGCGCGGGCCGGTGAAACGATGCGCGATCTTTTGGCGGAGCCGCTCTATCGCCGGCACCTCGACAGCCGGGGTCGTCGGCAGGCGGTGCTGGTCGGGTACTCCGAGAGCGCAAAACAGGTCGGTCCCTGCGCCGCCCGGTTCGCAGCGTATCGCGCGCAGGGTGAGTTGGCGGCGGTGTTGGCTGCGGCCGGCGAGGAGCATGTGGTCTGCCATGTCCGTGGTGGCAGCATCGCACGGGGTGGCGGTCGCATCGACGACATGGTCGCCGCCATGCCGCCCTCGACCATCAATGGTTGGCTACGGCTCACCGAGCAGGGCGAGGCACTGAACCAACATTATGGTCTCGGGCCGATCGCCCTGCGTTCGCTCGAGCGCGCCTTCGGCGCCTTGTCGCAGGCCGCGGTCGCGGGTCGTCGCGGACTTGCGCGGGAACCTGATCCCATCGCGCTCGAGGTCGCTGCGCGGCTGGCTGAGGCGAGCAGTGAGGCCTACCGAGCGCTGGTCTGGCAGGAGCCGGCTTTCCACGCCTGGTTCCGCGCCGTGACGCCGGTGGATGTCATCGAACGCATGCAGGTCGGAGGCCGACCCGCCGTCCGAGCGGGTTTCGACGGTCTGCAGGGTCTGCGTGCTTCGCCGTGGGTGTTCGCCTGGATGCAGAACCGAGCGATGCTGCCCGGTTGGTTCGGCGCGGGCACTGGGCTCCGCGCTGCGGTTCAGGCCTTCGGGCTTCCGGCGGTCCAAAGCGCGAGCGGTGGCTGGGCGTTCCTCCGCGACCTTCTGGGTTCGGTCGAGGTGATGCTTGCCCGCAGCGATCTCGACATCAGCGCCCGATATGGGTCATTGACCGAGGACGGCGGGGAGTTCGCGCGTCGCCTGCACGAGGAGCACTCGCTCGCCGTCGAGATGGTGCTGCAGGTCAAGGGGCAGCAGGGGCTGCTCGACGGCGATCGTACGCAGCAACGGACACTCCAGCTGCGCAATCCTTATGTCGATCCGATGCATCTCATGCAGGTCGATCTGCTGCGGCGGTGGCGTGAGGGTGGACGGGAGGATCGTGGATTGTTCGATGCACTGGTCGCGAGTGTCAGCGGGATCGCCCAAGGGTTACAGAGCAACGGATGAGGTCCCTCATGGACAAGCACAAGATCCCCGCGCTGTGCGCCCTTGCTTGGGTGATGGCCGCCGCATGCAGCGTCTCGACGGCCACCGCGCTCGAGTTCGACCTCGAGGGTCTTGCGGCCTGGCAGGGGCGGAACGTGGTGCAGTCGCCGAACGATGCGTCGGGCACACGTTTTTCACTGGAATCCCTGACCGACTCAGGCCCTGCTTGGTCAGGCCGCTTGCAGCTCTCGGGTGCCATCAACGACCGCCATGAATGGCGAGTGCTGGTCGCTCCGCTCTCGGTGTCAGGCACCGGCGTGACGGCGACCCCGATCCGCTTCGAGGGCGCGGTGTTCGTGCCGGGTACGGTGGCGGCCGACTACCGCTTCGATTCCTGGCGGGCGACCTGGCGCTGGCGATGGATCGACCGTGAGGATCTCAAGGTCAAGGTCGGCGCCACCGCCAAGATCCGCGACGCCAGCGTCCGGTTGCGCCAAGGTGGGGTGTCGGCGCGCAAGGACAACACTGGCTTCGTGCCGTTGCTGCACGGCGCATTCGAGCGTCGACTCGCGCCCGGCTGGGCGCTCGAAGGCGACATCGATGCGCTCGCCGGTGGACCTGGCTACGCGGTCGATGTCGGGATGCGGGTCTCGCGGGACCTGTCCCGCGACTGGCAGGCCACCGCCGGTGCGCGCTGGCTCGATGGCGGCGCCGACAACGACGAGGTCTACGCGTTCGCGAGCTTCACCAGCGTCACGCTTGGGGTGAGGTGGCGTCCGCGTTGACCGGCGGGCCGATGAGCCCCCTTTTTGTGGGCCGATGGTGCGCGGTTGCTTTCGGTCGGACAGGTGTTTAGCCTCCCGCCCCCGAGCATCGAACGATGCCTTCGTCTCGTGCTTCTACCACAGCGTGCTGGTGCCCCATGTCCTCCAATTTCCTCTCGAGCATCCCCCGGAACATCCTTTGGACGCTCGGGATCCTCGCCCTGTTGATCGGTCTCGGCTTGGCCCGGTTGAAGTTCGACTCGCGCCCCTCTTCGGAGAGCACGCCGCTGCCCTTGGTGACGGTGCTCGCCGTTCGCGCCTCGGACCTCGACGATGCCGTCACCTTCACCGGAGCGATCGCCGCGCGTGAGGAGGCGGCGCTCAGCGCCGAAGGTGAGGGGGGGCGTGTTGCGGGCATGTTCGCCGAGGTCGGCGATCGGGTGCGCGCCGGTGCGGTGCTGGCACGGATCGACACCTCGTTCGTCGCGCCGCAGGTCGCGAGTTTGGAGGCCTCTCTCGAGGAGTCCCGTGCCAACGCCGCGGTCGCAGAAGCGGATTACCGTCGTGCGCAAGCGGTTTCGGTGTCGGGTGCGCTGTCTGTGCAGGAGATCGAACGGCGCGGGGCGGCCTCGGTGGCGACTGCCGCCAAGGTGAAGGTGGTGGGTGCGCAATTGAGCGAGGCGCGCGAGCGCTTGCGCCGCACCGAGATCCGCGCTCCGTTCGACGGCATCATCCTCGCGCGCAGCGCAGAGGTCGGGCAGCTTGCAGGTCCCGGGGGTGCGCCGCTCTTCCGCATCGGCCGCGCCGGTGCCGTCGAGATGCGCGGCAACATCGCCGAGAAAGACCTGCCGCGCCTGTCGGTCGGACAGAGTGCGCGGGTGCGGGTGACCGGTGTCGGCGCTCCGTTCGAGGGGCGCGTCCGGCTGATCGGTGCCGTCATCGATCCCCAGAGCCGTCTCGGCAGCGTGCGCATCGATCTCAAGCCGCACCCGGATCTGCGTCCGGGCGCCTTCGCGCGCGGCGAGGTCGACACCGGCGCACGGCGTGCCGTGGTGTTGCCGCAGACGGCGGTCATGAGCGACGCCACCGGAAGTTTCGTGATGACCGTCGGCGCCGACGACAAAGTGCTGCGGCGGCCGGTCACCGCGGCCGGCATGCGTACCGAGGGTGTCGTGATCACGGCTGGATTGGCGGACGGTGAGCGGGTGATCGTCACGGCCGCGCCTTATCTGCGCGAGGGCGAGCAGGTCCGGGTCGCGCCATGAGGAACATGTCCGCGTGGGCGATCCGTAACCCCACGCTGCCGATCGTCGCTTTCCTGGTGCTCACGGTCCTCGGGATCGTGAGTTTCGTGCGCTTGCCGATCAACCTCAATCCGGACATCTCCTTCCCGCTCATCATCGTGCAGGTGTCCCAGCCCGGCGCGGCACCACCGGAGATCGAGACGCAGATCACGCAGAAGGTCGAGGGCGCCGTACGCGGCGTATCCGGGGTGCGTACGATCAGCTCCCGCGCGACGGAGGGCGGCTCCTTCACCTCGGTGGAGTTCGAGATCGGTACGCCGGTCGACCGCGCCCTCAGCGATGTCCGTGATGCCGTCAGCAAGGTCCGTTCCGAGCTCCCCGAGGGTGTCGACGAGCCGCAGGTCTCGCGGATCGATGTCGAAGGTGGCGCGATCGCGTATTACGCGGTCGGCACCACCGGGCGAACCCCCGAACAGTTGAGCTGGTTCGTGGACAACTCGGTCAGCAAGCGCTTGCTGTCGCTCCCCGGCGTCGCGCAGGTGTCCCGCGGCGGCGGTGAGAACCGCGAGATCCGTATCGAACTCGATCCGGCACGCATGCAGGCGCTCGGTGTGACCGCGGCCGAGGTGAACCAACAACTCCGTCTGCTGAACCTCAACGCGCCGGGCGGTCGGGCTCAGGTGGCGGGCGGCGAGCAATCGATCCGCGTGCTCGGCTCGGCAGGCACCGCGCTCGAACTCGGCGCGACCCAGGTACGCGTGGCGGGCGGCACCTTGGTGCGCTTGTCGGATCTCGCGGAGGTGCGTGACTCGGTGGCGGAACGTCGGTCCATCGAGCGGCTCAACGGTCGATCGGCGGTGACTTTCGGCATCTCGAAATCGCGCGGTGCCTCGGATGTGTCGACGCTCGATCGCGTCGAGGCCGAGATCGAGGTCATCAAGGCCGAGAACCCCGATGTCAGCATCACCCGCGTGTTCACCACCGTGGAGAACACCCGGCAGAGCTACCGCTCGGCGCTGACAGCGATGATCGAGGGCTCGGTGCTCGCGGTGCTCGTCGTGTTGGTGTTCCTGCGCGATTGGCGCTCGACCGCGATCTCCGCGCTCGCCATCCCTTTGTCGGCGATCCCGACCTTCGCCTTCATGTACGCGATGGATTTCACCCTCAATTCGATCAGCATGTTGGCGTTGTCGTTGGTGGCCGGTGTGCTGGTGGATGACGCCATCGTCGAGATCGAGAACATCGTGCGTCACATGCGCATGGGTAAGTCGGGTTTCCAGGCCGCCCTCGATGCGGCGGACGAGATCGGCCTTGCAGTGGTGGCGACCTCCGCCACCATCATCGCCGTGTTCCTTCCGGTCAGCTTCATGGGAGGCATCACCGGTCAGTACTTCAAGCAGTTCGGGTTGACGGTCGCTGCGGCGGTGTTCTTCTCGTTGTTGGTCGCGCGCCTGATCACCCCCCTGATGGCGGCCTATGTCCTGAAGCCGCACGATGAGATCCGTTCAGCGGATGGCGCGATGATGACGGGCTATCTCGACTCGCTGCGCTGGGCCTTGGCGCACCGCGGTGCGACGCTCGCGGGCGGCACGCTCTTCTTCGTGGTCTCGATCGGTCTGCTGGTCGCGGTCCCGAAATCATTCTATCCGCGCTCGGATTTCTCCGCATCGCAGGTGACGATCGAACTGCCCCCCGGCGTGCAGCTCGAGCAGACCGCGCGTGTATCGGCGCAGGTCGCCGCGATGCTCGCCAAGCAACCGGAGGTCACCGACATCATCGAATCGATCGGTGGGGGAGATGTGCGCAACGCCACGCTCTACATCTCGTTGGTGCCGCGCAGCGAACGCGACGAGACCCAGCAGGAGTGGGAAGAGCGGCTGCGGCCCGAGTTCGCCGCGGTGCCCGACGCGCGGGTCGCCTTCCAGGGGGATGAACCCGGCGGTGGCGGTCGACCGATCACGCTCTACCTGACCGGTGAGGATCCGGCGAAGCTCGAGGCGGCGGGGCGTGCAGCGGTCGAGGCGATGCGCGCGTTGCCGGAGCTTCGCGACCCGCGTATCAACGGTGACCTCGAGCGTCCTGAGCTTTTGGTGCGGCCGCGGCTCGACCAGGCGGCTGAACTCGGGGTGTCGGTCGCCGCCATCGGCCAGACCATCCGTATCGCGACGCTAGGTGATCTACCGCAGAACGCCGCGAAGTTCTCGCTGGCCGAGAGGCAGGTGCCGATCCGCGTCAGTCTGCTCGAGAGTTCGCGCAGCGATCTCGCGACGCTCGAGAACCTTCCCGTGCGCACTGCGGCGGGCGGTACCGTGCCGCTTAAATCGGTGGCGGAGATCTCCTTCGGCCGCGGTCCCTCGACCATCCGCCGTTATAACCAGAGCCGACGCATCATCATCGAGTCGGACCTCAACGGCGTCGAGATCGGTCCGGCGCTCGCCAAGGTCAAGGCCTTGCCGGAGCTCGCGGAGCTGCCCGACGGGGTGCGGCTGGTCGAGGTGGGGCAGGCGGAGTTCATCAAGGAACTCTTCGGCAACTTCGCGTTGGCGATCGGAGCGGGCGTCCTGATGGTGTTCGCCGTGCTCGTGGTGCTTTTCCAGCGGGTGTTCCAACCGATCACGATCCTCTCAGCGCTGCCGCTGTCGGTGGGGGGTGCCATGATCGCGCTGATGTTGACCGGTAAATCGTTCTCGATGCCGGTGGTGATCGGCTTCCTGATGCTGATGGGGATCGTCGGCAAGAACTCGATCCTGTTGGTCGATTTCGCGATCGAGGAGATCCGCAACGGCAAGGATCGCATCGAGGCCCTGGTCGAAGCCGGACACAAACGCGCCCGTCCGATCATCATGACCACGGTGGCGATGGTGGCCGGCATGTTGCCGGTCGCGCTCAGCATCCAGGAGTTCCGCGCGCCGATGGGCATCGCGGTGATCGGCGGTCTCATCACTTCGACGCTGCTCACGCTGCTGGTCGTCCCGGCGATGTTCTCGCTGGTCGATGACATCGAACGTTGGGCCGGCCCGCGGATGATGCGGTTGATCGGCGCCCAAGGCGCGGCCGCGCCAGCGGATCCTGCGGTCAACGATCCCAGAGGAGCGTAAGGCCGAGCGTTGTGAGCGAGATCCAGAGGGTCGCGGCACCGCCGAGCGCGAGCGGTCGCCAGCCTTGGGCGATGAGCCTGCGGACATCCGTCTCGAGCCCGACCGCTGCGAGCGCGAGGGCGAGCAGCGCTTGGGTCGTCGACTGCGCGAAGTCTCGGGACGTTTCGCTGACCCAGCCGGTTCCGGCGAGCATCACCATGGCGAGGAATCCGAACACGAACAGCGGGAACGGTGCCTTGCCGCGGGGACGGGCGTCGTCCTTCGTTCGGCGTGCGACCCAAGCGCCGAGCAGCAGCACGAGCGGCGCCAGCATCAGCACGCGAGCGAGTTTGGCGACGGTCGCGGCTTCGCCGGTCTCCTCGCCGCGGGCGAAGCCGGCTGCCACCACTTGGGCGACCTCATGCACCGAGGCGCCGGTCCAGAGTCCATAGCCCGCGTTGCTCAGGGGCAGCGAGGCGGCGATCAGCGGGTAAGCGAACATCGCGATCGTTCCGTAGAGCGTGACCGTTGCGAGGGCGTAGGCCACCGACTCGTCGCTCGCTCGGGAGACGGTGTTGGTCGCGACGATGGCGGAGGCGCCGCAGATGCCCGTGCCGGCGGCCAACAGCTGGGCGAGGCCAGGGTCGACCCCCATCCTCGCCCCAAGCCAGAGCGTCACGACAAAGGTGCTGGCCAATGCAAAGGCGAGCAGCGCCAAGCCGGCCCAGCCGATGCCGAGGATCTCGCCGAGGGTCACCTGCAATCCGAGCAGCACGATCCCGAGCCGAAGGGGTGCCCGCAGCGCGAAGGCGAGTCCGGACTTCGCCGCCTCAGGGCGCCCGAGGAGATTCCGGACGGCCATGCCGATCAGGATGGCGAGCATCAGGGGCGAGAGACCGGCGACGCCGGGGAGGCCGGTCGAGCGCAGCGCAAAGGCGCTCGCCGCTACGGCCGCTCCCAGCAGGAGGCCTGGGGTCCACTCGCGCAGGCGGTCGAGCGGGGGCCGCCCGATCGGTGACCGTCCCGTCCCGGCGGGACCGGGTTCGGGGCTCGCGGGGGTGGGGGAGTCCATGACCAGCGCACTATACCCGAGGTTGTGTTATAGTCCTTTGAGATCGTTGCTCTTTCTGACTGCATCTCTGGGCGCCCGAGCGCCGGTCTGCATCCCCGAATCGACATCGATCAGGTGGCCTCGGGCCGTCGATGTCGAAAGACTTCGGCGCGATTCGCGGCCGGTGTGTGTTTTATTTATTTGAGAGTGTTTCCAGAGATGGCGAAAATTTATGTTGGTAACCTGCCGTTCACGGCAGATGAGGCTTCGGTCCGTACGCTGTTCGCTCAGCACGGTGAAGTGACCTCGGTATCGCTGCCGGTCGACCGTGATACCGGTCGTCCGCGTGGCTTCGGCTTCGTCGAGATGGGTCAGGAAGACGCCGCGCGCGCGATCCAGGCCTTGAACGGCTACTCGATGGGCGGTCGTCCGCTGCGCGTCAACGAGGCGCAGGATCGTCCGCGTCCCTCGGGCGGTGGCGGCGGTGGCTTCCGCGGCGGTAGCGGCGGCGGCGGTGGCTACCGCGGCGGCAGCGGCGGCGGCGGCGGCGGCGGTGGATACCGCGGCGGCAGCAGCGGCGGCGGTGGCGGCGGCGGTCGCTGGTAAGCGGTCCTGCCGATCACAACCCGCAAGGGTCGCTGATCATGGGAAAGGCCTGCGGAGACGCAGGCCTTTTCTTTTGGGGCGGCCGAAGGCCGGCCACCATTCCCGGTCAGACTTGCAGGCCTCGACGACCGTCCTCGAGGGCGCAGGTGAACAAGGTTCGCTCCTCGGCCCCGGTCTCTTCGCGTACCGACTCGTAACCCTGCAGGCGCGCTTCGAGGCGCTGCGGGCCGATCTGCATCCAAAGATATCCACGGCGATCGCCATCGGCGAACAGCACATCATTTCCACCGCGCTGATAGGCCTCGATCACCCGCCTCGGCGGCGGGCCAGAAGTGACCGAGGTGGTGACGAGCTCGCTCATCACGATCGGTGAGGTAGGGTCGCCGGCTCGCAGCCTCTGGTCGGCGGCGATGAAAGCGTGGATGTCGCCGCCCAAGATCAACGGATTGGCGACGCCGCTGGTGGCGACCGATCCGAGCAGGCGTTGTCGCGCAGACGAGTAGCCCGCCCAGCTGTCGTTCCAGTGCTGCGTGCGTGGGCCGGGATCCTCATCGACCAAGGAGAACACCATGCCCTGGCCGAGAAGGTTCCAGCGGGCTTTGGATCCGCGCAACTGCCCGTCGATCCAGCGCTCTTGTGGCCCACCGAGCATCGAACGCTCGGGGTCTTCCCAAGCGGGACATTCATCGACGAACACTCGGGAGCCACCGACCCGTGGCGGTTTCGGGCAGGCCTGCGGGGATCGGTATTGGCGGGTATCGAGCATGTGGAAGGCGAACAGGTCGCCGATCTGGGTCGTGCCGAACAACGACATCGCGCCACCGCTCGGGCGCATCGTGCGGGGCATCGGCATGTGCTCCCAGTAGGCTTGGTAGGCAGCGGCGCGCCGTGCGGCGAACGCCGCTTGTTCCGCGGGGTGCTCCGACTGCAGCCCCGCGTAGTCGTTGTCGACCTCGTGGTCGTCCCAGGTGACGAGCCAAGGGCAGGCAGCATGGGCGGCTCGCAACCACGGATCGCTGCGGTACCAGGCATAGCGACGCCGGTAGTCCTCGAGCGAGACACATTCGCCCGGATCGTGCCGCCGCACCGGGTCTCCCGAGCCGCTTTCGTAGATGTAATCGCCGAGGTGCAGGACAAGATCGACACCGCGCGCGACCATGTCCCGCCACGCGTGGTAGTGACCTTGTTCGTAACTCTGGCAACTGGCGAGACCGACCCGAAGCTGGGCCATCGCCGCCGCGGCAGAGCCGGGCTCTGGCGCCGTCCACGAACGCCCGACGGGGCTTGTCGCGTCGCCGGCGCGGAAGCGGTAGAAGTACTCGCGTCCCGGGCGCAGCCCTGTGATGTCGAGGTGGACGCTGTGCCCGTCGGCGGCGGGCGCCGTGACCGTTCCGGAGCGGACGCGCCGCCGGAATGAGGGGTCCTCGGCGATCTCGAAGTCGAGGGTGAGGTCGGCCCAGCCGGCGCCGCCATCGATGGTGTAGGGCTCAGGTGCGAGGCGCGTCCAGAGCACCATGCCATCCGCTCGGGGATAGCCGGAAGCCACGCCGAGCGTGAAGGGATCGCGATCGAAGCGGGCGCGCCGTGCGGCGACGGCGGGGGTGGGTGCGGCGAGCACCCAGCCTGCGCCGGCGAGTGCAGCGCCGAGGAACCGGCGACGGGAATTCATGCGGAGATTCTAGCGCCGACGCGCGCGGCTTTGCATGACGACCCGGTTACGCGCGGCGCGCATCGCCTGCACTGAGGCTAGTTCTTCAGCGTCCCGAACACGCTCTGCAGCAGCTTGCTCGACTGGCCGAGCGGGTCTTTGCGGATGGCGCGCTCTTCCTCTGCGATCATCGTGAAGAGGCCATCCAAGGCCTTGCGCGTGACATAGTCCTCGACCTTGGCATCGCGCGGTTCGATCACGCCCAGTCGCGCGGCCTGTCCGGCGAACTCGTTGTACTGTTGAGAGAGGTCGGAGCGGTCGGTGGTCTGTTTGACGATCGGCAGGAAGCGCGCCGCGAGCTTGTCGTAGGAGGTGCGGCGGAAGTACTGCGTGGCGGCGTCGTCGCCGCCGGTGAGGATCTGGCGAGCGTCACTGACCGACATCTGTTTGACCGAGTCGACCAAGAGCGTGCGCGCTTCAGGCATCGCCGCTTCGGCCGCGCGGTTCATCGAGGTGACGAGTTCCTTGGCTTGCTTGTCGAGACCGAGCATCTTGAACATCCGTTCGCCTTTGGCGAGCGTCGGTGGCAGCGGGATACGCACGGTTGGATTGCCGAGGAATCCGTCGGTCGCGCCGAGCATCGACACCGCGCGCTCGGTGCCTTGGCCGAGCGCGGCCTTGAGACCCGCCACACTGTCCTTGTCGGAGAGCGCGCCGACACCTGCGGCCGCGGCCGACGGCGGTGCCCAAGCACACGCGAGGGCGAGGAGGGTGACAGCCAGTGCAGTCGCGGGCGTGCGAGGAGAGATTTTCATGGTCCGGATGGTAGCACCGCCCTGAGACCCGTTAGGATATCCGCATGGATTTCAGTTTTGCGAAAATGGGATCGGCGTTGGCCATCGGTCTGTTCTTCCTCATGATGTTGTCCGTCGAGGTCGGGCGGCGCATCGGGCGATACCGCTATGCCACCGACAAAGATTCGTTCTCCGAGGGGCTCGGTGCCGCTGAAGGTGCGATCTTCGCCTTGCTCGGCCTCTTGATCGCGTTCACGTTCTCCGGAGCGGCTTCGCGCTTCGAGGATCGCCGCCACCTGATCACAGAAGAGGCGAACGACATCGGTACGGCCTGGTTGCGCATCGACCTGCTGCCGCCTGCTGACCAGCCTGCGATGCGTGAGCTCTTCCGGCGTTACACCGACCTGCGCGTCGTGGCTTACGAGCGCGTCCGCGATACGGCTGCGACCGAGGCCAAAACCGCGGCCGCGCTGCGTTTGCAGGGCGAGATCTGGCAGTTGGCCGTGGCTGGGGTGCGCAAGCCCGAGGCCTCGCCCGGTGCAGCCCAAGTATTGCTGCCTTCGCTCAACGCCATGTTCGACATCGTGACCACGCGCAACACCTCGACCCGCAGCCATCCGCCGTTCGCCATCTACCTGTTGCTGGGCGTGCTCTGCGCCGTGGGGGCGATGCTGTTCGGTTACTCGATCGGCCCCAGCCGCAATCCCAATTGGCTGCATCGCCTCGCCTTCGCCGGCGTCATGGCACTCGCGATCTACGTGATCCTCGACCTCGAATTCCCCCGGCGCGGCCTGATCCGCATCGACGGCGAGGACAAGGTGTTGATGGAGCTGCGTCAGTCTTTCGACTGAGCGGTTGCGAGGTCGCGCGGCAACCACCGCGAGGCCAGCCAATAGCAGGCGGCAGCCGGCAGGAATATCAGCGTCGTCGCCGTCATCGCCCGCTGCAGTCCGAGCCCGTAGGCCCGGGTGCAGACATCCTGTAGTTCCGGCGCCAGAGCGGCGAGGTTGCGCGCGCGGCAGGTGGTGGTGTCGAGTGCGCCGCCGAAACCCGAGTCCCGCAGCGCCTGTGCCATGAACCCGTCGCTCAGCAGCCCGACCAGCTGCGGTCCGAGGCCGTTGCCGACCAAGGCGATGCACAGCAGCACGATCGCGATGGTCGAGGCCCGCGAGCGCGAGGGCACGAGCGATTGGCTGATCGTGAACTGTGCGCTTGCGTAGGAGTAGTGCACCACCGCAGCCACCACCCAGAGCAGGAAGGTGAGTCCGAGCCGGTCGCCCGGTGTGTGGAATGCGGTGAGGTAGAGCGGGGTGGCGACGACCAGGGCGGCGGCGGGGAGCCACGCGATCGCGCCCACCGAGCCTCGTGCGAGACGGTCGCTGAAGTAGCCGCCGAGCCAGGTTCCGCAGGCGCCGGCGAGGGCGATCGGGCCGCCGAATCGCAGGGCGAACTCCCCGGGCGGCATGCCGTGCAGGCGCTGCATCATCGGTGCCTGGAAGGCGAAATGACCGAAGCCGACAAGCGCCGTCAAGGAGGCCCCCGCGCACATCACCCAGAAGCTGGGCTTGCCCCGCAGCAGCCGCAGCGTCTCGCCGAAGCCTGCCTTGTCCTGTCGCGCAGCCCCGGGCGGGTCACTGGCGCCGCGCGGCGGTTCGCGCAAGGTCAGCAGCACGACCAACGCCACCAGCATCCCCGGGACCCCCAACGCGAGGAAGACGAAGCGCCAACCGAAGCCCGAGCCCCATTGCAGCGCTTCCGGGAGACCTGCGAGACCGAAGATCCCGAGCAGTTCGATCACGCGTTGGTCGGAGAGTTGAGCGACGGGTCCACCGATGAAACTGGCCAGCGCGCCGCCGATGGGGACGCCCATCGTGTAGGTGCCGATCGCGCGTCCGCGGTCCCGCGGCCGGAACCAGTCGCCGATGATGGAATTGGCGGGGGGCGTGCAGCCGGCCTCGCCGATGGCGACGCCGATGCGCGCGATCAGCAGGAACATGAAGCCTGTGGCGAGGCCGCAGAGCGCGGTCATCACCGACCATACCGCGATGCAGAGCGCGAGCAGGCGGACCCGGTTCCAGCGATCCGCGGCCATCGCGAGCGGGATGCCCATCAAGGCGTAGAAGAGCGCGAAGGGTGGGCCGTTCAGGAAGCCGTACTGCGTGTCCGTCAGGTTGAACTGCGCGATGATCGGTTGCGCCATCACCCCGAGAAGTTGGCGGTCGATGAAGTTGAGCGTGTAGACCGCAAGCAGCGAGAGCACCACATAACGCCGATAGCCGGCGGTGCCGATGTTGCGGCCGTGGAGGGCTTCGTCGTCCGTCGTTGCGACGTTCATGAGCGGGAGGCTCCGCCGAGGCTCCAGGCGCTCATTCGGCCCGTTCCCAGAATTGATCGCGGTGGAACGGACCCAGCATGCCCCGCACCGCGAGGCGCTTGCCGCCGTCGAGCGGTGTCAGCCTGACTTTGTAGGTCTTGCCGTTCTTGGGGTCGAGGATGCTACCGCCGTCCCAATGAGGTCCTGAAGCGCTGCGGCGCACCCCTTCGATGATCGCCATGCCCTGCACCGGTTGACCCTTTCGTGGGCCGCCACAGGCCTCGCAGCGCGCCGTCGCCTTGGCGGGATCGAGTACGCGCTCGATGCGTCCGGAGAGTCCGGCAGGCGTCTCGACGATGCGCACCAGAGATTCGACCGATCGGGTCTCCGGGTCGATGGTGCGCCAGAGACCGACCGGCGAGGCCAGGCCTTGCGCAAGGGTGGCGAGGGAGAGGCAGATCATCCACACAGGCTTCATCGGTCACTCCGGTCAAGGCAGGCGGCAGACGCCGTGGGACCAAGGATGCCGCAAAACATCCTCCTGGCGATACCATGCCGCCGTGGAGCGACGCAGCGAGAACGGGGCCGACGGATATGTGGAGGACATCCCCTACACCTTCGGTTACCACCCGGAACTCGATCCGGCGCGCATGCAAGCCGTATTGCGACGCGCCGGGGTCGAGCCGCCCGAGGTCGCCGCTGCCTGTGAACTCGGCTACGGCCAGGGCATGAGCCTCGCCATCCACGCAGTCGCGGGCGGGGCGGCGTGGTGGGGCACCGATCTGATCCCATCGCATGCGGCGCATGTGCGGGCGCTCGTGGCGGGCACCGACGCGCGTCTAGAAGCGGCCGATCAGACGTTCGCGGTGTTCTGTGCGCGCGATGACCTGCCTCGGTTCGACTTCATCGGTCTTCACGGCGTCTGGAGTTGGGTGTCTGCAGCGAACCGCGAACGCATCCTCGAACTCGTCGCGCGCAGGCTGCGGGCCGGTGGGGTGCTCTATGTGTCGTACAACGCGCTGCCCGGTTGGGCGCCGATGCTGCCGCTGCGCGAGATGATGGTGGCCTACGCCGCCGCGTTGCCAGCGGACCTGCCGCGCGCCGATCGTATCGAGGCCGCGTTGCGCGATGCGCAGATGCGCGTGCTGCGCGATCCGCTCGTGCTCGAGGCCTGCCCGGGTATCGAGGCGGAACTGCGGGCGATCCGCCACAAAGGCGTCGCCTACCTCGCGCATGAGTTCTTCAACCGCGATTGGGCGCCGATGCCTCCCGCGCAGGTCGCCGCGGCGATGCGGTCGGTGGGTCTGTCGTTCGCGGCGCAGGCAGACGAAGCGGAATTGGCGTCAGGCGCACGGTTCCGGCGCGAGTATTTCGTCAAAGACGGTGCCCCGCCGATGGACGAGGGGGCGACCGCCACGCCGTGTCGTCGGCGGGATGACCCGTTGCGGGATGTCCAGATCTTGAACGACCGTCTGCTCGCGCTGGCGTCGTGCAGTCCGGGCATGGCCTGGCTCGCCGACCCGCAGACCGGCGGCGGGGTGGAGGTCGGCTGCTCGGCCATGCTGATGCTGGCGGCCTGGCGGAGCGGTGCGGTGGATGCGGCCTCGGTCGCTCGGGATGCCGAGGCCATGCTGACGCGCCTCGGGCAGCACCTGGTGCATGAGGGTCGTGTGCTCGTCGAGACCGCGCGGGTGCGTGCGCAGTTGCGGATCGAGGCGCGGGAACTGTTGGAAGTGACGCTGCCGCGGTTGCGCGAGCGGGGTGTGTTGGCTTAGCCGAAGCAGATGCTTCAAATCGCAGGAATCTTTGAGGGCGCACGGCGATGACGCACGGTAATCGCGTCGTCGGGCATCGATTCCGCATCTCTGCATCATCCAGCAGGATGACGGGGGAGGGTTTGCAGGCGGGGAATGGTCGGGATGAGAGGATTTGAACCTCCGACTCCTACGTCCCGAACGTAGTGCTCTACCAGGCTGAGCTACATCCCGATCTCAAGAACTGCGCTCGACGGCGAACCGGGCGAGCGTCACAAGGCCCTGTTTGCATGGCGTTTCGGGTAGCGCTTGCAGCGCGGTCAACGCCTGATCGGCCTCGTCCTGTGCGAGGCGGCGAGTGTACTCAAGTGCCCCGGTCGATTCAATCGTGGCGACGATGACCTCGAGCTGGTCGAGCCCGCCGCGCTCGATGGCGCCACGGATCATCTGCTTGACGGATTCGTCCCCGGAGAGCCGCAGGGCCTGGATGAGCGGCAGGGTGGGCTTGCCCTCGGCGAGATCGTCACCCAGATTCTTGCCGCGCTCGGCGGGGTCGGACTGGTAGTCGAGGACATCGTCGATCAACTGGAAGGCCGTGCCCAAGTGCTTGCCGTACTCAGCGAGCGCGCGCTGCTGGCTCGGGCTTGCACCCGCGAGCACCGCAGCGACCTCGGCGCCCGATTCAAAGAGCTTGGCGGTCTTGCGGTAGATCACTTCGAGGTAGCGCTGCTGGGTGGTGTCCGGGTCCCCGGCGTTCATCAGCTGCAGGACTTCGCCCTCGGCGATGACGTTGGTCGCCTCGGACATGATCTCCATGACGCGCTGGGAACCGATGGCCGCCATCATCTGGAAGGCGCGGGAATAGACGAAATCGCCGACCAGAACGCTCGCGGAGTTGCCGTAGACCGAATTGGCCGTCCGGCGGCCACGGCGTTGCTCCGAGCCGTCGACCACATCGTCGTGCAGCAGCGTTGCAGTGTGGATGAACTCTATGAAGGCGGCGGCGTCGATATGGCTCGCGCCGCGGTAGCCGCAGGCCCGGGCAGCGAGCAGCACGATCAGCGGCCGGATGCGTTTTCCGCCCCCGGCGATGATGTGCTCGGCCACCTGATCGACCAAGGGCACCGTGCTCTTCATGCTGGCGCGGATGACAGCATCGACGGCGACCAGGTCGTTCTGGACGAGCGCCTTGACGGTCTGTAGCGCGTTCATCGGCGGCATCCTAGCCGAATCAGCGGGAAAGGGCCCAAAAAGGGGTGCAGAGGCCCCGCAGAGTTTGACCGGCAGGGGGTCGGCCAGTAGAATGCGCGACCTTTTCCGGGTGGAGTCAACATGTACGCGGTCATCGCCACGGGCGGCAAGCAGTATCGGGTCGAGGCGGGCACGGTCCTGCGCATCGAACTTCTCACCGCAGACGCTGGCACCGAGGTCAAGTTCGGCGACGTCCTGCTCGTCGGTTCGGGCGATTCGGTCACCGTCGGTTCGCCGAAGGTCGCCGGTGCCTCCGTCACCGCCACCGTGCAGCGCCACGGTCAAGGGGACAAGGTCAGCATCGTCAAGTTCCGGCGGCGCAAGCACTACCTGCGCATGAAGAACCACCGCCAGAAGTTCACCGAGATCAAGGTCACCGGCATCCACGCCGGTTGATCCCGTCATTTTCCGGAGCACACCCTCATGGCACATAAAAAGGCAGGCGGCAGTACCAAGAACGGCCGCGATTCCCACAGCAAGCGACTCGGCGTGAAGGCCTTCGGTGGCGAACAGGTCATCGCAGGGAACATCATCATCCGCCAGCGCGGGACCCGTTACCGCCCGGGGCTGAATGTCGGCATCGGCACCGATCACACGCTGTTCGCCCTGAAGGATGGCAAAGTGGCTTTCCGTCGCCGGGGTGCCGAGCAGAAGATGTTCGTGAGCGTCGTCGCCGACTGATCGGCCTCCGCGTTCCCGGACATCGCGAACCCCGGCCGAGCGCCGGGGTTTTCGTTTAAGGGCTGGTGCAACGGCCAAGGAGCATGAGCCGATGAAGTTCGTCGACGAGGCAAAGATGCGGGTGCAGGCCGGCAACGGCGGGCGCGGCTGCATGAGTTTTCGGCGCGAGAAGTTCATGCCGTTCGGCGGACCGGACGGCGGCGACGGCGGTCATGGCGGTGGGGTCTTCCTGCGCGCCGCTGAGGGCATCAACACGCTCGCCGACTTCCGGGTCGAGCGCAATTTCAAGGCGCAGTCCGGCGAAGCCGGCAGCGGCAACGACTGCACCGGTCGCGGCGGCGAAGACCTTCATGTGGCGGTTCCGGTCGGCACCGTGGTGCGCGATACCGAGACCGGCGAGCAGTTGGGCGATCTGGTGCGCGCCGGCGATGTCCTGCAGGTCGCCCGGGGCGGCAAGGGCGGTTGGGGGAACGCGAAGTTCAAGACCAGCACCAACCGCGCGCCGCGCCAGTTCGGTCCCGGTCTGCCCGGCGAGAAGCGGCTGCTCGAGCTCGAGCTCAAGGTGATCGCCGATGTCGGTCTGCTCGGTTTTCCGAACGCCGGCAAATCCACCCTCATCCGTGCGGTCTCCTCGGCGCGTCCGAAGGTCGCCGATTACCCGTTCACCACGCTGCATCCGAACCTCGGCGTGGTCTACTGCGGCGAGCACCGCTCGTTCGTGATGGCCGACATCCCGGGGCTCATCGAGGGGGCTGCCGAGGGTGCGGGTCTCGGTATCCGCTTCCTGCGCCACCTGCAGCGTACCCGGGTGCTGTTGCACCTCGTCGATATCGCGCCGCTCGATCCCGCAGCCGATCCGGTTCGTGATGCGCGTGCGATCGTCGCCGAGCTGAAGAAATTCTCGAAGGAGCTCGCCGCCCGGCCGCGTTGGCTGGTGCTCACCAAGTCCGACCTGCTGCCGGCCGATGAGGCCGAGAAGAAAGCCCGTGCCATCATCCGCGCGCTGCGCTTCAAGGGACCCTGGTTCCTGGTGTCCGGCGTGAGCGGTGCCGGCACCCGTGCGCTCACTGAGGCGGTCATGACCTTCCTCGAGGAGCGCGCGGCGGCCGAAGCGGCCGCAGGTAGCGCTCGGGCGGCGTTTGATCCCGACGCCGACAACTGATCGGCGCAGGGGCTGTTGGCATGCCTGACCGCAACGCCAAGGTCCGCCGCCGCATCGCGGCGGGCAAGTTCCGGCTGCGGATCCGCGACCTGCGTAATCTCGGTCCGCGTGCCGAGCAGCTGCTGGCTGGTGTCGGCATCCTAAGCACCGAGTCGCTGCGTCGCCGAGGCGCCCTGGCGGCCTATCTGGCGGTCAGCCGTGCAGCCGAGGGTCGGGGGTCGTTGAACCTGCTCTGGGCCCTCGTGGGGGCGCTGGAGCCGTGGCCGGAGGGTCGAGACTGGCGGGAGGTGGCCGCCAGCAAGGCACGGCTGCCGTTGCTCTTGGCGCTCGAGGCGGCGGGCGGGGTCGGTGCGGGGGCTAAAGCGCCCGCCCGTGGCGGTCGAGCGGGGGCGAAGACCCCCGTAAAGGCCCCAGAGTCCTCGGCCACCGAGTTGGGTCCGTGGGTGCCGGGGATGCCGTTCGAGGGGCCGATCGAGAGGAACAGGCGGCCCTCCGTGAAGAGAGGGCGCGGTGCGGGAAAGCCCAGACGTTGAGGTCCGGGCGCCCTCGCCAGGGCGGTCTTAGGCCGACTTTTTAGGCTAGCTTCTTGAGCTTGGCGGCGAGGCGCTTCTTGTGACGCGAGGCCTTGTTCTTGTGCACAAGGCCCTTGTTCACCAGCGAGTCGACCGACGAGGTGGCAGTGCGGACAGCCGCGGTCGCTTCGTCCTTCTTGCCGGCGGCGATCGCTTCGTTGGCGACCCGCAGCGTGGATCGCTGGCGCGAGCGCAGGGCGACATTCTGGGAACGGTGTTTGACGGCCTGGCGGGCGGCCTTCTCTGCGGACTTGGTGTTGGCCACTTAGTGTGCTCTGGGGGGCTGAAAACGGCGCGTATTTTGGTGCTGCGACCTTGGGATGTCAACGGCGATGATGCCGCGCCTTCGGTACACTACCCGGCTGATTCCCAAGCCGGGCCCTCATGAGCCGCGCCATCTTCAAGAGCACCTCGGTGGTGGGACTGACCACCCTCCTGTCCCGCATCACCGGGTTGCTGCGCGACATGGTCTATTCCCAGGCCTTCGGCGCCGGCACGCTGATGGACGCATTCCTGGTCGCGTTCAAGATCCCGAACTTCCTGCGCCGCCTGTTCGCCGAGGGGGCGTTCTCGCAGTCCTTCGTCCCCGTGGTCTCGGAGTACAAGGTACGGCGCAGCCACGACGAGGTGCGTGAGCTCGTCGGCGGCGTCGCCGGTACCCTCGGCACCGTCCTGATCGGCGTGACCGTGCTCGGCGTCATCGCCGCGCCGCTCGTGATCCTCGGGTTCGCGCCGGGTTTCACCCAGCAGCCCGGCAAGTACGAGCTCGCGGTCGAGATGCTGCGCTGGACCTTCCCGTATCTCTTCTTCGTGTCGTTGGTCGCGCTTTTCAGCGGTGTGCTCAACAGCTACGGACGCTTCGCGGTGCCGGCGTTCACCCAGGTGATCATGAACCTGGTGATGATCCTGTTCGCGGTGGCGATCGCGAGCGATGCGCAGAACCCCGGTGTGACGCTCGCGATCGGCGTGTTCGTCGCGGGTGTCGCGCAACTGCTCTTCATGTTGCCGTGGGTCGCACGCCTCGGGTTGCTCGGTCGTCCTCGTTGGCAGCCGGCCGCCGAGGGTGTGCGCCGCATCGGCAAGCTCATGCTGCCCGGCATCTTCGGCTCCTCGATGGCGCAGGTGAGCCTGCTGCTCGACACGCTGATCGCCTCGTTCCTCGTCACCGGCAGCATCGCGTGGCTCTATTACGCGGACCGTCTGATGGAGTTCGCGCTCGGCGTGTTCAGCATCGCGCTCGCCACCGTGATCCTGCCTCGGCTCTCGGCGCAGCACGCGCTGGGCGATGCCGAGCGTTTCTCGGGTACGCTCGACTGGTCGCTGCGGCTCGTGGTGCTGGTCGTGGTGCCGGCTGCGGTCGGTCTGCTGGTGCTGGCCGGGCCGATGACGGCGACGCTCTTCGGCTACGGCAATTTCACCGCGCGCGATGTCGAGATGACGCAGTACGGCCTGATGGCCTACTCCTGGGGGCTCATCGGCTTCAGTCTCGTCAAGGTGCTCGCGCCCGGCTATTTCGCGCGCCAGGACACCCGCACGCCGGTCCGGGTCGGGCTGATCGCGCTCGGCGTGAACATGGCGATCAATCTGCTGGTGGTGCTGCCGGCGCACTACGCGGGTTTTGCGACCCCCTTCGTGCTGCTGGCCACCTCGACCTGCATCTCGGCGGCCGTGAACGCCTTCCTGTTGTGGCGTGGTCTGCGGCGCTCCGGGGTCTACACGCCGCGCGCCGGTTGGGGCGCGCTCATCGGCCGGGTCCTCCTCGCCAATGCGGTGATGGCGGGTCTGTTGCTCGCGTTGTCGAAGGATCTCGCGCGTTGGCTTTCGGCACCGCCGATGTATCGCGCCTTCTATCTTTTGGCCTTGATCGCCGCGGGTGCGGCGGCCTATGCGGCAGTGCTGTGGGTCTCCGGGATGCGACCGGCGCACCTGCGCGCGGGCGAGGGGCGCTGATGGATCTCGTGCGCGGTGTCGGCAACCTCGCGGCGGAGCACCGCGGTGGCATCGTGGCGATCGGCAGCTTCGACGGTCTGCATCTCGGCCACCGGGCGCTGATCGATGCGACGCGCGCGCAGGCTGCGGCGGCGGGGCGTCCCGCGCTGCTGTTGACCTTCGAGCCGCTGCCTCGAGAGTTCCTCACACCAGCCGAACCGCCTGCCCGCCTCACCAACCTGCGCGAGCGCGTGCGCCTGCTCGAGCGCAGCGGCCTCGATGCGCTCGTGCTGCTGCGTTTCGACGGGCGGCTGCGCGGCATGGACGGTGCCGGCTTCGTGAGCCTGCTGCATGAACGCCTGCAGGTCGCAGGCGTGGTGGTCGGCCACGACTTCCACTTCGGTCGCGGAGGCGCCGCCAACGCCAACTTCCTGCGCGAAGCGGGCCTGCGTCTTGGCTTCGGTGTCGAGGTGATCGCACCGGTGGCGGCTGATTCGGCGCGCGTCAGCAGTTCCGGTATCCGCGCCGCGCTCGCCGCGCGCGACCTCGAGGGCGCTGCACGCCTGCTCGGTCGCCGCTACAGCATGCGGGGTAGGGTGGTCGCCGGCCAGCAACTCGGTCGCACACTCGGCTTCCCGACGGCTAACATCCGTGTACGGCGTCGGCGGCTGCCGCTCAGCGGCATCTGTGCGGTGCGCGTGCACGGCATCGGCGACGGGCGGGACGCACGGACCTATGGCGGGG
>DBCG01000108.1:0-385 GCA_002292945.1 Proteobacteria bacterium UBA964 | reverse complement strand
CGGCCCACGGTGGGCGGTGTCGAGCCGCTGCTCGAGGTGTTCGTGTTCGACTTCGCGGGCGATCTCTACGGCCGCGAGCTCGAGGTGGAGTTCGTCGCGCACCTGCGCGAGGAGGCCCGCTTCGAATCGCTCGAGGCCATGGTGGTGCAGATGCATGCCGATGTGACCGAGGCGCGCGAGCGCTTGGCCAAGTTCTTTTAACGGATGATCCAGTGACCGACTACAAACAGACGATCAATCTCCCGCAGACGGGCTTCCCCATGAAGGCCGACCTGGCGCAGCGCGAGCCTGCGCTGCTCGCGCGTTGGGAGGCCGAGAACACCTACGGCCGCTTGCGTGAGATCGCGCGCGGTCGGCCGCGCTTCGTGCTGCACGACGGCCCGCC
>DBCG01000099.1 GCA_002292945.1 Proteobacteria bacterium UBA964 | reverse complement strand
CTGGTCGGTATGGCGGTCTTCGCCGGCGCCGTGGTCGATCACGCGCTGCGCACGAACTGACCCGCGACGCCGGGCGGCCGCCACCACCCACACGCCCGCCGCATCGAGGCCGGCTTCGCGCAAGGCCGCGCGGGCCGCCGCCAGCGTCGCCCCGGTGGTCAGCACATCATCGACCAGCACGAACCGCGCTCGGAGCGCCGCGCCCCGCATCGCCGCAGGCGCGAACGCCTGCGCGAGGTTGCGGCGCCGTTGCGCACCGCGCAATGCGGTCTGCGGCGCCGTATCGCGCCGACGCACCAAGCCGTCCGTCCGCACCGACAGACCGAGCCAGAGCGCCGCGTGACGCGCGATCGCCTCGGCTTGGTTGAATCCGCGCTCGGCATGACGCTTGGGGTGCAAGGGCACCGGCAGCAGTACGGTGCCCGGCGCCGCCGCCCCCTGACGGGCGGCGCTCGCAGCCAACAAGGCCCCGAACAGCCGCGCGGGGCGCAGGTCACCTTGGAACTTGAGCGCCCGCAGCCCGCTACCGACCGGGTCGTCGTAGGAGAACGGCGCCAGCACCGCCGTCTGCCCGACGCCCCCGCCGCGCCCGGTCGCCGCATCGAAAGGCAGCGTCTCAAGGCACACCGAGCAGAGATCGACCGCACCGAGGTCACCCTGCCCGCCGCAGAACACACAGCGCGGCGGCAGACAGACGAAGCCCGCCCGTACGAGCCACGGCAGCCGGGTCGAACGCGCCCTCAACCACGCACCGAGCCCCGCGGCCGCGCCGATTGTCGACTCTTCGGGCTCCGTCAAGTTGACACGCTCCACGCCGACCACCAACATCGCCCCGTCATTGCGCCACAGTCAGCGGCGGAACACCCGCCGTCCATCGCCCGCAAACGTAGAGAAATGCCCTATGACCGCAGCCGCCCGCCACGACTGGACGACCGAAGAGGTCGAAGCACTGTTCGCGCTGCCGTTCCAGGACCTTCTGTTCGAGGCGCAGCGCGTCCACCGCGCACACCAACCGGCGAACACGGTGCAGATGAGCACGCTGTTGTCGGTGAAGACGGGGGCCTGCCCCGAGGACTGCGCGTATTGCCCGCAGAGCATCCGCCACGACACCGGTCTCGAGCGCGAGACGCTGATGGCGGTGGCCGATGTCGCGGCGCGTGCCAAGGCCGCACGCGAGGCGGGCGCCACCCGCTTCTGCATGGGTGCCGCCTGGCGCTCGCCCAAGAAACGCGACATCGAGGTGATGTCGGCGATGATCCGTGAGGTGCGCTCGCTCGGCCTCGAGAGCTGCGCCACGCTCGGCATGCTCACGCTCGATCAGGCCAAAGAATTACGCGAGGCGGGGCTCGACTACTACAACCACAACATCGACACCTCGCCCGAGTTCTACGGCGAAATCATCACCACCCGCGAATTCCAGGACCGGCTCGACACGCTGGAGGCGGTGCGCGAGGCGGGGATGAACGTCTGCTGCGGCGGCATCGTCGGCATGGGCGAGACGGTGCGCGACCGTGCGCGAATGCTGCAGGTCCTCGCCAACCTTCCGCATCATCCGGAGAGCGTCCCGATCAACCAGCTGGTCGCCGTGCCCGGTACGCCGCTCGCCGGGCAGGCGCCGATCGATCCGTTCGATTTCGTGCGCACCATCGCGGTCGCGCGCATCCTCATGCCGCGATCGGCGGTGCGGCTCTCGGCCGGTCGCGAACAGATGTCCGACGAACTGCAGGCGCTCGCGTTCTTCGCCGGCGCGAACTCCATCTTCTACGGTGAGAAGCTGCTCACCACCGGCAACCCCGATGTCGAGCACGACCGGGCGTTGCTGACGCGGCTCGGTATGCGCACCGCTGCGGGAGCGCCCGGTGCGCTGCACGCCTGAGGCGCGCTCCGCCGCGCTGAGGTCCATCGACGAACGCCAGCTTCGCCGCCGTCGTTCACCGGCGGAGGACGGCCGCGTCAATTTCTGCAGCAACGACTATCTCGGCCTCGCCCGCGACCCCGGGGTCGCCGCTGCCATGGCCGAAGCGGCGCAGCGCTACGGTGCGGGCGCCGGGGCCTCCCACCTCGTCAGCGGACACGGCGCCGAACACGAGGCGCTCGAGCGTGAACTCGCCGAGTTCACCGGTCGTGCCCGTGCCCTGGTGTTCTCCACCGGTTATATGGCGAACCTCGGCGTGCTCGGCGCGCTGGCCGGTCGCGACGACCTGCTGCTCGGCGACGAACTGAACCATGCCTCGCTGATCGACGCCGCACGGCTCGTGCGCAGCACCCACCTGCAGCGCTATGCGCACGGCGATGCCGAGGCCGCCCGCGCAGCGCTCGCGGCGCACGACGCTCACGACACGCAGCATGCCGGTGCGTTCCTCATCACCGACGGCGTGTTCAGCATGGATGGCGACCTCGCCCCGCTGCCCGCGCTCGCGCAGGCCGCGCAGGCCCACGGCGCCTGGTTGGTGGTCGATGACGCGCACGGCATCGGTGTCGTCGGCGCGACCGGCGGCGGCTGCTGCGAACATTTCGGTCTCGATGCACGCGATGTGCCGGTGCTGATCGGCACCTTCGGCAAGGCGCTCGGCACCTTCGGCGCGTTCGTCGCCGGTGATGACGACGTCATCGAGCTGCTGCTTCAGCGCGCACGCACCTATATCTACACGACCGCGCTGCCCCCACCGGTCGCCGCAGCGACCCGTCGCGCGCTGCGCATCGTCCGCGAGGAGCCTTGGCGGCGCGAGATCCTGCAGGCGCGCATCGCACAGTTCCGTGAGGGCGCCGCGAAACGCGGTCTCGCCGTGACACCCTCGACGACGCCGATCCAGCCGCTGATCCTCGGCAGCCCGGCCGCTGCGCTCGAGGCGAGCAGCCGGCTCGCTGCGGCGGGCCACCGCGTGACGGCCATCCGTCCACCGACCGTCCCTGAAGGTACGGCGCGCCTGCGCATCACGCTGTCCGCCGCACACACGGCACAGCAGGTCGAGTCACTGCTCGCCGCACTGGAGGCGGCGCTGGCATGACGCCACGACATCCGCAGTCGGCGGCGTCCACCAGCAGCCCACGGAGATCCGACATGTCCGACCTCCCTCCACCCGTCGCAGCGCTCGCGGAGTTGCTTGAACGCCTCGACCACTTCGCGCTGAAGCCGCGCGTCGTGCTCGATCTCGGCGGCGGCGTCACGGACGGCGCGGCCGACCCGCTGCGCCGCCGTTTTCCGGTAGCCCGGATCCTCGTCACCGGCACAGGCGTCGCCGCGCCGAACGGTCTCGCCCAGCGGGCACTCGAGGCGCTACGCCGCTTGGTCCCCGGCGCTGCACCCGCCCTAGAGCGCATCGACGGCACACCCAAGCAGTTGCCGCTCGCCGAGGGCAGCGTCGATCTGGCGCTCGGTCACTGGCTCGCTCCGGGTATCGAGTCGGTCGACGCCGTGCTGGCCGAGCTGCGGCGCGTGCTCGCCCCCGGGGGTCTATTTCTTTGGACAACGCCCGGTCTCGGCGCCGCGCCCGAGCCCATCGAT
>DBCG01000057.1:48444-54680 GCA_002292945.1 Proteobacteria bacterium UBA964 | reverse complement strand
TCGGCCTTGGCGAAGTCGCCGGAACCGCGTTGCGGATAGCCACAGCAAAGATATCCGGGTGGCAGCACGGTCTGTACCCCCACGCTCCACAGCATCGCCTGTGTGGCGAGACCCACCTGCGAGAAGAGCCGTTCCGATCCGCAGCCCGGGAAATAGAACACGGCCTCCGCTTCGGGCGTGGTCGCCTTCGGGTCGCGGATCACCGGCACATAGTCCTTGTCCTCGATGTCGAGGAGGGCGCGCGCGGTCTTCTTGGGTACGCCTGAGGGCATGCGGCGGTTCACGAAGTGCACGACCTGTTCGCGGATCGGCGCCTTGCCGGTGGTGGCGGGCGGCGTCTTCGTCTGCGGCCTCGCAAAACCCTTGAGCACTTGGTGCCCGAGCCGCTGGGCCTTGAAGCCCCACTCGATGAGGCCCTTGCGCAGGACCTTGATGGTCTCGGGGTTCGTGGCGTTCAGGAACGCCATCGAGGCTGCGCTGCCTGCATTGAAACGCTTCTTGCCCATGCGGCGCAGCAGGTCGCGCATCGCCATGGTGACCTCGCCGAAGTCGATGTCGACCGGGCAGGGTTTCTCGCACTTGTGGCACACGGTGCAGTGGTCCGCGACATCGCCGAACTCTTCCCAATGCCGGATGGATACGCCGCGGCGGGTCTGCTCCTCGTAGAGGAAAGCCTCGATCAGCAGCGAGGTCGCGAGGATCTTGTTGCGCGGGCTATAGAAAAGGTTGGCGCGCGGCACATGCGTCGCGCAGACGGGCTTGCACTTGCCGCAGCGCAGGCAGTCCTTGATCGCGCCCGAGATCGAGCTGATGTCGGACTGCTGCATGATCAGCGACTCGTGTCCGAGCAGGTTGAAGCTCGGCGTGTAGGCGCGTGTGAGATCGCCACCCGGCAGCAGCTTGCCCTTGTTGAAGCGGCCGTCGGGGTCGATGCGCGATTTGTAGGCGCGCAGTTCGGCCGTCTCGTCCTCGGTGAGGAATTCGAGCTTGGTGATGCCGATGCCGTGTTCGCCGGAGATCACGCCGCCGAGATCGCGGGCGATGCGCATGATGCGCGCCACCGCGGCGTTCGCCTCTTGCAGCATCAGGTAGTCGTCGGAGTTGACCGGGATGTTGGTGTGCACGTTGCCATCGCCCGCGTGCATGTGCAGCGCCACCCAGACGCGGCCCTTGAGCACGCGTCGATGGATGGCGGCGGCTTCGGCGCGGATCGGTGCGTAAGCGTCGCCGGCGAACAGCGCGGCGAGCGGATCGCGCAGTTCGCGCTTCCAGGACACCCGCAGCGAGCGGTCCTGCAGGCGCGCGAAGAGCGCCGGATCGTCGAGCCGGTGCAGCAGATCGGACCAATGGTCGCGCACCTCTGCGACGAGGCGCAGCGCCCTGGCCGGGCGGTCGCCCAGGATCTCCTCGCGCGACAGCGCGTCGAGCTCGGCGTCTCCGGTCTTGCCGGGCTTGAGCGGGCCGCGCAGGAACTCCTCGAGCGCGTCGGCAAGACGCAGCTTGTTGGCGATCGAGAGCTCGATGTTGATGCGTTCGATGGCGTCGGTGTAGTCCCCGAGACGCGGCAGCGGGATGACCACGTCTTCGTTGATCTTGAAGGCGTTGGTGTGTTTGGCGATCGCGGCGGTGCGTGCGCGGTCGAGCCAGAACTTCCTGCGTGCGTCGGCACCGACGGCGATGAAGCCCTCGCCGCCGCGGCCGTTGGCGATGCGGACGGTCTCGCTGGTGGCGCGCGCCACGGCGGCGTCATCTTCGCCGACGATGTCGCCGATCAACACCATCTTGGGCAACGCGCCGCGCTTGCTCTTGGTGACGTAGCCGACCGCCTTGAGGTAGCGCTCATCGAGGTGCTCGAGCCCCGCGAGCTTGACGCCGTCGGCACGGTCCGCGGCGTCGAGGCGACCGATGATCTCGACGATCGAGGGGATCGCCTCGCGCGCTTCGCCGAAGAATTCGAGGCAGACCGTACGCATGTGCCGCGGCATGTGATGCACCACCCAGCGCGCTGCGGTGATCAGGCCGTCGCAGCCTTCTTTCTGCACGCCGGGCAGGCCGCCCAAGAACTTGTCGGTGACATCCTTGCCGAGACCGGCCTTGCGGAACGCCGAGCCCGCCATCACCAGCGTCTCGGTGCGCAGCACGCGCGCACTCGCTGCCGGGGAACGGCCGTCCTTCCAGGTGAGGCGCCAGGTGACCTCGCGCGCGTCGTGGAGCTTGCCGAGGTTGTGGCCGATGCGCTCGACCTCGAGCCAGTCGCCCTGCGGGTCGACCATGCGCCACCAGGCGAGGTTGTCGACCGCGGTGCCCCAGAGCACGGCTTTCTTGCCGCCCGCGTTCATGGCGATGTTGCCGCCGATGCAGCAGGCGTCCATGGAGGTGGGATCGACTGCGAACACGAAGCCGGCCCGTTCGGCGGCCTCGGCCACGCGCTTGGTCACAACGCCCGCCTCCGAGAAGACGGTGGGCACGGCGCGACCGGCGAGAGCGTCGCCCGCGCCGCCTGGCAGTGCGACATGCTCGACCTCGGAGACCCGTTCGAGCTTCTCGGTGTTGATGACCGCCGACAACGGTGTCAGTGGGATCGCGCCGCCCGTGTAGCCGGTACCGCCGCCGCGCGGCACGATGGTCAACCCGAGCTCGATGCAGGCGCGCACGATCCCAGGGATCTCATCTTCGGCATCGGGGCTGATGACGACGAACGGGTACTCCACGCGCCAATCGGTGGCGTCGGTGACATGCGAGACGCGCGCGAAAGCATCGAAGGCGATGGCATCGCTGCGGGTGTGGCGACGCAACCGGCGCCGCGCCTGATCGCGCAGGCGACGGGTGCGGTCGAAGCCCTCGTCGAAATCGACCACCGCGCGGCGTGCCGCAGCGAGCAGCTCGCCGACCTTGCGGTCGCGCTCGCGCTCGAGCGCGCTGAGGTCGGGGTCGCGGCGCTTGTCGATCTCGCCGAGCCGGTGTCCGAGCGCCTCGATGAGGAGCCGACGGCGTCGCGGGTTGTCGAGCAGGTCATCCTCGAGATAAGGGTTGCGCTGTACCGCCCAGATGTCGCCGAGGACTTCATAGAGCATGCGCGCAGAGCGGCCGGTGCGTCGTTCGCCTCGCAGCTCATCGAGCATCGTCCAAGCATCGGCACCGAGCAGGCGGATGACGATCTCGCGGTCCGAAAAAGAGGTGTAGTTGTACGGGATCTCGCGGATGCGCGGCGCAGCGCTTTCCGGTGGGGCGAACAACGGCAGTTCAGAGGCGAGGGCGTTCATGCGGCGGGAGCGTCACAGGTGGATGCCCATTCTCCCATTGTTCCCCTATCATTTGCGCACCATGACATGCCCCTGCTCCCCGCCGAGCGGTCCATGACCGCCGCTGCATCGGTCCTCGAGGGCATCGACCCTGCCCACCCGCAGGCGGCGCAGATGGCCGATCCGGCGATGATCCGCACCCTGCGATTCCAGGCCGAGGCGGCGTGGCCCCAGGAGTCACGGCTCTACGCCCGCTACGCGTTGCCCGCCGGCGCACGGATCCTCGATCTTGGCTGCGGTACCGGTGAGGCCACGCGCAGGCTATCAGGGCTCTTTCCAGGGGCCGCCGAGGTCATCGGGGTGGACCTGCTCCCCTCGATGGTGGAGGCCGCAGACCGCCTCAGCGGCGCCCCGGTCGCGACGGGCGGGCCGCGCCCCATGTTCGAGGTCGGAGACGGCCGCGCGCTGCGTTTTCCGGATGGGCACTTCGATCTCGTCGCCTGTCGCCACCTCACGCAGTTGCTGCCCGATCCCGAGGCGGTGCTCGCCGAGTGCCGGCGGGTCTTGCGCCCGGGCGGTTGGCTGCATGTCGTCTCCGAGGATTACGGGATGCTGCAGTTCCCGCCGCGGGACGGGCTCGATCCCGATCGTCTGTGGACCGGTGCGGTGGTCGAGCACACTCGTCTCACCGGCACCGATGCGCGGGTCGGTCGACGGACCTTGCCGATGCTGCGTGAGCTCGGCTTCGCGCATGTGAGCATCCAATACCTCGTGCTCGACACCGAGCGCGTGCCGCGGGAGGTCCTGGCCGGCATCATCGAGTCTTGGCGCGACGGCTATGCGCCGGTGTTGGCGGCGAGCTCGGCGTTGCCGCTTGCGCAGGTCAGCGCGCTGTTCGATGCCTCGATCGCGACGCTGCGCGATCCGAAAGGCTACGCGGTGTGGCAGTTGCCGGTGGTCGCGGGGCGCAGACCATGAGCGCCGAGAAGCCGCTGCGGCATGTGCTGACGGCGCACCGCAGCCAACCGGTGCCTGCGGGATGGCACATCGAGGTCGTGACGCGATGGTCGCCGGGCGGACTGCTGCTCGAGTACACGATGGGGGTGCCGGCAGGCCGGTTGGTGCTGGCGCCGCGCAGCGAGACCCCCGCTGCGCAAGATTTTCTTTGGAAGGGGACCTGTGGCGAGCTCTTCCTCGGGGTGCCGGGCGACCCGTCCTATCTCGAGTTCAACTTCGCCCCGTCCGGCGATTGGGCGGCCTATGCGTTCGACGGCTACCGGACAGGCGTCCGCAACCACGATTGGATCGGGCAAACCCCCGAGGTGCGGATCCTGCCGGGCGAGGGCGCGACCCGCCTGCTCGCCACGGTTCCGCATGCGGCGTTGCGCTCCCTGTGGCGCAAGGACTCGGCGCTCACCTGGCAGGCCGGCATCACGATGGTGCTCGAGACCCACCTCGGGCTCAGCTACTGGTCGCTCGCCCATCCTCAGGCGCAGCCGGAGTTCCACGATCGCGCCGGCTTCGTCGGCGGGATCAGCGTCCCGGAGGACTTTTTCTGACACGCGGGATCCTCTTCGGCATCGATCGGCTGCTCGCCGATCCGGCGTTGCGCGCACCGCTTGTCGGACGACGGCTCGGTCTGCTCGCGCACCCGGCGTCCATGACCGCCGACTGGCGTCATTCTTTGGATGCCTTGGCCGCCACGCCCGGGCTACGGGTGACGGCGGCCTTCGGTCCGCAGCACGGCTTGCGCGGCGACAAGCAGGACAACATGGTCGAGTCCGAGGATTTCCTCGACCCCGCGCTCGGCATCCCCGTGTTCAGCCTGTACGGTACGGTGCGCCGTCCCACCGACGCGATGCTGGAGCATTGCGATGTGCTGCTCGTCGATCTGCAGGACCTCGGCTGCCGCATCTACACCTTCATCACCACGCTGCGCTATGTCCTCGAGGCCTGCGGCCGCCTCGGCAAGGCCGTGTGGGTGCTCGACCGTCCGAATCCGGCCGGACGGGAGGTGGAAGGCCTTGCGCTACGGCCGGGTTGGGAGAGCTTCGTCGGCGCGGGCCCGATGCCGATGCGGCACGGGCTGACGATGGGCGAGATGGCGCGCTGGTTCTTGCGCGAGTGCCGCATCGATGTCGAGCTCGTGGTGGTGCCGATGCGGGGCTGGGACCCGCACGCCGCCCCCGGATTTGGTTGGCCGCTCGGCGAGCGCAGCTGGGTCAACCCCAGCCCCAACGCGCCGAATGTCTATATGGCGCGCGCCTATGCGGGTACGGTGATGCTCGAGGGTACGACCCTCTCTGAAGGGCGCGGCACGACCCGGCCGCTCGAACTCTTCGGTGCGCCCGATCTCGATGCGTCGGTGCTGCTCGGCGAGATGGCGCGGCTCGCCCCCGATTGGCTGGCAGGTTGCCGGTTGCGCCCCTGCTGGTTCGAGCCGACCTTCCACAAATACGCGGGCAAGCTCTGCGCGGGCGTGCAGGTGCACACGGACGACCCGGTCTACGACCCCGCGGCGTTCCGCCCTTGGCGCCTGCAGGCGCTGGCCTTCAAGGCCTTGCGGCGGCTGCGGCCTGATTATCCATTGTGGCGGGATTTCCCCTACGAATATGAGACGACGCGTCTTGCGATCGATGTCATCAACGGCGGTACGCTCTTGCGAGAGTGGGTCGACGACCCGGCCGCCGAGCCGGGCGACCTCGATGCGCTGGCGCGTGTCGACGAGGCGGCGTGGCGGCGTGCCAATGCGGATGTCCTGACGGCGGGAACCCTCGCAGGCTAGGATGGTCAAAAGGTTTTGACGGCACATCCGCCGACATGGAGGACAGCATGCACACCACCCCCGACTCCGACCGTATCCTGGATGACCTTCGACGGGTCGTGGAGGACGCGGAATCTTTGCTGCGCGAGACCTCCGGTCTGGTCGGCGAGCGTGCCGCCGAGGCGCGTGAGCGCGCCGCCGAGTCCGTGCGCGGCGCGCGCGAGCGGCTC
>DBCG01000057.1:35643-48333 GCA_002292945.1 Proteobacteria bacterium UBA964 | reverse complement strand
ACGGGCGTCGGGCTGATCGTCGGCGTGTTGCTCAGCCGTCGCTGAGCCCGTCCTCCCGAGCCGCACATGTTCGAATCCCTGCGTCAGCTCGTCACCCAGCTGCTCGCGTTGCTGCAGGTCCGCATCGAGCTGCTGACCACCGAACTCTCGGGGGAACTGCGGCGGCTGGCCGTCATCCTCGTCTGGGCGGCGGTCGGCCTGCTGTTCGCGTTCCTCGCGTTGTTGATGATCATCACGACGGTCATCGTCGCGTTCTGGGACACCAATCGACTGCTCGCGGTGGGGCTGGTGGCGCTGTTGTTCGTCGTCTTGGCGGGTCTGGCCGTCTGGCAGGTCTTGCGCCGCGTGCGCAACGGGCCGCCGCTGCTCGAGGGCACGCTCGCGGAGCTGCGCCGCGACCGGGCGGCGTTGGACGCCGCGGCCAGACGCGCCGAACCCGGTACGCGTCGGGACGATCGTTGGCCGGAGGGGCCTACATGACGAAGCGCGAATCAGAGACCGAGCGCCGACGCGCGCAATTGCTGGCCCGTAGCGCGCGATTGCGCGAAGACATCGCTCGCACCGGCGCAGGCGTCACCGGTCGGCTCGGCGGTGCAGAGCGCAGCATCAAGGTCGCCCGTGCGATCACGAGCACCCCCGTGCTGTTGGCAGCGGGCGCGGCGTTGTTGGCCTATGCGGGTCCCGCAAGGACCCTCACCCTCGTCGGGCGAGGGCTGGCCGGCGTCAATCTGCTGCGCAGAGTGCTCTCGGCGCTCGGTTCTGCGGGCGCAGCACCGGGTGCAGCTCGTGAACCGATCCGCCGGGAGACCTCCGACGGCGGTCAGTGACCGAGGCGACGGCCCCGGTTCGACTTGGCCAGACGCAACGACAGGCGCAGCGAGAACGCCTTGAAGGTGACGGCTGCGACCGAGCGGTTGAGCGTCTTCGCCACCTTTTCGGTCGGCATCTTGCCGGCAAGCTTGCGCAGTTTTTTCTCGTCCGCCGGGGTCCAGGGAGTGAAGTTGCGCGACCCCTTCTTGGGCTTGCGGGTGACGCGTGCAGTCTTCTTGGCCATCAGATCGTCCTTCGCTTGATTGACCGGCGTTCAAAATTCCGGAGTGGAGCGATTATATGGGTTCATTGAAGGGTTTCGACAAAACTTGAGTGCGATGCGTGACGAAACGCACCGTATCTTGCGTCATCGGCCCATCATCGACGCGATCTTTGGCGTCAGGTGGCCCTCGGACGCTCCTTGTGCTCAGGGTTGGGTCGGGCTGGAGGGCGGCAGGAAGCCGCGCTTGCGCATCAGCGCGTCGATGCCCGGATCGCGGCCGCGGAAGGCGCGGTAACCGTCCGACGGGTCGATGGTGTTGCCCACCGAGAACACGTTGTCGCGCAGTCGCTTGGCCATGCCGCGATCCCAGGCGCCCTCACCGGCGGTGAACGCTTCCCACGCGTCGGCCGTCAGCGTGTCCGACCAAAGATAGCTGTAGTAGCCGGCGGAATAGCCGTCGCCCGAAAAGATATGACCGAACTGCGGGGTGCGATGGCGCATCACGATCTCGCGGGGCATGCCGAGCGCGGCCAGGGTCTCGCGCTCGAACATGTCTGGGTCGATCCGGGCACCCGGCTGCGCCGCGAGGTGCAGCTTCATGTCGATCAGCGCGCCGGCGAGGTATTCGACGGTGGCGAAGCCTTGGTTGAAATTCTTGGCGCGCTCGACCTTGGCGACGAGCTCGGCCGGGATCGGCTCACCGCTCTGGTGGTGCACGGCGTAGCGGTCGAGGATCTTCTGGGTCGGCAACCAATGTTCGAGCAGCTGCGAGGGGAACTCGACATAGTCCCGCGCCACCGCTGTGCCGGAGACGGAGGGGTAGTTGACGTTGGAGGCGAGGCCATGCAGGGCGTGACCGAACTCGTGGAACAGCGTCACAGCGTCGTCCCAGCTGATGAGCACCGGCTCGCCGGGCTTGCCCTTCACGAAGTTGGAGTTGTTGGAGACGATGGTGGTGACCTCACCGTCGAAACGCTCCTGATCGCGGTAGGCGTTCATCCAGGCGCCTGATTGCTTGCCGACGCGGGCGTAGGGGTCGAAGTACCAGAGGCCCACATGCCGCCCTGCGAGGTCGCTGACCTCCCAGACCGCGACATCGGGGTGGTAGACCGGCACGGTGCCCGGCGTGAGCGGCTTGAAGACGAGGCCGAAGAGCTCCTTCGCCACGAAGAACATGCCTTCACGGAGCTTGTCGAGCTGCAGGTAGGGCTTGAGCTCGTTGGTGTCGAGGTCGTACTTGGCCTTGCGGACCTTCTCCGCGTAGAACCGGTAGTCCCAAGGCTCGATGGTGACCTTGTCGCCCTCGGCGTCCGCGACACGCTGCATGTCGGCGACCTCCTCACGCACCCGAGCGACGGCGGGCTTCCATACCGCCTCCATCAGCGCCATGGCGCGTTCGGGGGTGCGAGCCATGGTGTTCTCGAGCCGCCAGTGCGCATGCGTAGGATGGCCGAGCAGGCGCGCGCGCTCGGCGCGCAGCTGCAGGATCTCACCGATGATCGCGTTGTTGTCGCGCGCGCCGCCGTTGTCGCCGCGGCCCACGAACTCGCGCCACACCTGCTCGCGCAGGTCGCGACGGGTGGAGTAGGTGAGGAAGGGCTCGACGGATGAGCGGGTGTTGGCGATCACCCATCGGCCTTTCAGGCCGCGGCTCTCGGCGTCCGTCGCATAGCCCGCGCGCAGCGACTCGGGCAAGCCCGCGAGGTCGGCCTCGGCGCCGAGCTGCGTGAAGCGCGAGCCCTCGTCGGCGAGAAGGTTCTGGCTGAAGCGCGTGAACAGCCCGGCCAAAGATTGGTTGATCTCCGCCAGACGGGTCTTCGAGGCGGCATCGAGCTTGGCGCCGGCGCGCACGAGATCGGTATAGGTGAGCCAAGTGAGGCGCTGTTGCTCTGAGGTGAGGCCGGCGGTCATGCGCGTGTCGTAGACCGCAGCGATACGCGCGAACAGCTTGTCGTTCTGGGTGATGCGGTCGCGGAACGCGGCGAGCTTGGGTTCGAGTTCGCGCTCGACCGCCTGCACGGCGTCGTCGCTGAGCGTGGAGCCGTAGATGCCAAAGACCGTATAGGCGCGGCGCAAGGCGCGACCGGAGCGTTCCATCGCGGCGATGGTGTTCTCGAAGGTGGCCGGCGCAGGATCATCGGCGATCGCCTGAAGTTCGGCCAATTGCCGGGCCATGCCGGCTTCCATCGCAGGCGCGAGCCCGGCAGGCGAGGCTTTGTCGAAGGCGGGCACGCCGCCGTATGGACCGATCCACGGTGCGGCGAGCACGGGCAGCGGCGGCGAGGCGGCGGTGGAGAGTGCAGTGGAGGCGGCGGCGATGAGTGCGGTGGTCATGGCGATACGGAGCGCGTGGCGCATGGGAGTGGTTCCGGGTGTCCGGGGTCGGGCGGTCAGGATATCAGCGACGGACAGACGCCGCCGCGAGGCCGTCAGTCCGCGCCCAGATCGAGACGCAGCGTCGCCGGCAGGCAGTGCATCGGCAGCGGCGCGGCGCGGCCGCGGATCTGCAGCGCCGGCAGTTCGAGGATCTCGAGGCCGAGGCCGTCGGGGCCGAGTGCGGCGCGCACCGTGCCAGAGAACAACACTTCGCCGGCGCGGGCGCGCTGACAGAGCCGTGTCGCCACGTTCACCGTGTCGCCCACCACGGTGTCGTGCCGGAACGAGGGCGGGCCGATCGGCCCGGCGATCACCGGCCCGTAGTGGATGCCGATGCCGAGGCCGGTGATGACGCCCTGCCGCGCCTGCCAGTCCGCGGCGAAGGTCTTCCAGGCATCGAGCAGCGCATGGGCCGCTCGCACCGACCTGCGGGCTGCTTGTTCGCCGGTGTCCGCCGCGCAGGGGCCGGTGCCGAAAGCGACCACCACGCCGTCACCGGCCATGTTGCAGGCGCGACCGCTGTGCTGTCCGACGACGCCTACGAGGAGCTCGAAGTAGCCCTCCAAGAGGGCGACGACCCCGTCTGGTCCGAGGTGTTCCGAGGCGCGGGTGAAGCCGCGCATATCGACGAACATCACCGCGCAGTCGATCTGGCGCTGACCCATGGTCGGTTCAGTCCGACGGCGGCGCTGACGATGCGCCATGCGCCGCGGCTTTCGATGCCGCGTCCGCACCTTTGGGCGGCAACCGCAACGGTTCGGGATCCCGGTAGCCGGTGACGGCGTCGAGGTCGGCATGCATCCCCACCAAGGCGTCTTCGACGCGCCGCCGCAGCGCCTCGAGCTGCACCGCATCGAGTTTGGCCGGCACTTCAATCGGCTCGCCCGCACGCACTGCGACGGTGGCCCCTGGCTTCGGGATCACGGTGCGGTCCCACGAGGCATCCCAACGCCAGCAGCTCGCCGCCGACCCGGCCACCGGCAGCAGCACGCTGCCGGTCTTCTGCGCGAGGGTGATGATGCCGAGCTGCGCGACGCCGCGCGGGCCGCGCGAACCATCGATCGCGAGACAAGAGTTGAGTCCGGGATCCTCGCGCTGTGCCTTGATCATCTCGACCAGCGCACGTGCGCCGCCCTTGCCGGAGGAGCCGCGCGCGACACGGAAGCCGAGACCTTCTTCGATGCGGGCCATCGCCTCGCCGTCACGGCTCTGCGAGCACATCAGGCTCCAGCGGCCCTGCTCGGGCAGGCTGAAGAAGTGCATCAGCGCAAAGGTACGCGAGTGCAAGAAGGCGCCTACCACAGGCTGTCGCGCGGCGATCAGCCGGTGCAGCGTCGTATCGACCTGTTCGGTGCGATAGGTCCAGGAACGGCCAAGCGCACGATAGGCGCGCCAGCCGATAGGCGGCAGCATCTTGTGCAGCACGAAGCGGCGTATCGGCTTGCGGGGCCGCTGCGTGCGGTCCGGTCCTGGTGCCGTGTCAGCCATGGGGTCTCAGCTCTCGCCGGTGCCGCGGCCCTTGCGTCCGCCGCTCGCATGCGCGTCGGCGAAGGCGCCGCTTGCCATCGCGCCGACCACCGCGAGCTCGCCGGCGAGCGCGACCACGGCGCAGATCTCCGCGAACTTCGCCGCCGTGCCGGGGCCGGTGCAGCCGAGCAGCGCGAGACATTCGCGCGCGGTCGGCAGGAAGGTGCCGCCGCCGACCGTGCCGACGATCAGGTTCGGCAGCGTCACCGAGGCGTACAGATCGCCGGCCGGCGTCGCTTCGATGCGCGTCAGGGCGGTGCTCGCCTCGACGACGCAGGCGACATCTTGGCCGCAAGCGATGAACAGTGCGGCGACGGCGTTGGCGACATTGCCCTGCACGCCGATCGAGCCGGTCTGCAGCGAACCGATCGTGCCTTGCTGCCAAGCCCGGACCATGGTCGCGGCCTCGGTGCGCCAATAGCGGGCGAGATGCCGTCCCGGCAGCAGCACCTCGGCCGAGGCGTTGCGACCGCGCGCGCCGAGGAAGGCCTGCGCAGTGGCGCGCTTGTCGCCGGACAGCACGGATTCCACCAGCCAGTTCACCGGGGCGTGCGGCATCCGCGGCAGCAGCGCCGCGCAGACCGCTTGCGTGGCGAGCGTGACCATGTTCTGGCCTGCTGCATCGCCGGTCGTGTACTCGAGCATCAGGTAGACGGTGTTGCCGACCACCGAGGTGCGCGCACCTTGCAGCCGACAGTAGCGCGAGGTGGTGGCGGCGGCTTGCTGCATCGGCAGGAACTGCGAGGCCAACCATGCGGCCATGGTGGCGGCCGTGGGGAGGTCCGCGAACGCGAAGCAGGGTGCGCGACCGACCAGCTGCCGCGTGCAGGCCGCCGCCGCACCGCCGCCGCGGTTGATGGCGTTGAAGGCGTGCTGGTAGGAGGCGACCAGCGTGCCCTCGGTGGTGGCGAGCGGCACGATGAAATCACCTTGCGCGTACTGGCCACGGATGTGCACCGGGCCGGCGATGCCGATCGGCACTTGGGCGTAGCCGATGAAGCCTTCGATGCTGCCCGACAGGCTCGCGGGATCCGGTTCATCGGCCGCGCCGCTGATCGCGGTGACCGTGTGGCCATCGCTCAGGAGACGCGAGCGACGCGCATCGCGCGCCTCGCGCGAGGCATCGGTGGTGGAGGGCAGGCGGCGCGTGCCGGGGCTGCGGCTGTCGTCAGTCATAGGTTCATTGTGTGCGGCGCGCGGCGGGTTCCGCAAGGCGCTCAGAACCGCTCGCCGATGACGAGCCGGAACACCGACAGATCTTCGCCGAAGCGGTAGCCGAGGCCGATGCGGGGCAGCGTCACACCGGCGATGCGCAAGGGCTCCGCTGTGCCGAGCGTGATGCCGAGTTCGCCCTGCAGGCGGGTCACCCCTCCGGTCGGTGCGCTCGCGAGCAGCGGGACCGACGGCGCATCGGGATACCAACGGAGGGCGGCATAGGGTGCAAAGTCGAGCGCGACATCACCGATCCGCGTGTCGAGCGGCCGGGTGAGCTCGATGCCGGACACGAGCAGCGCGAAGTCGTCGCTGCCAGCGCCGTCTATCCGGCTGTGCGCATAGGCGAGCGAATGGTGCCAGCGCAGCGCGCCATGCCGCGACTCGCTGCGCCGGTCGGCGGTCGCGCCGAGCGTGGCGACGCTCGCCTGCAGACTGTTGCTGCGGTCGCGGGCGACCCCCGCCTCCACGAAGGGCTGCACCTCCCAATGTTCGCCGATCCCGATCTCCCATCGCAGTCCCGGCACGAACGACAGCGTCGAGAGGTCGCTCGGAAGGCCGCTCTCTAAGATGTCCTGGACCTTGAAATCGAAGAAGCCGAGCGTGACCGGCAGCGTCAGGACCAGGCCCGCGCGCTCGTCATCACGCTCGCGCAGCCGCCGTTCGAAGGGCAAAGAATAGACCTGAACGGTGCGGCCCGAGATCTCGTAGATACCGGTGCCTAGCCGATGGGCGAAGGCGAAGTTCGCCTCCGGCAGTTCGCTCTCGCGCAACGGCGTCGATCGCGCGGGATCCTCAGCCGGCTGGGCTGCAGCCGGGACGGCCGCGAGGACGGTGGTGAGGATGATGGCGAGGGCGGCAGCGAACGCCGCGGTGGATCGGCGCATCAGCCCGGGTCTCCGATCGTCGGCCGATCCGTACCGAGCATCAGCTGGCGCAGCCGCTCCGGTGCGACCAGATGACAATAATGGTTGCCGCGCCAGGTGTCAGGCATGACTTTCCAGCGCCAGTCCTCCCAAGCGGCGAAGAGTGCCGCAGAGCGCAGATGCAGCGTGTCGTCGGGACCGCGCCAGGCGGTCGCGCGCGAACGCACCCAGCCCGAGCCCGTGTAGCTCAGGGCATCGGGTTCAAGCATCACACGGGAGGGCGTGAAGGGGGCGCCGCGACGTTCGTCCGCGCTGAGGCTGTGCCAGATCTCGCGGATCATGTCGCGGTGCAGGTCGCGGCAGGCGCGGTCGGGGCGGTCGGGCGTCTGCCTGCTGAGGGCGCCCGCGCCATGGGCGCTGCGCAGGTGGTCTGCGGTCTTGGTCTTGCAAGACAGCTGCTGGGCGCGGCCATCCTCGTCGGACAAGAGGTATTGGTGGGTGCGCAACGGACGGACCGCGGGCTTGGCGCGCTTGAAGGTCTCGAAGTCCGTCTCGACGATGTTCTCGATGGGCACAGTCGTTCCGACAAGCCGTCGTTGGGCCTCGGCGCAGAAACCGGCATGGCTCTGATCGAGAGGGGCGGGCCGGGCGGCCGGCAGGGCGACGGCCAGCGTCGCGCAGGCGGCGATCGCGATGGCGCGGCGGGCGAGGCCGGTGCGACGGCGGGTCATCGGCGCTGCAGGCATGTCTGAGTCTAGCAAAGCAGGCATGACGCGGCGGCGGCCCGCGAGCGGGTGCGGCAAAGATCAGTCGGCTGCGACGAACAGCTCGCGGCGTGCCCGCTCCGTGACCATCGCCACAGCCGGGTGCTTGATCCGCCGTTCGGTCGAGATGGCATAGAACCGCGCCTTCAATCCTTGGGCGGTACCGATGCGTGCCACATCGAACTGGCGGACGATCTCGGCCTCGATCGCGAGCGGAGCGGCGAACGCGCCGACGCCATGCTGGGCGAACGTCTTGATGAGCGCGCTGTCGTCGAGCTCGCCGACGATGCGCGGCACCACGCCGAGCGACTCGAGCCACTCGTCGAGCATGTGGCGATTGGCGCTGCGCTCGGTCGGTACGAGCAGTGGTGCATCGTGCAGGCTCGCCGGGAAGCCGCGTCGCAGCCGCGACGCCAGCGCACGGGCTGCGAAGAAGCCGATCTCCGACTCGCCGAGCGGGTGGTTGAAGGCCTTCTTGGCGGCGTCGGTCGGCACCGCGCTGGTCGAGAGCACGAGGTCGAGCCGATGGGCGGCCAGATCTGCCAGCAGGTCCTGCAGCGGTCCCTCATGGCAGATCACATGGAACGGGCTATCGCCGCCGAGCAGCGGTTCGAGCACCCGGAAGGCGATGAGTTTTGGCACGGCGTCGGCGATGCCTATGGTCACCGAGCGGCGGCCGTGTGTACGCGCGCCGCGCAACACGCTCGCGAGCTCGAGACCGCGCGGAAAGATCTCATCGGCGTAGCCATAGGCGATACGGCCGAGTTCGGTGGGCACGAGCCGCCGGCCCTCGCGCTCGAACAGAGTGCCCTGCAGTTGCTCCTCGAGCAGCTTGATCTGTCCGCTGATGGTCTGCGGGGTGAGGTGCAGGGCCGCTGCGGCCTTGGTCACGCCGCCCTCGCGCACCACGGTCCAGAAATAGAGCAGGTGGGTGTAGTTGAGATGGCGCATGAAGGGCTCGGGGGGGAGGGGTGCTCGAACCTCGGTTGACAGCGCACGATAATCGATTTTCCGGGGTTCCGATGGAGCGCTATACTGACCCCATGGCACATCCTTCTCCCTGGACTGATATCGGGCGACACGACCTCCTTCCAACGGCCTCGCACGACGAGATCGTCCGCTTCGATGTCATCGCCCAACTGAACACCCTGCTCGCCGCCCGCTTGGCGCCGGCGGTGCGTGCGTCCTTCGAGGGACGGGTGAGCCCAGCCTGGGTGTCGCGGCATGGCCATGAACCCCGTGACCGACAAGAGGTCGCTGAGGCCATGTCCTCGGATCCCGCATGGCGCAGTTGGAGCCTCGTCCGTCGCAACACCATGGAGATGCGCCAGCAAGCCGGGCGCAGCTTGGTCGCCCGCCAAGCGACCGCTTTGCGCGATCGGGCGCAGGCGCTGAACGAAGGCGCCGCGACGCTGCAGCTCGACCCGTCGTTGCCGGTGCCCCGGTATGTGTCGGCGGTGGACACCCACCTGATGCGCGGTGGCTACACCGCCGAGCAGCTCGAAGGGGATGTCTCGAACCCCGCCAACTACGATGCCGGGTTCTTCGCCACCGTGGGCGGCATGGCAGGCCCTTGGAACGATGCTGCGGGCCGCGCGTTGGCCGCCTGGTTGCAGCGCGAACACCCGGATTTCCAGCCGCAGCGCATCGCAGACCTCGGCTGCGGGCTCGGCCACAACACGCTTCCGTTGCGTCATGCGTTCCCGCAGGCACAGATCGTCGCCGTCGATGTCGCTGTGCCGTTCCTGCGCTACGGCCACGCCCGCGCCCGCTCGCTCGGCATCGATGACATCGAGTTCCGCCAACAGGACGCCACCGCCACGTCGTTGCCCGATGCCTCCTGCGACCTCGTGTTCACCACCATGGTGCTGCACGAGACCTCCGCCGATGCATTGCCGCGCATCCTGGCCGAGTGCAAGCGCCTGCTGCGTCCAGGCGGGCTCGCGATCCATCTCGAGCAGCCGCCCTATCGGCGGTTCCCGCCGTTCGAGCAGTTCATGCGCGACTGGGACGGTCGTTGGAACAACGAGCCGTTCTGGACCTCCCTCCACGAGATGGACCTGACCGAGCGGATGGCTCGGGCCGGTTTCATGCCGGGAGAGATCTTCGAGACCGAGTGCCGTGCGCCGGCTTTGGTCGCCGCCGATGGCCGTGCCGAGGACTTCGGGCGTTCACCCGTGTGGTATGCCGTCGGGGCATGGCAGACGGCGGACGAGACCGCCGCTGCCGTCGGATAGCCCAAGGCCAGGGATATGGACCCGGGACATGGATAAGCCTCAACCGCTTCGCGCCGACTCCGATCAGGCTGCGCCCCCGGCTGCGCGAGGTCGTCGCCCCGAATTCACCGACGATCCCATGCTCGATCGCCTCTACTCGGTCACGCTCGCGCTGGTGGCGGAGCTCGCGGTCACGCGCGCCCGGCTCGATACGGTCGAGCGCTTGCTCGCCCGCCGGTCGGTGGTGGGCGCCGAGGAGATCGAAGCCTATCGTCCGGCGGATGCCGAGGAAGTCGAGGCGCGCAGCCGACTCCACTCCGAGTACTTGGAGCGGGTGTTCCGCGAGTTCACGCCCGCGACGCGGGGCGATACGCCGCGCTGAAGATCCTGCGTCCGCCCTTGAGGGCGACCTCAGCCTGTCTTCTTCTCCACCGGAACGATGGTGATCTCGACGCGCCGGTTCTGGGCACGGCCTTCAGCCGTCTCATTGGTGTCGACCGGATGGTCGGGGCCTGCACCCACGGCGATCATGCGCTCGCGCGCGATGCCGCGACCCGAGAGGTAGCTCACCACTGAACCCGCACGGCGCTCTGAGAGCGTCATGTTGTAGGCGCGCGAACCGGTCGAGTCCGTGTGACCCGCGACCTCGATGACGGTCTGGTTGAACTCGCCGAGGGTGGCGGCCACCTGGTCGAGCACCGAGTAGAAGTTCGCGTTGATGTCGGCGCTGTTGGTGGCGAAGGTCACGCCGCCCGGCATATCGAGGGTGATGTTGTTGCCCACGCGCTGGACTTCGACGCCGGAGTTGGCGAGTTGCGCGCGCAGCTTGCGCTCCTGTTGATCCTGGTAGTTGCCGATCGCGGCGCCGCCGAGGCCGCCGATCGCGGCACCGATGGCCGCATTTTCGAACTTGTCCCCTTTGCTCAGCAGGCCGATGACCGCGCCGATGCCGGCCCCGATGGCCGCTCCGCTGCGGGTCTTGGCGGTGTCCGGGTTGCCGGTGCTCGCGCAGCCGACAAGCAGCAGCGATCCGAGCGCGAGGGCGGTGATCTGGATGCGGGGCGAATGTTTCATGGTGGAGTCTCCGTTCGAGGGGTCAGATCGTGAAGGGCAGGGGTCGGGGAGGACGGTGGGCGCGTCTCTCAGCGCTTGACCGGTGTCGCAGGCAGCGCCAGCGAGCCGTCCAGCAGGATGCGCCGCGCGAAGTCGGGGGCGATGAAGTGGCAGTGCCGTACGCCGCGGCCAGCTTCGTTGCCGGTCCAGCTGCGCGAGATCAGGTGCAGCGTGCCGCGCTTGTCGACGGTCGCGAGCTCGCCGGGCTCCAGCCATTCGGCCGAGTTCGGAGCGACGGTATCGCGATCGAACGCGACCTTCTTGCCTTGGCCGAAACGGGCGCTGGCGCGCTCCGCCGGTGTCAGTGAGGCGAGCACCGAGACGAAGGTGTTGCGGTTGACGAGCGAGCAGCTCGAGTCGGTGCGCGCCGCATCAGCCCCGAAGGCGCCACGCAGGGCCTCGGCGGTCGCGAGCTTGCAGGAGATCAGCCGCACCTGACCTGTGGCCGGGTCGGCGACGGTGTACTGCTGTGCCTCGAGCGGCTGCAGGGAGGCCGCGGAACCCCGGAAACTGTCGTAACCCTCGTGCAGCACATTGCGGGCCGGGCGGGATGCGAGCGTCACATAGCCTTGGGCGCGACCACAGAATTCGTCGGTCGGCCAGGGGGCGGTGGCCGCGCCTTGCGCCACGCCCACGGTCGGGACCGTGATGGCGACCAGCGCCGTGACGGCCAGAGTGGCGATGATGAAGGGTTTCATTGAAGGCATGGCAGGCTCCGTGGAGGAAACGATCGTCGGGTCGAGACCAAGTCGGATCGAGACCCAAAAATAAGGTCCGTCGAACGCCTGTCTGACGGGCTCTCCGGGCGCCGATGATCCGTTACGGCGCGATGTTACGGCGCGATGTAGGTGCTGCCGACATCCGAACCGCCATTTGCGCCTTGAGCGAGCGCGAAGGTCGCGGCGGTCGCCAAGCTGAGAAAAATGTTCTTCATGGATTTACCGTGTTTTGGACGCGATTCTTTTTGATGCGCGGTGGCAGGTGCGCTGCCGCATCAAAATTTCGGTCACGTTCAAAGTTTAACACGCGCGCCGGTCGAGCGGCATCGCCGAGACCGCTGCAAGTCGTCGGGTCAACGAAATGTGCGATGGCGAACGCGATCGCCGGCGCGGATGCCGCGGCGTGCTGACTCGCCGCCGCGCAGTTCCAGCACCGCTCGCACGAGGGTGTCGACGCCGAGCGGCTCGAGCGACAGGGGCGTGGCGCGTTCATAGATCTTCACCACTTTGCCCCGCGGGTCGATGAAGAGGATGTCGAGCGGGATGTAGGTGTTCTTCATCCAGAACGCCGCCGGTCTGGGCGCAGGATGGATGAACAACATCCCTTGATCTGCGGGTAGATCGCGCACGAACATCAACCCCTGGCGTTGGCGCGCCTCGGTGTCGGCGACCCAGACGCGGTAGGTGGATTGGGTTCCGGCGGCAGTTTCGACGGTCACCTCGCTCTGCGGAAACCGCGCGAGATCCTCGATGGGAGTGTCCGCTCCCGCCCCGATCGAGACGATCGTGGCCAAAACCATTGCCCAGCCTGCCAGGAGCCGCGTCGTCAGCCGGTGCCGGGGTGCCGCATGTTGTGAGGGGGTG